>PMUM01000444.1 GCA_003166855.1 Acidobacteriaceae bacterium | reverse complement strand
GCAGTCACGAGTCATGAGGCGTGGGGGCTGGTCTTGTATAGCGTCTTTATTTATCCGGACGTGGTGTTGACTCGGGCGATTGAGACGCCGAAGAGGCCGGAGGTACGGTTCCACGACATGATCACGGTGGCGCTGGGAGAGCACGGCGCGATCAACCACGTTATTAATGACACGGGCGAGGCGACCGCGATGAAACCTAGGGTCACGCCTAAGGTGACGAACTTTCCGTGAGCTCAGGTTAGAGATAATCGGGGCGGGCCATCAGAGTCCTCGGCGGGGTCGGCGAATCTTCGCAGCTCGGGATATTTCTGGACTAGCGTAGGCGGGGCTGGGACGCGCTTGCCGGTCAGCATGGCTTTCAGCTCGAGAGCGTTGACTCCGGCCTTGCTTTCGAAGTGATTGTTGGTGATCACGTAGGTGGTCTCGGCTCTCGCGGCGACGGTTTCAATTCGTTCCTTCCAGCCCGCCAGTTCCCTCTCGTTGTAGAGATAGTTGTAGCGGTCGTCGCGGTTGTCGGAGTCGAACCATTGATCGTAGTTGCGTCCGTGGAGGCGTATGTAGGCGAGGGGCGCGGTGACGTGATCCGTGGGGGCGAGCGAGCGTCCGAGGACGGGCTGGTCGATGTTGCAGAAGGCTACATGCTGGTGGGCGAAAGAGGCCAGGGTTTCAGCGTTGTCCCAACTGGAATCGCGCACTTCGACGACCCGCGGATATTCGATGAACTGGCGGAGGAGGCGGTCGAGGTATTCGCGGTTCAGCGAAGTGTTCTTGAAGGAGAGAGGAAACTGGATGAGGAGAGCGCCGAGACGGCCTTCGTTGGCTAGGACGTCGAGGCCTTCGCGGGCGCGGGCTTCGTCGTCGTCGGTGGGGCGGATGGTGGCGGCGGAGGTGGGGCCCATCACGGGCGAGTGGGTGAAGGCGCGATACAGCTTGGCGGTAAAGAGGAAGCGCGGATTGACTGCGGCAACTTTGCGGCACCAGAGCTTGGCGAGTTGGGCCTTGATAGGGCCGTAGAACGACGTGTTGATTTCAGTGGTGTCGAAAAAGCGCGCCAGGTATTCAAGGGGATGCATTTTGCGGTGCTGCATGCCCGAGGGATAGAAGACGCCTTCCCAGTCTTTGTAGGACCATCCGGCGGTGCCGAAGCGAACGTCGTTGGGGAGAGTCTGAGGCAAGCGGGCTGGTGCCGAGGATCCCATGAGTGAAACCGCAGACGGAGGGCAGGGCAAGAGTAGCACACGGGATGGTGAATGGGTCGTCACGGATTGAACTTGCCGCCGACGGCGGGATCATGAAATATGGAGAGCATGCGCAAAATCCTGCTGTCGACTGTGACGCTGTGTCTGCTGACCGTTTCGTTCACGCGCGCGGTGGCGCAGGAAGACTCGGAAGCGGCTCAAGTGAAGGCCCTGGATCCCAAACTGACGGAAGCGTACAAGCAGCGGAAGTTCGATCTGCTGGCTTCCCTGCTGGACGACGATTTCGTCATTACGTTTGAGGATGGCAACGTTTTCGGCAAGACCGGGTACATCAGCTTCAGCGCAGCGTCGACGAATCACGTGGACGTGGCGGATATGACCGACGTCAAGGTGCGGATGCACGGGAATACGGCGATCTTGACGGGGGTGTATCACGAGAAGAGCTAAGGATAAGGACGGACCCTACGACTATCACGACCGGTTTACCGATGTTTGGATGAAGGCGGGCGGAAAATGGCGGCTGATTGCGTCGCACTACGCGATTCCGGTGAAACCGTAATTCTGGTTCCGCTATTGCGCCGGAGCTTGTTGCGCGGACAGAGTCTGATTGAGCTGACTGGCTAACTGGTTGGCCTGCTCGTTGGAGATTTCAACCTGGCCTTCGAGCACGACGCTCAGGCCACCCACTCCCAGATCCCGGAATTTTGCGCTTTGCAGCGTGGCGGAGTTCTGCACTGCCGGCGGAAGTGCAACTTTGAAATCCGTTCCGACGCGCGCCGCAGACAGCACCGACTGGGCGACCTTGTTTTGCAGGTCCTCACCCAACGCCCCGGAATGCAATACGTCGCTCAACATGCCCGTAGCATCGACGCGGCCGAAGGCGGCTTTTACCACCAAGGTGTTCTGCTTTTCTTTCTCAATAGCGACAGTCAGCTTGATCTCGACGGTTCCGTCGCTCTCGGCCAGTTCGGTGGAAGTCGGCTGACCTGAGGCACGGAGACACATCCAGCGTTCAAAGTGCAGCCGCACGACCAGCAGGCTTGCAGGAGCCGCGGGCGTGAGCCTGGCCTGCTGGATGGAGACGCGCTGTCCGCAGGTTTCGGAGGAATCGATTTGGGAGCGAAGAACATCGGTGATACTTTGTTGGAGCTCGGTCAAATCCGCTATTAGCTCGAGTCTGAAGGTGCGCCGGCCGCCCTGCGCCGCGCTCTGCGAAAGTACTCCCGAAACCGTGACAGGGATGGTCAAATTCTGAATGCCGACCGACCGCTTCACCTGAGGAAGAATGAACGCCAGATCCTCGCCCGTCGCCAGCGTGATACTCATCTCCCGTCCGAGCGCGAGTTGCAGGTTGTAGAAATCGGTGAGCGCTTTATCGAGACTCTCGGCGTGGGGTGTGAGTTCCGGAGCGGCCGACTTGAGTTCCAAACTTTGATTGAGTCGTTTCTGTTCCAGATCGAGATCGACGTCCGTCTTGGCCAGTTTCTTGGCGATATCTTTCAACCCAGCCTTTTGCGCGGGTGAGAGGCCTTCCAGGAACTTCTTGTTTCCGATGCGGGCGTTATCGAGAGCGTGGTCCAAAGGCTCGCGCCGGCCAGAGTTGGTCGCGCCATTTTCCTTGTGCAACTGCTGCAGAAGCGCTTGCAGTTCCGCTTGCGCCGTTTCGATACTCTTGATCAGGCCCTGAAACTCCGCGATCTGTTGGCTGGTCGCCTGCAGAGCAAGAGCCTGGTGAAAATCCTTCATGCTGTCCTTTTCGTCGACTCCGCTCGGACGGCTGATCCCGGAGATGCCACTTCCGCCCGCCATACCGCCTCCGCCGTGGCGCTGGGCAGTTGCTGTAATGGAACAGGAGAGCAAGATACAGGCCAGGACCAGACCGTTAACGGTGGAGAAGGAAATCCCTCTTCGAAGCATGACGCATGTCCCCAGACAAACCAAGTGTGAGATTGAAGCGAAACAGCCAGTATGGAAGTACAACCAGGAGGGCGCATCAATCGGGCCAAAACTGGCGACCTGACCAAACTGGCGACGTTCTCTAGCTTCACTCAAACGCAGGGAAAAAGCCACCATTTTTACAGTTCTTTGCAAACCGGGGGCTACGCCCTTGTTTAAGGCGATCCAGGCGACCCCGCAGGTCGCGGTGATAAACCAGCACGCGGAGGTTCTGTGTGGTTCGAGTGCTAGGATTTCTCCATGGCAGTCAAACTGGAGTCAGAACAGAGTCGAACCGCAGGCGGATTCGGAGGGCGCACGGTGCTCTCGTTCGAAAGCCGGCGCTCGGCGGAAATTGCAACCCTGATTGAGAACTGCGGGGGGCGCGCCATGGTGGCTCCCGCCACCCGAGAGGTTCCGGCAGCCAATAGCGCAGACGTGGCACACTTTGCCGGCGCGTTGTTGGAAGGCAAGGTCGATCTCGTCATCTTCTTGACGGGCGTGGGGACACGAGCGCTGGTTCGAGCCATCGAGCCGTTCTGCGCACGGGAAGAGTTCGTTTCCGCTCTGAGCAAGGTCCCGGTGCTGGCGCGTGGGCCCAAGCCGGTCGCGGCGTTGAAAGAACTGGGCGTGCCCATCCAGTGGAACGTGCCGGAGCCGAATACTTGGCGTGAAATCCTGAAGGTTCTCGATACGAACAAGGTGGCTCTGCAGGGGCAACGGGTCGCCGTGCAGGAGTATGGCATTCCCAGCAAAGATCTGGTGCAGGGTCTGCAAGAGCGTGGGGCCGACGTGCTGGCCGTGCATGTGTACGACTGGGCTCTGCCGGAGGATACTGCGCCGCTCAGGAGTGCGATCCAGGCCTTGATTGCTGGGAATGTGGAGGTGGCGCTGTTCACGGCGGCGATTCAGGTGCATCACCTGCTGCAGGTCGCCGAAGAGATGAGTTGCAAAGATTCTCTGGTGGCTGCGCTGGGCAAAGTCAAAGTGGCCTCGATTGGGCCGGTGACTTCGGAAGCGCTGGGAGAATACGGGATCCCGGTGAGCATGGAGCCGACTCATCCGAAGATGGGGTTCCTAGTGCGAGAAGCAGCGGGAGCTTAGCTCGGAATTCTGCTATTCCAACGACAACACAACCCAATAGACGCCGGTGGGATAGGTGTCGGTACGGCTGTAGCAGGTGCCGATGGAGAAACTGTGTAGCGTGGGGCTGGTGATCGCGTGGGTTGTTCCGTTGGGCAGGGTTTCGGGATGCAGGCTGGTGTAGGTGAGCACGGTGGAGCGTTCCGCGAGTTTGTGAACGGGAGACGTCCCGAGTTTGTCGGCGTGTGCCATGGAGCAGGCGGCGTCATCAGCGGTGATCAGGTCGCGGCGCGTCAGTACGGATTGGCCGCTCTGGTGGCGACTCTGATTCACGGCCGCGGCGATGCGCTCTTTCACCTGGGCAGAAGAATAGTTGGGGAGGGCGTGCCCGAAATCTTGCACGATGTAGAGGCGGTCTCCGCTTCGAACCACACCCAACCCGACCACGTTATAGGCCGGATTGAGCAGGTTCGCGCGATGGGGAGGGGAGAGCATGAGGTGTTCGTGTCCGTGTTCGGCGTCGTAATCAAGCGCCACGTTTTCTCCCTCTTGATCGAACTGGAGGGCAGTCGTGGCGGCGAGACGTACTGGGAGGGAGGGCTCGCCGTTAAATTGGTGCGAAAGCTGCCGAGCCTGGAGCATCGCCAGCGCGTGGGTACGTGCGGCTTGGGAGAGTCCATTGTCGAGCGTGAGAGGGGGGGCGCCGGCCTGCTTTCGGGACTGGTTGGCTAGTGCCAGCAACTGTTCTTCGGTCTGAATCTCGTAATCGTGAAATGGAATGTCGGGGGCTTTCGCGGCCACCGACTTCAGCGACGCTTTTTGCGTTGACTGGCCTGGAGGCGCGGGGCCTTCCGCGGGAGAAGCCATCAATCGGGTGGCGGGCTGAACGGTCGCGGAGGCCATCAGCAGCAGGAACGCCAGCAATAGTCTGGGGGATCTAAGCATCAATTTGGCCTATCCAACGAGATCCTGGGAGGGATCGAGTTCAGGCTCTAACTTTCCTATCGGCTCAAGTTCGTTACGGGCGCAATCTTTGTTGCTAGTGCTAGGCTAGGGGTTGGGTGCGAGGTCGAGAAGTTACCTGTGACCATGGAACTAGGGATCAGTGGGGGCATTGGCCTATTGTTTGGCTGCCTGCTTGCGTGGCTGGCGCTGCGTTCGCGCACCGCAGCTCTGCAGGCTCGTTTGTCGTTGACGGAAAAGGAATTAGCGGCCGTAAAGGTTGATCTGGCGCGGGTTTTGGCCGATCAGCGGCAACTGGTGGAGAGCCGGGCGAGATTAGAATCTGCTCTGGAATCCGAACGAAAGACCAGCAACGAAAAGATCGAATTGCTGACGAAAAGCGGGGAGCGCGCCGCCACGGACTTGCAAAATGCGTTCAAGGCGCTGGCTGCAGATGCGCTGACCAGCAACAGCACTTCTTTCCTGCAGATAGCGCAGGAGACGTTGAAGCGGTTTCAGAGCGAAGCGAAGGGCGATTTGGACGCGCGGCAGAAAGCGGTCGCGGATCTGGTCACGCCGGTGCGCGAGTCGCTGAGCAAGGTGGACGCGCAGATTCAGCAGATGGAAATTGCGCGTGGCGAGGCTTATGGCGATTTGAAGGCGCAGGTGCAATCTCTGATCTCCACACAACGAGAATTGCAATCCGAGACGGGGAATCTGGTGCGCGCGTTGCGCACTCCGAATGTGCGGGGACGTTGGGGAGAAATCCAGTTGCGGCGGGTGGTGGAGATTGCTGGGATGCTCCCCTACTGCGACTTTACGGAACAGGGAACCGTGATTGGCGAAAGCGGACGGCTTCGGCCCGATCTCGTGGTGAAGTTGCCTGGCGGGAAGCATGTGGTGGTGGATGCGAAGACTCCGCTGCAGGCGTTTCTTGAGGCTTTCGAAACTACCGACGAAGAAGCACGGCGGGCGTGCCTGGCGAATCATGCGCGGCAGGTGCGCGACCACATGAAGACGCTGGCCGGCAAGAATTATTGGGAGCAGTTCGAGGCTACGCCGGAGTTCGTAGTAATGTTCCTGCCGGGGGAAACGTTTTTCAGTGCGGCGCTGGAACAGGATCCGACACTTATTGAACAGGGCGTGCTGCAGCGGGTGATTCCGGCTTCGCCGACTACCTTGATCGCGCTGCTCAAGGCCGTTGCCTACGGATGGAACCAAGAAAAGCTCGCGCGGAACGCGCATGAGATCAGCAATCTGGGGAAGGAACTGCACGACCGATTGCGCAAGCTCGCGGGGCACATCACGGGAGTTGGAACCAATCTCGACCGGGCTGTTGAGGCTTATAACCAGGCTGTGGGATCGCTGGAGAATCGGGTGCTGGTTTCGGCTCGGAAATTCGCCGAGTTGGGAGCGTCGGTGGCGGAGGACATTCCGGAGTTGGAGCCGATTGAGACTACGGCGCGGGCGCTGTCGTTTGAGTGGGACGACGATGAGACGCTTCCGGAGCCAGCGAAGAAGGGCGAGCGGAAGGCGGGGTAGTATTCGTTTTTAGTCCGCGCGAGATCCCTCGCTTCGCCTGAAAAACGGCTCCGCTCGGGATGACGCCATCGAGAGATCATTTGACCACCTCACGCTAATCGTCTGATCCTTGTCGGAGGCTCTCATGCATCATTCCGGGCAACGTTTTGCCCATCGTATCTTCGCTCTCATCGTTGCAGCGTGTTTACTCGTCGTCGCCTGCCAGGCGCAGGCTATCGCTCCGGTCATCACTGTTGACCACGGGCAGAATGCGCCGCAGCAAATTTCGAAGTCATACGTGATTCTGGTTTCGCTTGACGGCTTCCGTTACGACTACGCGAAGCGGTATCACGCCGAGCATCTGCTGGCCCTCGCGGCCAACGGGGCGAGCGCGCCGGAGGGGATGCTTCCCTCTTATCCTTCGATCACCTTTCCCAACCACTACAGCATCGTTACCGGACTCTATCCGGAGCATCATGGCATCGTGGCCAATAGCTTCTACGATCCAGGGCGGAAGGAAACGTACAATTACCGCGATAGCAAGACGGTGGGCGACGGCACGTGGTATGGCGGGACTCCGCTGTGGGTGCTGGCTGAGCAGCAAGGTATGCGGTCGGCTTCGTTCTTCTGGGTGGGTTCCGAAGCGGACATTCAGGGAGTTCGCCCCACCTATTATTTGAAGTTCGACGCAAGGTTTCCCAACCCAAAGCGAGTTGAACAGGTTCTTGCCTGGCTCCGGCTACCCCCGGAACAGCGGCCTCACTTCATCACGCTGTATTTTTCGGACACGGACAGCGCCGGACACCGCTTTGGGCCGGATAGTCCGCAGGTCGCCGACGCGGTACATGAACTCGACGGAGAAATCGGGAAACTGATGGATGGCCTCAGAGAGATAAAGTTACCGGTGGATCTGATCGTGCTGGCCGACCATGGGATGGTGAAGGTGGAAGGCGATCCGATTCACCTCGGTCAGTATGGGTTTACCGCTTCATTGTTCTCCCCAATCGTTGGGTTGGGGCTCTATGCAAAGTCCGATACCGACGCAGAGAAGGCGTACGAGGCCATGCGCGGAAAAAGCGATAAGTTTGCGGTTTATCGGCGCACCTCGGTGCCCGCTTACCTTCACTTTGACAGCAATCCACGCGAGGGCGACCCGGTGGTTGTGCCGAATGGACCTTATTTCCTCAGCACCGACACAGACCCTGACGCCCCGGAGCATCCGGTCGGTGCGCACGGATTCGACGTGACCCGCATGCCCGAAATGAAGGCGCTATTCGTGGCCGCCGGTCCAGACATTCGACACGGAGTTTTGCTGGAGCCGTTTGAGAACGTGAATGTGTATCCGCTGGTCGCGAGGATGCTGGGCCTAGACATAACAAAGCTGAAGACAGGGCCGATCGACGGAAAGCTCGGAGCGCTGGAAGGAATTCTGCAAAACAAGTAGCGGCCAAGCCTTGCCTTTGCCCACTCCGCCCGGAAGCATTCGAAAGCCTTCCGAACCGGACTGTCTTCCCCTCCAACATCCTGTAGGAACTTCGCGAATCCGCTATTCTTGAGCGGATCTGAAATCCATCAAACGAGGTTGGCGTCCCTAAACCCAAGAATCGCAAGGAAAATGGGATACCGAATTCCACAGAAACCTCCAAAAAGACATACTTACCGTTCGAAAATGCATCTATAATTTCGGAAGTGGCTTTATCTGCGGGACTTAGCCGTTAGAGGAATGGGGCTCGAGGTGGCAGCGAAGTTGCTCATTGAGGATCGGTGGGAAGTCCGTTCCACGCCTCCACAGCCCCCTGGGGGTTCGGGGCCAACGCCGAAACCCATGAATCGGGAAAGCCAAGCTCGCTTTGTTGCAGTCCTGTTGTTCCTGCTGACAGTGGCTGCGGTGGTCTTTGCCGGCTTCAATCTACAAAAGGAACGTGATTCTGCCGCTCCCGACGATGGAGTTTGGTGGGTAGAGCACGAGGGCCGCCTGGTGGCCGACCGTGTCGATCCCATTGGGCCAGGCGCGAAAGCCGGGATCAAGGTGGAAGACCAGTTGGTATCGGTCAACGGCCAGGAGATCAAGAGCACCCCGGGGCTCGAGCGCCAGCTTTACAACACGGGAGTCTGGTCAAAAGCGACTTATTCGCTGATCCGGCAGACGGTCCCGCTGGATTCGAGCGTGATTCTGGTTCCCGCGGATCGATCCCTTAATAATTCACTGCGGCTGATTGCTCTGATCTACCTGGGCATCGGGGTTTATGTCCTGTTGCGGCGTTGGACTGCGCCCGGATCGACGCACTTCTACGTTTTCTGCCTGGTATCGTTCGTCGCGTACTCGTTCAAGTACACAGGCAAACTGAACGACTTTGACTGGACGATTTACTGGTGCAACATAGTCGCGTGGGTTCTGCAACCGACGCTATTTTTGCACTTCGTTCTCACATTTCCCGAGAGGCGACACTTCGTTCGGCAGCGTCCGTGGCTGTTAGCGCTGGTTTATGTGCCGGGCGCGATGCTGCTGGCAAGGCACATTTTTGCCCTTCGGCTGGCTCAGGCCAGCGGGTATTTGCGATGGGACATGGACCGGCAGGAAATGGCGTACGGGGCGCTTCTGTTCATCGCCGCTGCGGCGGTGCTGTGGGATAGCTACCGTCTGGCCGGCACGACCATCCTGCGTCAGCAACTGAAGTGGGTCACGCGTGGAACCGTTCTGGCCATCGTTCCTTACACGCTGTTCTACGTCGTGCCGTTTCTGATGGGTTCGCTGCCCGGTACGTGGATGAAGTTGTCTGTCCTGTTCCTGGGCTTGCTGCCGTTGACGTTTGGTTTCGTGATCTTCCGTTATCGCCTGATGGACGTTGATCTGATCTCCAAGCGGGTTGTGGTCTATACGCTGGCGGTCACGGCTGTGGTGGGAATGTATTTCGCGCTGGTCGCGGGAGTCGCCACGCTGGTCCACATGCGGCAGAAGGAAACCGGACCGGTGGGCCTCATTCTGGCGGTAGTGGTCACCGCGCTCTTGTTTGATCCGGTGCGCAAGTGGATTCAGGATCGCGTCGACCAGTTTTTCTATCGCACCGTCTACGACTACCGACGAACACTGATTGAGTTCGGCCGTGAACTGGGCTCGGAAACCGATCTGAATGCTCTGCTTTCTTCCGTGGTGGATCGACTGTCGCGAACCTTGTCGGTGAACCGGATCGCGATTTTCCTTCGGGCGGGAGAGGAAGTAGACGAGTTCGTCCTCTCCAAGTCGGTAGGCATGAACCCGATGGGTAAACTCGACCTGACGTTCCTGGACACCCCTCGACCGGAGCCCGCCGGGCACATGTTCTTCGAGAATACGCACCAGGTGCCGCGCGAGACGGCCGGATCGCAGGATGCCATCGCCCGGCTCGATTTGAACTACTACATTCCTTGCCGCGCGCAGCAGAAGACCGTGGCGGTGCTTGGACTGGGAAAGACCAGCAAGGGCGACTACCTCTCGAGCGAAGACATCGAGTTGCTGGAGACGCTCGGTGGGTATCTGGGCATCGCGATTCAGAACGGTCGCCTTTATGCTTCGCTGCAACAGAAAGTTGCCGAATACGAGCGCCTGAAAGATTTCAACGAGAACATTGTCGAGTCGATCAACGTGGGCATCATGGCGCTCGACATGGAAGACCGCATCGAAAGCTGGAATGCGCAGATGGAAGTAATGTACGCGCTGCCGCGCTGGCAAGCTCTAACGCAACCGGTGCGCAGCATCTTCCCGGCGGAATTTGTGGAGGAGTTTTACCGGGTACGGCAAAACGCCGGCATCAACAATCTGTACAAGTTCCGGCTGCAGACTCCGGCGGGCGAAACGCGCACGGTCAACGTGGCTATTGCGCCGCTAGTGACGCGCAAGTTCCAGGTCATCGGGCGGCTCGTCATTATGGACGACATCACGGAGCGCGTGGAGCTTGAGGGCCAGCTTTCGCAAGCGGACAAGCTCTCGTCGATCGGGCTGCTGGCAGCCGGAGTGGCGCACGAAGTCAACACGCCGTTGGCTGTGATTTCGTCTTATACCCAGATGCTCGCCAAGCAACTGCAGGGCGATCCGCAGAAGTCGGGACTGCTGGAGAAGATCACGCGGCAGACGTTCCGCGCTTCGGAAATCGTCAACAACCTGTTGAACTTCTCGCGCACCAGCGGGACCGAGTTTGCCGACCTCAACCTCAATAAAGTAATTACCGACACGCTCGCGCTGCTGGAGCACCAGTTCAAGACGGCGAAGATTCAGGTGAACTCCGAGTTGACGGCGGGGATTTCTCCGATTCAGGGAAATCCGGGAAGACTGCAGCAGGTCTTCCTGAACCTGTTTCTCAATGCCAAGGACGCGATGCCGGGGGGCGGCAAGCTCAACGTGGCTACGACCAATGGCGACATGGTGAGCGTGCGGGTTTCGGACACTGGGTCGGGCATTGCGCCAGAGCATATTCAGCGGATTTACGATCCGTTTTTCACCACGAAGACGGCGCCCAAAGAAGGTCAGAACCGTGGAACCGGACTGGGACTTTCCGTCACGTACGGCATCATCCAAGAGCATGCGGGCAAGATTCGTGTCGAAAGCAATCCAGGTTCCGGGACGACCTTCGCCCTGGATTTCCCCCTGAGCAGGAAGGCAGTGCATGTCTGAAGCAGCAGTCATTGCGCGCGGCACGATGAACGGCAACCCGTCGCCGGCGGGCTCGGTGCTCATCATTGACGATGAGGCGGAGATCCGCGAATCGCTGCAGACGCTGCTCGAAATGGAGAGCTTCGAAGTTGAGACTGCAGTGAGTGGCGAAGACGGGCTCGCGCAAATGGCAGACCGGCCCTTCGATCTGGTGCTGCTCGACCTGACCCTGCCCGGACGGGATGGAATGGAGATTCTCTCGGAGATTCACTCGCACGACTCGCGCCTGCCCGTCATCATGATTACCGCGTATGGCACGGTGGAAAATGCCGTGCGCGCCATGCAGTCGGGCGCGGCGAATTTCGTGCAGAAGCCTTGGGACAACGAAAAACTTCTTGCCGATGTGCGCGCTGCGGTGGGATGGCGCCGGGCCGAAGAAGAAAACGTACAGCTCAAGCGCGCGCTCAAGCAGCGTTACAACTTTGAAAACATCGTGGGCAAGAGCGAGCCCATGCTGAAGATTTTTGACCTGGTCGCGCAGGTGGCGAACAGCCGGTCGACTGTGCTACTGCAGGGCGAAAGCGGCACCGGCAAAGAAGTGATTGCAAAGGCCGTGCACCTGAATTCTCCGCGACGTGACAGGCCGTTCGTTCCGGTGAATACGGGGTCGATGCCGACTGACCTGCTGGAGTCTACGCTCTTCGGTCATGTGAAGGGAGCGTTTACCAGCGCCATCGCGTCGAAGAAGGGGCTGTTCGAGGTTGCGGACAAGGGCACGCTGTTCCTGGACGAGATCGCTACGATGGGGCTGGAGACGCAGGCCAAGATTCTGCGCGTGCTGCAGGACCGGCGGTTTATGCATCTGGGCGGGATTCAGGAGATTCAGGTGGACGTGCGCATCATCGCTGCCACCAATATTGATCTGCGCCAGATGGTACGCGAGGGGCGGTTCCGAGAAGATCTGTTCTACCGGTTGAACGTGATCACCGTGGAACTCCCGCCGCTGAGGCAGCGCAAGGAAGACATTCCGCTTCTGGTTGAATTCTTCCTGAAAAAATATGCCGAAGAAAATGGACGCACTACGCCGCGCATCACTCCGGAGGCGCTGCGTCCACTGATGGCTTACTCGTGGCCGGGCAATGTGCGAGAACTGGAGAATGTCATCGAACGTGCTGTCGTTCTTTCGTCTGGACCAGAGATCAGCATGGACTTGCTGCCGGACTCGATGATGGGGCGTGGTTCTTCGCTGACGCTGCACGACGCGCCGTCCGACGCGTCGCTGTTTGAGATCATCGGGGACGTGGAGCGCCGCATCATCATCGACATGCTCGAACGGTGCAACTGGAACCAGACCGAGGCCGCTGAGCGCTTCCACGTGCCGTTGTCTACGCTGAATCAGAAAATCCGGCGGCATAATATTGAGATTAAGAAGAAGGGGCGGGGGTAGGAGCAGTTCTTAGTTCTTAGTTCTTAGTTCTTAGCTCTTAGCCCGTAGCTCTTTGCCCGTAGTCGACCCTCATCCCTAGCGAAACCGACGGATATCAGTTCCAGCTGACGGCTGATCGCTGACAGCTTTCTCTGTTATAGTTCGGTCAAGCCAGTGCCTCGCACCCGATGCCCGGCTTTCCGAATCGCATGGAACTGACCTCGCCCACGGAGTTCGCCAAGCAGAAAGTCCAGGCGGTTCAGGATTACACCTTGCTGGCTGCACATTCGGTCAGCAATCTGTTCCGCAAGCCCCTCTATTTTGCGGACATGGTGCAGCAGGCCGACCTGATCGGCGTGGGATCGCTGCCCATTGTCGTGTTGACTGGGTTCTTCACCGGCGGCGTGCTTGCCCTGCAAACCGCGAACACGCTGCAGCGCTTCGGTTCCATCACTCTGATCGGCCAGTTGGTTTCCACCTCCATGGTGCGCGAGCTGGGGCCTGTGCTAACCGGGCTGATGGTTGCGGGACGCAATGCTTCGGGCATGGCCAGCGAGTTGGGATCCATGGTGGTCACTGAGCAGATCGACGCGATGCGCGCGCTGGGCACCGATCCGATGAAGAAGCTCGTGACTCCGCGCGTCACCGCGACGGTGTTCATGCTGTTCTTCCTCAGCATCATTTCGGATCTGGTCGGACTGGCAGGCGGCCTCTTCGTGGCCAAATTGTTCCTCAACCTCGATGCCCGGCAATATTGGGCGAATGCTTGGCAGACGCTCGTTTTTCAAGACGTTTTCATGGGATTACTCAAGCCAGTTCTATTCGGTTTCATCATCGCGACGATCGGTTGTTATTACGGCATGACCGCGCGGGGGGGCACGCAAGGCGTGGGCCGGGCAACGACGCAGGCCGTTGTAGCTGCCTCTGTGTCTATTCTGGTCACCGACTTTTTTGTCACCAAGCTGTTGATTTCCATTTTGTCGTACCGGTAAACGCATGTCTGCGCCAACGCTGCCTATCGACCATGCTGCCGCCGTCACCGAGCGGCCGTCTGGGTCGGCCATTGTTTTCGAAGACGTGCATCTGGCATTTGAGGAAAATGAGGTCCTGCGCGGCGTCTCGTTTCATTTGCCTTTTGGAGAAACCAAGGCGCTGTTCGGCGTCGCGGGATCGGGCAAGAGCACGATTCTGAAGCTCGCGCTGGGCTTGCTACGCCCGGACTCTGGGAAGATCACCGTTCTCGGCAACGAAGTCACCGAGATGCGCGAACAGGATCTTTTTCCCATGCGCGGCAAGCTTGGCATGGTATTCCAGGAAAGCGCGCTGTTCGATTCCCTCACGGTGAGCGAAAACGTTGCCTACCGCTTGATGGAAGAGCATGGAATCTACGATGAAGAGATCGACCGGCGGGTACGCGAATCTCTCCGCTTTGTCGAGTTGGAACACACTCTCGACCTGTTTCCTTCTGAACTATCGGGAGGCATGCGACGGCGGGTGGCCATTGCACGCGCCATCATTACTCACCCGGAACTGCTGCTCTACGATTCACCCACGGGCGGTCTCGATCCCGTCACGTCCAATACGATCGTGGAACTCATCATGAAGCAACGCGATGTTTACCGCACCAGTTCCCTGCTGGTCACGCACCGCCTGCAAGACGCCTTCACCTTGGCCACGCATGAATTCGATCCACAGACTAACCAGTTACGGGTGTTGCCACGGGGGCAGTACTGCGATGTGCCGATGAGCTTTCTGATTTTGCGCGACGGTAAAGTAATTTTCGACGGGGACGTTCGGCAGTTGACCCACACCAAAGACGACTACATCCGGGAATACATCTCTTAGGCTGGCTTAATGCCCTATTCCCTGGCAGAAAAACAGATTGAACAACTCTCAAACTGGATTGCGACGTACATCGCAGAACAGCGTGCCGCTTTTCAAGGCAAGGCAGCGTCAATCGAGGGAAAGCACCATAGGGCGCTGCAGGCGTTCTTCCCGGCCGACGTGCTGAACAATGTGCGAGTGGTCCGCGGGCGCGCACCTGAACCACCGTTTTACCCGCAGCTGCGCGCGCTGGGGATCCGCAATGCGCTCCCGTTTTCAGACATGGCCGGAATCACATTCCAGGATGTGACTGTGCACGTCGAACCGTTTACGCTTCCGCTGCTTTTTCATGAACTGGTGCATGCGGTGCAGTATAAGCACCTCGGCTTGCAGGGATTCGCGGACGCATATGTTCGTGGATTTCTGACCGGTGGTTCCTACGAGGAAATACCTCTTGAGAAACAGGCGTATGAATTAGAAGGCAAGTTCTCGGCGAACTCCGCGGCGACGTTCTCCGTTGAGGACGACGTGAGAGATAGAATTCGTGCGAAGCGATTCTAAGACGCGGCCGGCCTGACGATCACTTGCCCGCCATCGCCTTTTCCACATCCGCGGCTTTGGATGGGGCTGCCGCGCTCAACTTGATCAGTTTGCCGTCGGCGCCGACGTAGAAGTCGTCTTCGATGCGCACGCCGATGTTTTCTTCCGGGATATAGATTCCGGGCTCGATCGTGAACGCCATGCCCGGACCGAGCGGGACTTTGTAGTCGCCGGGATCGTGCACGTTCAATCCAATGTAGTGGCCCAGGCCATGAATGAAATATTGATCGAGGGGCTGGCCGTGGAGATCTTTGCCGTGCGACTTGATGTAGTCCTTGGCCACTTTGTTGAGCGACGCATCGGTGTCGCCAAACAACATCGACTTCCCTGACTGGAAGGCGGCAATGGCGGCTTCCTGCGCGCCGAGGACGATGTCGTAGATCTCGCGCTGCCGCGGGGTGAAGTGGCCGTTTATTGGCAACGTGCGGGTGATGTCGGCGGAGTACATCGAGTATTCGCCGGCCGCGTCAATGACCACGACGTCGCCCGCCTTCATGGTGTTGCTGTTGTCCGAGTAATGAAGCACTGTGGAATTGTGCCCCGAGCCCACGATTGGCGAATACGCGGGACGCTCGCAGCCGCGTCTTGTCCATTCATATTGCATCAGTCCAGAGATTTCAAATTCGGTGACGTTGGGCTTCACCGCTTTCATGGCGGCCACGTGAGCGGCCACGGAAGCGTCGACTGCCTTGCGGATCAGGGCCGCTTCGCCCGCGTCCTTGACGGTGCGCACGGAGGACAGCATCGGCTTCACGTCTTGGAAAAACAGGAATGCATTGGTGCGCTTCAGGAACGTCAAAGGCTCTGCGCTGGCGGAGGTTTCTCCCTGCGAGGCGACGTCGGTGTAGATTACCGAACGATTGCCGGCCAGAACTTTCGAGACGTCCTCCGGCAGCTTCGCCATGTCTTCCACGCGGTCGAAGCCGGTGATCTTCGATGCGTCGGGATTTTCCGCGCCCAGTTTCGGTCCGGTAAATTTCTCCAGCCGCAGGTTGTGGGGAGGAAGAAAGAGAATCTCGGTGTAGGGGCGAGCGGGGTTGTCGTCTTTGGCTTCCACCGCGGGTGCAATCAGCAATGCGACACCCGGCTCGGTCACACCGGAGAGATAGTAGAAATTGTCATCTTGTCGAAAACCGTAGACCGCGTCACCGGCCTCGAGCGGGGCGAACAGCACAACAACACCCGCCGCCTTCTTGGCCAGGGCTTCACGGCGGGCATGATAATCCGCGTTGGGTTGTCGATCGAGGGCGTTTCCGAAAGAGCAGGCTAAGACGAAAATGGCAAAAGAAAGCACAAGCTTCCGCATCAAGGCTCCATGACTACGATTTTGTATTCCGATAGGGCGACTCTATTTTGGCGCCGAAGACAAGTTCTTCCCGGCCTGAATGAATGACGCCACATTGGCCTTGTCGATCAGGCCCGAGCCTGTGTCCACAAAGCTGGGGATGGGCGCGAAAGTGTCCTTCGACCAATCCGTGTCCAGCGAAGACGGCTTGTGGTGATAGAGATTGTCGAGCATCTGCATGCCGACAAAAGCCATGGTGTAGGGTTTCTGGGCAATCGTGGCGGCGATGAGGCCTTTCTGAATCCAGTCGAGTGTCTCCGGGTCGGTGTCCATGGCGATCACGACTTTGCCCCTCACCTTATAGCTGTTGAGGACCCCGGCTACTTCCTTTCCCGATTGCGCTTCCAGACAAACGAATCCGTCGACTTTGTCGCGCTCTTTTCCCACGATCTGGGTTGCAGTATCGAAGGCGATGCGGGGATCGCCCTGGATATCGACCACGCGTGTGATCTTGATGTTGGGAGTCTTGGCGAGAGCGTCTTTGTAACCGCGCAGGCGGTCTTGCAGGTTGGGCTGGTCGGGCATGGTAAAGACCACGACGTTCCCCTTGCCTTTCAATTCCTGCGCCAGTCGTTGTCCGCCGGTTATGCCGGCTTGATAGTTGTTGGTGCCGATGAAGAACAGTCTCTTGCTCGCAGGCCCGTCGGAATCGATGGTAATTACGGGGATGCCAGCCGCCACAGCCTTATCGATGCTGTCCTTGAGCAGCGCCGCATCGGTCACGTCCAGCAAAATGCCGGTCGCTTTCTTCTGCACTGCCTGATCCAGAGCGTCGCGCTCGGCCTTGGGATCGAAGTTCTGCGGCCCCGTAAAATCGGAACGTACTTTCATCTGCGCGGCAGCATTGGAAAAGCCTGCTCCCGCGGCCTTCCAGTAAGGAAGTTGCAAATTTGCCGAGACCAGAACAAAGAATTCGTCGGAGTCGTGGGCGGCGCCGCAACTCAGGGTTAATACCAACAGGACGGCGACGGCGGCCGAGTGGAGAATCGTACGCGAGCGGAGCATCGCATCCTCCTTTCGAACAGCGCTCATGCCGGACTGATGCATTCCTGCCGGATGAGAACAATCAGCGACAGGATTGTAAACGAGCGGGCAAGCGAAGACCAGAAGTCAGCGGAGGGCGTTGTCGAGCAGACCCGAGATGACTGCGCCGTCGACCTCGCCAGATCGGTTGTAGAGCGCCGATCCTGACGCGTCGAGGATGACGACATGAGGAATGTGGCCGCGGAAATATTTCTTCTTGAGTTCCTTCTGCTCCCGAGAAAGATGCTGGTCGATGTCGATCACCACAAACTGGACGCGCCCCTTATACATTTCGTAGAGGCCCACGCTACGCCGCGCCTGCCGCTTGGAGTTAAAGCAGCCCTCGCCATACATAATCACGTACGCCGGCTTGCCCGCGACGAAGCCGGCGTCCATGCTGTCGCCCGTGATGAGGGGGCCATCCTGGCTGTCGCTGGTGTAGTCGAGTTTGGGATTCAGTTTGAGGTTTTCCGCAGCAAATGCTGGGACGACCAATGTCAACATCGCGATCGTCGTAATGACAAATCTGTTCATGACCCACTCCCAATCGAGAATCAGAACTGTCTGAAGAGTCGGTACTGCCTCCTGAATAAGACCCACCACGAAGGAAAAAGTTACAGGCCTTGCCGGCAGCACATAGGATACTCCCGTGATTCCCGACATTGTTTTTCGGAGTGCGTCGATGTACCTTTATTGGCGCTTGCTCGGGTATTTTCAACCGTTTCAATTCCCTCTAGGTTTAAAGGAGAATCTGCTGTGGCTCTTCGACGATGGTTTCCGATTTGTCTGTCCACTCTGATCGGTATCGCGATCATGGCGAGCACCGCCCGCGCCAGCGGTATGCTTCCAAGCGGCGGCGATGTCCATTGCCACGTGGTTCCGGCGCACGAACCTACCTCAGCCGAAAAGGCCTACCTGGCCGGCAACGCAAGCCAGGCAGAATCTCTCTATCGCGAGGCCCTCGGCAAAACGCCGCACGACGCAACCCTGACCGCCGGATTGGTCCGATCCCTGCTGCGCGAGCAGAAAGTTGACGACGCTACCTCCGCCGTTGCCACTGAACTTGCCACCGCGCCAAACTCTGTTCCGCTGCTCACCGCGTCGGCCGAGGTGCAATACCGCCAAGGCAAAATTGCACAGGCGTTTGCCACAGTCAACGAGGCATTCAAGATCGACCCATGCAATCCCCGCCTTTATCTCATCAGCGCCCGCATTTTTCGTCTCAACTCGATGTATGCCTCAGAACGGCGCGACATCGCCACAGCCCACGCTCTCGATCCGTCAGACATGGATATTCGCCGGACGTGGCTCGGCACTCTGCCGCTCACGCAGCGCATCGATCAACAAAAGCAATTTCTGGCGACAGCTAATGGAATGGACCCTGAAGAACGAGCGCGTGCGGAAAAGGGGCTTCCCAATCTGATTCGGTGGGCCAGCAACTCCGACAAAACCTGCCACGTAGCGTCCGACACCAGTTCGACTGAGCTCCCGATGGTGCCGATTCTGGCGGAGGGGAATAGCCGGCGGATTCAGAGTTGGGGACTTCGCGTTCTGTTCAATAGCAAAGAAACCATCCTCGGGGTAGACACCGGCGCTTCCGGGTTGATCATCAACCGGGCGGTTGCGGATCGAGCCGGACTGAAGCCCATTGGCCGACTTGAACTCGGCGGCGTGGGAGACCAAGGGCCGCAGGGCGGATTTGTGGCTCACGTCGACTCCATCCGCATCGGCTCGCTCGAATTTCGCGATTGCACGGCGACGGTTACCGACCGCAAAGATATCCTGAGCATGGACGGCATTATCGGGACTGATGTGTTCAGCAGCTATTTGGTGACTCTGGATTACCCCATGCGGAAGTTCTTGTTGTCGCAGCTGCCACCCCGACCCACCGACGCTGCAGGCAACGCAGGTACGCTCAATACCGAGGCTGGAGATCAGGCCGCGGGAGCCAGTGGCGCTCCGGGGTCCTCCGGCCAGCCGCAGGATCGCTACATTAGTCCGACGATGAAAGATTACGTCGGATTCTTCCGCTCGGGTCACGATGTGATTGTTCCCACACGTTTGAACGGCAAGACCGAACGTCTCTTCCTCGTGGACACCGGGGCATTCAGTTCCAGCATCTCGCCCGAAACCGCGCGCGAAGTCACCAAGGTTCACGGCAACGCCCCAGTCGTGGTTAGAGGATTGGGCGGGAATGTAGCGAAGGTTTCGACCAGCGAAGCTGTACTGTTTCAATTCGGCGGGATTCAGCAGCAAAATAACGACCTGTACACTTTCGACACCGCTGGTCTAAGCCGAAGTGCGGGCGTGGAAATCTCTGGCTTCCTGGGCAGTACGGTTCTCCGGCAGTTAACCATCTCGATCGACTACCGTGACGGGCTCATCAAGTTCGACTACGACCCCAAGCACGGAAACCACAATTTCGAGGACGGAGCCCGCAATAACTACTAAAGGGAGGAAATAGCTCGGGCGTTGCAACCTACACCCCGACCGGGAAGGGCTTCGTGTGGGTGGTAGCGCGGAGTGAGGCGCCTCCGAAGCGGCCTTGGAGCAACGACATCAAGCCCGTGTACCAGTATCCCACCACGAACAGGAGCAGGAACGGAACCGTAATGTAGTTCTCATTGTCGATGGCGTAGTAGACCGTCGCAGCAAAGTAGCTGCCGATTACCAGTTCCAGCCACGGAACCCATCCCAGGCGCTTGCGGTATTTGGTGGCCCCGATTTTATCCTGCTTCGAGACGACACTGTATTTGGGCGTGCGGGCGAATGCGCTTTCCTTGCCGACCAGGGCTTCGAGGACTGCTTTCGTGTTCGTGATGGTCAGACCGATTCCCAGCGCCATTAAGAATGGCAAATACAGCAGAGCCCGCGGCCAGCTTCGCGGGAAGAGTTCGCGCTGCGATACCAGGTAGAAGCTGGAGATCGAGAAGGTCGATGCCATGAACAGGGGCAGGTCGATGTAGAGCATCTGAAACCAGCCCTGGTAGAAGCGGATGATCATGGCCGGAAGGAGCAGCACCGAGAGCATGATCATGAGCGGATAGCTGATGTTCGCGGTAAGGTGATACCAGGCTTCGATCTTGGTGTGCAGTGGAGCGTCGCTCTTGAGCACGCGCGGCAGAATCTTCTTTCCTGTCTGAATCAAGCCCTTCGCCCAGCGGGCCTGCTGCGTCTTGAATGCGGTCATTTCCACGGGTAATTCGGCGGGGCATTCTACGTCCTGCAGGTAGATGAACTTCCAGCCTTTCAGTTGCGCGCGATAGGAGAGGTCGGTGTCTTCGGTGAGCGTGTCGTGCTGCCAGCCTCCGGCTTCGTCGATAGCGGCGCGACGCCACATGCCGGCGGTGCCATTGAAGTTAAAGAATAGGCCAGTGCGCGCGCGGCCGGAGTGCTCGAGCACAAAGTGGCCATCGAGCAGGATCGCCTCGACCTCGGTCAGGAAGGAGTAGTGGCGATTGATGTGGGTCCAGCGGGTCTGCACCATGCCGATCTTGGGATCGCTAAAGTGGTGGATGGTGCGCATCAGAAAATCTTCCGGGGGAGTGAAGTCGGCGTCGAAGATGGCGACGAACTCGCCCTTCGCCGTCTTCAGGCCTTCGGCGAGCGCGCCCGCTTTGTAGCCTTCACGATTCGTCCGGTGGTGGTAGGTGATGGGATTGCCAAGTGCCGCATAGCGTTCGACCAGTCCCCGAGCCACGTCGAAAGTTTCGTCAGTGGAATCGTCGAGCACCTGGATGTCGAGCTTGTCCTTGGGATATTTCAGCTTGCAGATCGATTCCAGCAGGCGCTCCACCACGTACTGTTCGTTGAAGATGGGCAGTTGCACCGTGACCCGCGGCAGGTCTTCAAAATAGGCGGCGGGGTCGGTCGTGCCGTTTTTCCTATGCTTGTAATAGAGATACACCAGGACATAGCGGTGCGCTCCGTAACCAGCCAACAGAATCAGGACAATGAAATACGGGATCAGCAGCGCAACGTCGAACGCGTTGGCGTGGTAGAGTCCGCGAAACGTCGTGTCGAGAAAATGCTGGCGGATGTAAGGCACGACGCCGCCCTTGGGGGCAGTCGATGCGGCCAGCTTCGCGGTCAGTATGAGATCAGAAGTTAACAAGGCGTCCCGGTGAAACCTTTTATTTTACCGGATCGGCGCCCGGAGACGCGTTTTCGTCATGGGATGCCTCGCCCTCCCGCGTTTCTGCGCGGAGGGTGGGGATCTTATGACGATTCACCTCTATGGCCCTCCTAAGAATCCACTGCCTAGATTTGGTTTATCCGTGCTAATATGCCGGACGATTTAGCTCATTGGAGGACTCGTGACACCCAGCCGCTTCGCGCAAACAGCGTTCCTGCTCACAGCGCTCTTCGTGGTTTCCGCCACCGCGCAAGATTCAGCAATTCTGGTTCCTCAAGTATCCCGGACTGTTCCCGTGAGCACGGGCGCACGGGCTTTAACGGCCGAGCGGCCAATCAGTGTGCCGGATCCTGAGACGCAACCACGCCAGAATCCCTCGGCTCCGCCGACGAACAACTGGAAACTGCTGGCGACGCTGCCGGGCACAATCATTCACGATCTTGTTTTTGTCAGCGCCACGGTTGGCTACGCAGCAGCAGAGGGCGGACAAGTCTGGAAGACTACCAATGGCGGCAAGAATTGGACGATGGTATTGAATCTTGGATATCCGTACTATTTTTACGGAGTGGCTGCGCTGAGCGGGAAAATCATCGCGGTGACCGGTTTTCTCGACACCTCCACAAGCCAGCCGGGCATCCTGCGCTGGTCGCAGGACGGGGGCACGACCTGGAGCAGCGACATCACCATCACGACGAACAACAGCCGGCTGCAGCGCATTCGCTTCGCCAACGCCAAGGATGGTTTGATTTTTGACCTCGCCGATGGTAGCGCGCAGTACACCACCGATGGCGGAGCGACGGCCTCCGACTGGACTACCGTGGTCAACAATCCGATGGAGGCTGGTTTGGCCTGCAGTTCAGCCTGCTGCCGAATCTTCATGCCCGCGCGTCCGGCATTAACTTCTGCACCAGCATGAATGGCGGTGCACAATGGAGTTGCGGTCCATCGGTCGACTCGGTTTTTGATGGGCCAGTCCTTTTCCAAGGCGACACGTTTGGTTGGGTTGGCGGCGGTGAAATTTCTCCGAACGTGGAGGGATGGGTTCACGTCACGACCAACGGCGGAAAGACATGGAGCGCTCGAACGCTGGATGGGCCGTGGCCGATACGTCAGTTCGTGTTTCTCAACACGAAGATGGGGTGGGCAGCCGGAGGCAATCTTTACACCGGCGTTGGCGGTATCTACTTCACCACTGACGGCGGACAGACCTGGTCGGTGGATGTGAATACTGGCGCTGAGATGGATGCCTGCGACAAGAGGACTCTGAAGGTCGGCCACCAAGTGTGGTGCGCGGGCTACAACGGGTCGCTCACCGGNNCCGCGCGCGCAGTGCATCTCCACTCTTCGAGGCATGGGAGCGAGTACGGAATTCGCCCGGATGGATCGTCGCCATCGCCCTGCTTCTACGCGTTGGCTGGATCGTCATCGGGCATACCTACAAGTTCAAGAATACGGATGACAACTTCGGATTCGGCTGGGAGATGGGACGCA
>PMUM01000359.1 GCA_003166855.1 Acidobacteriaceae bacterium | reverse complement strand
AGTTTTTCAACACCCACAGGCCTTAGCGCTCAAATTTCGACTTCTTTCGATTCAGTTCACATCTGAGGCGTTCGAGACTGGTCGAAAGATGAGAGATGGGGATTTATCGACAACAACGCCCTGATTTCGTCAATTGAGGTGGTGATCGCGAGTTCGCAAATCAAGCACTTGCAGGGTCTAATCCACCGAGCGGGATTACTTTCGTCGCGACCAGCACCTCCAGCACAGTTGCCGTGCTACGAACGCTTCCGGAGATGGTGAGGAGTGCTTCTGAGACGAGAGGATGTTGGTCGGCCAGCGAGTCGAGACGGTCACTGACGTTGTAGAGTTGCTGAGCTTCGTACAGGATCGCGTTCGAAGGCATGGGTAGGCAGCTTTCTTGGAGCGCCTAAGGAGAGAAAACTTCAGATGGGCTGACTTAGTTCAGGGAACCTGAAAGAGGAGAGTAACTGCTCACTCGCCTCCAAGGCTACGCTGAATCCTCCGGGGTGTCCAATTGTGGTGCACTCGCCTTGAGCGTCCCTCGCGCCGCTTTTTGCTGGGGACAGCGGGGATGCGTCGTCAGCGCCTGCTGTTGTACTCGTCGACTAGGGTCGTGCCCCCACCAGTTGCATGTACTGACTCAGCGTCACGAAGCGGTAGCCCCGCGCTTTAAGGTTTGCGATCAATTCCGGCATGACCTTCACAGTCGTGGACAACTCATGGAAGGCGAGAATGTGCGTGTAGACTCCCCGCTTTTCGCGCTGTTGCACCTGCTGCAAGACTCCGTCCAGCAGAGAAGTCTTTGGGTAGTCGACCGAAGCTCTGGTCCACAAATAGTCGAGCGAGTTCACGTCGCGGAGCGCAATGGGGTTCTGCTGCGAGATGGTAAGGAGGTGATAGCCTTGCCGTTCGAGGTCGCGGCGGGCATCATCGGAAATGATCCAGTCGGGAGGACGGAGGTAGTGCGGCTGGGTGCCGGTGACCGCCTTGATCGCGTCCGCGCCGCGATTCACGTCGCCGATCACCCACTGCTCTCCCCGTTTCCGCTCCGCGCCGCGCAGTTCGATATGGCTATAGGTGTGGTCTTCCAATTCGTGGCCGCGACGCACTACTTGCTCGGCGGCGTCGATGCAGGTGATTCCGACATTCTCTTCGTGACGCGGTTCTCCCCAGGTCTTCGGCGTGAGTCGCCATCCGACGACAAAAAATGTGGCCTTGACGCCATTGTCGTCGAGCACGTTCAGCAAGCTCGAGCCAGCGTGATCCTTGGTGCCAAACAAGACATAGGGTCGCGGGCCGTCGTCAAAGGTAAGGGCAATGAGTTTATCGGCTGAAAAAGCCGCCGCAGAATTCAGGAACAGAAGAGCGTATACAGCGAGGACTTTGTAGGATGACACCCGGTCTCCAAGGATGACTTTCGTCATCGCATCTTCAATTATTGGCTCCGATCCTCGCCGCGGCTAATTACCTTTGTGGATGGCCCGTCGGACAACCGGCCAACGCGAGCGGCTCGAGGAATGTCGTAGACTTTGCTTATGCCTGTGACGGTGGAAATGCAGAACACTGGCGCCGCCGAGTCGCGGCGGGATGTAATCGCGATGATCGAGCACGTCCTCGCGGACCGTCCCGGAGACTGGCGGGTTGTCGTCCTGGGCTCGCAAGCCAACGACTGCTGGGAGATGAAGATTACGGGCCCCAACGGGTTCGAGCGCTCCTATACGCTGGAGGGCACGCTCGGACAGCATGAGGCGAGCACGGTGGCCGCTATTATCGCGAGGATGTTACCGAGTAGAGGCTGATCTGACGGGCACTACCGAGATGCAGGCAACAGTTGGCAGAGTGCTTGCAGCACTATAGGCTGTCCCCAATATTTTGCGAGGAACCGTGGGTACCGCAAGAATGTAAGCCTAGCAGAATCAATATTTTGCCAAGTCAAGCGGAAAAAGGTACAGCGGCCACGGCTGTTCCCGCGGTCTCTTCCCGCGCGTGCGATGCGTTCCGCTCGTGCATCCGGGAAATCTGCCGATAAGAAACGATGGAAGCAATCGCTTCAAGGAGCGCGTTCCGGCCTTGGGTGGCGGAACCACGGCGGCAGGAAACCATGAAGAAGGAAGGAAAGATGTGGCGAGAATGACGAAGATTCTGCTGGTCGACGACAGCAAGTTTCTGAGGCTGGCAACGGAGCGGGCGCTGGCGCGGGCCGGGTATGACGTCTGCACGGCGAACGACGGCGAACGGGCACTGGAGATCGCACGCGAGAAAAAGCCGGATGTGATTCTGTTGGACATGCTGCTGCCGAAGATGACCGGGCCGGATGTGTTGAAGGCGCTGAAAAAGGATCCGGCAACGGCGGGAATCGCGGTGGTGGTGTTCACGGGCCTGTCGCAGAAAAACGCGGTGCGCCTGCAGAAGGACGGGGCCTGCGCGTTCCTGGACAAGGCGGAACTGGGGTTGGACAAGGGCAGCGAGGCCTTGTTAGTGGCGCTGGCGGGGATCATGCGGAAGTTGAATTTGGAGGTTCCGGCCGGGGCCATGGCCAAATGAGGGATCCGCAGTAAAGCACAGGGCCGCACAGACGGTAATTCCGCACTTTCAATAAGAAGATCTTTATAGTATAAAGCAGGGTTTCAGAGGTTGCGGAAAAACGTGCCCATCCAGGAACATGCGACCATCGGGGTGAAGCCCACACTAATTCCAAGTGCCTTACGCGGCCCTAGAAGGGCTGCTCCTCCACGGTAGTGCACGCATTGTCGTTTTTCCGCAACCTCTTCAAGCGTGCCTACGGGGCGCGGTTCGTCGTTGGTGACGGCTTACCCGCCAGTGGAACTGGCGGGCTACTATCAGTGGTCCCGTCCGGGACCTACTTTCTTGCTGGGGTTTTGCTGGTGGGGCGGAAGGCTAAGACTAGAGTGATGATGACTCTGGGCGAGAGCTACTTTCGTCTCGCTGGTAACCCTCGGGCTGTGACTACTTCGGACTTGACTTGGCCTTCTGTGACCGGCGGCGGGCTTCCCTTCCCTTTACCGCCTCAGATCTACTGAAAATAAATCACTTACAGGTGGGAACTCTAGACACCTGGGCGGAGTCTATGTTGTGTGAGAGTCACGGCTCCGCTCACAGTTGGCCGGAGTTGGCCGGGCAGCAAATATTCAAGGGCGCGGTAGGGTGGAAAATCCTATAATCAGGGGACGCCAATATGGCGGGAGCAACCACCTTGGGTGATTTAGCAAGTGCCATCGGAATTCGATCGCAGGAAGAAGCGGCGATCGTCGCAGAGCTGAAAGCGGGCTCGGAGACGGCGTACGCCTGGCTGATCGGAGAGTTCCAGCAGCCGGTGTACGGGCTAGTGTACCGGATTGTGAATGATCCGGCGGACGCGGCCGACACGACGCAGGATGTCTTCTTGAAAGTGTTTCGCGGGATGAAACATTTTCACGGCGGGTCGAGTTTAAAGACATGGATCTACCGCATCGCGCTGCATGAGGCGGCGAACCGTCGGCGGTGGTGGTTCCGGCATAAGGCGAAAGAGACTTCGATTGAGCCGGTGGAATCGGAGGGACCGAGCCCCGGAGAAAATGCGATGCAGGTGGCGCTGACCGATCATGCGGATTCTCCGTTTGACAGCGTCGCGCAGCATGAAGTGCAGCATCGAGTGGAAGAAGAGTTGAGGAAGGTTCCAGAGCCGTACCGGACGACGCTGATTTTGCGCGATCTGGAAGAGATGTCGTACGAAGAGATTGCCGAGGTGCTGGAGATTTCGCTGGGAACGGTGAAATCGCGGCTGACGCGCGGCAGAGACGCACTGCGGCAAAGGCTGGCGCCATATGTGCGCGAAGTTGGAAATGAACTGGGACTGACGGCTGCGTCTCAGGATAAAGAGGGACGGCGGTCGCAGGTTGCTGGAGGGGGTAGAAGGGTCGAGGTGAATTCATGATGGGCACAGGGAAGAACACAGAACTGCAGTGCCCCAAGGCGAAGCGGCTGTTCTCGCCTTATCTGGATGGAGCGGTGACGGGCACGGAGATGCTCGCGCTGCAGGATCATTTGGCGAATTGCGGGGCTTGCAATCACGAGTACGAGGCGTTACGGCGGACCCAGCAGTTGCTGGCGAGCGTGGGACGTCCGAAGGTCCCGGCGGATCTGGGATTGAAGTTGCGGCTGGCGATTTCGCGCGAAGTGGAGCCGGCGAAGCGAGCCCGGTTCGAGGGACTGCGGGTGCGGATGGAGAATGCGCTGGAGGCCTTCATGGTTCCGGCCACGGCTGGATTTTTGAGCGCGCTGGTTATTTTTGGAATCGCGATGGTGTATTTCGTGGCGCCGTCGACGCTGCAGGCGGGCAGCGATGTGCCGCTGGTCATGGTGAACACTGCACCGGAGTTGCAGCAGAGCGCGTTTGGCATGACGCTGGACACGATCGAAGCGGATTCGCTGGTGATCGAAGCGTACGTGGACGCGAACGGGCGGGTGCAGGATTACCGCATTCTGTCGGACTCGGAAAAGTCGAAGGAAGTGCTGCCCCAAGTGAAGCGGATGCTGATCTTCACGACCTTTCGTCCGGCATTGTCGATGGGTCGTCCGACGGCGAGCCGGGCGGTGTTGTCGTTCTCGAAGATTAGCGTGAGAGGATAGAGAGCTACGAGCTACTAGTGTAGTGCGTCACAACTA
>PMUM01000151.1 GCA_003166855.1 Acidobacteriaceae bacterium | reverse complement strand
GTTTGAGAAAACCTGCGTTGGGTTGTTGGTGGTAGCGACGGCGGTACCACTCTGGTCGCAGGTGGACAACCCCCCGACTCAACCAGTGGCTGCCTACGGTACGGGTTCTGGCACCGAAAATACCGATAGTCGAATGATGACTCCACCACCGGTGAGTGGGCAAACGTACCCAGCGGCGCCTGCTTCGCAAGAGCGTTCCAACTACCTTCAGGCCGGAGTCACCTTCTCGAGCGCGTACAGTGACAACCTCGTAGGATCCACCGGTTCCAACTCAGGTCCCGTGAGCGATGAAAGTTATTCCGTGTTTCCGACGCTGGCACTAAACGAAACCACCACTCGGCTTCACTTTACCTTGACGTACGCGCCGGGATTCACCTTTTACCAGCACACCAGTTCGATGAACCAGGCGAACCAGAACGCGTCAATCGATTTCCAGTACCGCCTGAGCCCGCATGTGACCTTCAGCGCCCGCGATGGATTCCAGAAAAGCTCCAGCGTGTTCAATCAGCCGTCTTTGGGGTCCGACGGATCGGTGTCCGGCGGGATCCAGGAGCCCAACCAGTCAGTGATTGCGCCAGTGACTAGCCAACTCAACAACTCAGGGAATGCGGGAATCACCTACCAGTTCGCTGCGAATGGGATGATCGGAGGTAGCGGGACGTTCTCCAATCTGCACTACCTGGATTCGGCTCAGGTGCCGGGCTTGTATGATTCGAGTTCGCAGGGCGGCTCGGCATTTTACACGTACCGGATTTCGAAGATGCATTACATCGGTGTGACCTACCAGTATCAACGGCTCCTGTCGTATCCCGCGCCCGGATCCAACGTGACGCAGACGCACTCAATACTTCTTTTGTACACGCTGTATGCGACCTCCAGGTTTTCGATTTCATTTTTTGGCGGTCCGCAATATGCAGACGTCGGTCCGCAGTATTCTGATACGGTGTCCATCCCAACGGCGGCGTCCCAAAGCTGGCACCCGGAGGCTGGTGGCAGTATGAGCTGGCAGGGACGGCTGAGTAGCGTGGCGGTGAGTTACTCGCACATGATCTCGGGGGGCGGCGGCCTCATCGGCGCGGTGAAGATGGACAGCGCCAACGCATTGATACGGCAACAACTCACGCGCACGTTGAGCGGATCAGTGTCGGGGGCATACGCACAGAATGATGTTTTAGCCTCCGCAGTCGCTGGCGCCAGTAATGGGCACACCTGGTCGGGCACGGCATCGGCACAGCAGCAGTTCGGCCAGCATTTGAACGTGCAGCTGGGATACACACGACTTCACCAGGTATATAGCGGTGTTGCCGTCCTGGCTACGACGCCCAATACGAATCGTGAATTTGTTTCGATTTCTTATCAGTTCTCCCGGCCGCTGGGAAGGTAATTATGGTTGACGATCTCGAAGAGAAGAGTTCGGAAGGTTTCGACCTTCAGCGTTATCTTGGCATAGTGCGGCGCCGCCATCTGCATTTCCTGGCACCGCTTTTCCTGGGTTGGGCGATCGTCTGGGGAGCAAGCTGGGTACTGCCGCCGCGCTACTTGTCGACTACGTTGATTCTGGTGGAACAACCCACCATGCCGAAGGATTACGTCACTCCCAACGTCAACGATGACCTGCAGGAGCGAATGCAGAGCATCACCCAGCAGATTCTAAGTCGCACACGGCTATTGCGAATCATCGACCAATTCAATCTTTATGCAGGCCCGCACTCCCAGCCATCACCCGATCAGAAGGTCGAGATCATGCGGAAAGATATCGGCATCGAGCTCGTGCGTGATGCTCGCAATCAGATCACCGCATTCAATGTCTCCTACTCATCGCGCGATCCCCACGTCGCACAGAAGATCACCAGCGAACTGACCAATCTGTTCATCAACGAGAACCTGGAAGTTCGCCAGCAGCAGTCGGAAGATACCACGCAGTTCCTTGAGGGCCAACTGGAGACCGCCCGCAAGGCCTTGGCTGACCAGGAAGAGAAGATCCGAGAGTTCAAAGGGCAACACGTAGGCGAGTTGCCTGCACAAGTAGGAAGCAATCTGCAAATTCTGGCCGGTCTGCAATCTCAGTTACAAACCGAAGAAGATGCTCTGAACACCGCCAAGCAACAGCGCGTCTATCTGGAAACACTGGTGAATCAGTACCGGTCACTGCAAGGAGCGCCGAAGACAGCTGGTGGCGCGCCGACGGCAGGGTTGCCTGCGATTGATGCAGAGTTGGACAAGCTCAGGGCGCAACTGGCAGATCTCAGTTCGCACTATACCGACCGTCATCCGGACGTTCGTAAGCTCAAACAGCAGATCGCCGAAACGGAAGCGACGCGGGATCGCATCATCGCTGACCTGAAGGCCAAGAAATCCGCACCGGTTGATCCGGATGCAGCCACCGCAACTCCGGATCCCTCCTCGATGACAGATGCAACGTCCCCCATGGTGCAGTTGCAGGGGCAGCTTCAATCGAACCGCGCTGAGATTGCGAACCGGGAGCGTGCAGTCGCAGATCTGAAGGCCAAGGTGATTGACTATCAGGCAAGACTGAATCAGGAACCCGTGCGCGAGCAGCAACTCTCGGATCTAACCCGCGGGTACGATCAGTCCAAAGCGAATTATGACGGACTGCTGAAGAAGAAGAATGAATCGGCGATGGCCACTAGCATGGAACTTCTGCAGCAGGGTGAACGCTTCCGGATCATCGATCCGCCAAGCCTGCCCGGTAAGCCGGACTTTCCGAATCGCTTGAAGTTTTGTGGTATTGGGCTCGGAATCGGCTTGGCGTTGGGTGTTGTGGTTGCCGGTGCTTTCGAGATGATGGATGACCGGGTTTATGATGAGAAGGAATTGCAGAAGCTGTTGCCGATCACAGTGATCTCGGAAATCCCAACCCTCGAGGTCGCAGCAGACGTGCAACGCGAGCGCAGGCGCTTCTGGCTGGGATGGGCGACGGCCGCTTTCGTGTCTGGTACCATCCTGGTTGGATCGGCCCTCACTTACTTGCGCGGCTAAAGATAGTAGCCATGTATAAAGCTTTTTACGGCCTAAGACGCAATCCGTTTGAGATCACGCCGGATCCTTCGTTCCTGTTTCCGACCGGGAGACATAACGAGGCTCTTGCGTCTCTCTACTATGGCGTCAGACGGCACAAAGGTTTCGTGGTTTTGACCGGAGAGGTGGGAACCGGCAAAACGCTCCTGCTCCGCTGCCTGTTGCAGGCGCTGAAAAAGAGCAGCGATGTCGCCTATGCCTACGTGTTCAATGGGCGCCTGTCCCCGGTCGAATTTTTGCAGTACATCGTCACCGACTTCGGACTCTCAGGCGCCAGCAACAACAAAGGTGAACTGCTGCTTCAGATTGCGCACTACGTTGTGTCGCGCAGCCAGAAGAGACTGACGACAGTTCTTGTGGTCGACGAAGCGCATCACCTTTCGACGGAAATCCTTGAAGAGATCCGGCTTCTCACCAATCTCGAGACCGAAGACGAGAAGTTGCTGCAGATTCTTCTGGTTGGGCAGCCCGAACTGGATGAAAAACTCGACTCTTCGAGTCTGCGCCAGCTCAAGCAGAGAATTGCTCTTCGTTCTCACCTGCTTCCGTTAGATTCGAAGGAGACCAGCGGATATATCCAGCGGCGTCTTCAGCTTGCGGGATGCGCGTATCCTTCGTCGCTATTTCCGCCGGAGACCATCGCGGCTGTGTATCAGCATTCACAAGGATTGCCCCGGTTGATCAACACAGTTTGTGAAAATGCGCTGATTGCGGGTTACTCGCGGCAAATGCGGAGTGTGAGTCCCGAAATCGTGGACGATATCGCGAGAGATTTCCGACTTGGTGTGCAGACTCCCCAGATAGAACAGAAGAAGGCGTCCGACGAACTCGATGTGCGGAAGGCTGCCAAGACGTTGCTGGACCTGTATGCCCAGCTGCAGGCCGCGCAGAAGCGGGACGAGGAACTGGAGACGCGCCTGCGCGTCCGGATTAGCGAACAATGAGCAACATATTTGACGCGTTACGAAGGGCGGAGTCGGAGAGTTCCGACGGTAAGAGCTCCACTCTCACTCTTGCTACCGAACTGCTGCAGGCTGCCGAGCAGAAGTTGCGCGACTCCGGCGCCACCCTCGAACCGCCGGCCAGCCCTGAGAGTGCCGATGCCTTCGAACCCACTCCGTCGGATCCTTTGGACGACTTGGATCGGTGTCCCGTTTTGCCCGTCTCGATCCGTGAGGACAGTCGCTTGGTATCGTTGGGCAAAGAGGGAAGCCTGGGGGCGGAGAAGTTTCGCTTCCTAGCGGTACGGTTGCGGCAGCTTCGACAGAGCCGTCCACTGAAGAAAGTCCTGATTACCAGCAGCATCCCGCAGGAAGGGAAGAGTACGGTCGCTGCCAACCTGGCATGTACCCTGGCGCGACGGAAACCGCAAAAGACCTTGCTACTGGAAGGTGATTTGCGACGGCCGAATATTGCGGCGCAATTTGGATTAGGCAAGCTTCCGGGCCTCTGCGAGTGGCTCAGTGGAGAAACTCCAACCATCAACATCTACCGCCTGGAAGGCTTGGGAGTCTGGTTGTTGCCTGCGGGTTCTGCGCCGCAAAACCCTTTGGAACTGATGCAGTCTGGAAAGCTTTCGATACTGATGGAACAACTGGAAGCTTGGTTCGACTGGATCGTCATCGATTCCCCACCGGTGCTCCCACTCGCCGATACAAGCCTCTGGTCCCGTTTGGCGGATGGAATTCTGCTGGTCACAAGAAAAGGCACTACGGAAAAGCAGCAATTGCAACGCGGGCTTGAAGCGATCGAAAAATCGAAGTTGCTGGGAGCGTTAGTGAACAGCAGTTCGAACGCATCGCACTCCGACTACTATCAGCGGTACAGCTACACCTCGTCCCCAGAGAACCCCCCCAAGGAATAGCCAGCAACAACTAAGCAGCGGACCTAATTCTAGTCCTACCCTTCCCCATAAACCACCCGTCAGCAGCCGGTCACTTGGCTCTAGCCACGGAGCAAGCTGATCGAGCGGAGGTAATCGTGAACGTACGACGCTCTGGCAATCACGGTCTACATTTGAGTCCCATCTCTGAAGCCACGTCCCTCGGAGACCGGGGCATCCTGAACGCTGAAGACTTTCGGCGCATGATCACGCTCGAAAGAAAGAGAAGCGAACGCTCGCGGAAGCCTTTCATGCTACTTCTGTTGGACATGGGCGACGACCTACCCTCCGAGAGGAACGGGAAGATTCTAGGGAAGCTTCTGTCCGCGCTCTCCGCTTCTACCCGCGATACCGACGTGACCGGATGGTATTCGAACAACTGTGTCGTTGGAGTCATGTTCACCGAAATCTCCATCGAAGAAGGTGGTTCCACTCCGAGCACGATCATCAGCAGGGTCACCCACACTTTACAGAGCAACTTGACCCTGAAGCAGTTCAGCCGGGTAACCCTCACGTTCCACGTCTTCCCTGAAGATTGGGATGAGGAATCACACCAGGGACCGACGAACCGTACGCTGTACCCCGACTTACATCAGCGCGAGGATGGCAGAAAGTTATTCCGAATGACTAAGCGCCTGATGGATATCGTGGGCAGTCTTTTGGCGCTGATGTTCTTCTCGCCGATTTTCCTGGTCGTCGCTTTAGCCGTCAAGCGGACGTCGCAAGGTCCGGTGCTTTACCGGCAGCGTCGTGTTGGCCAGCATGGCAAATCGTTCTGGTTTTTGAAGTTCCGCTCGATGTATGTCAACAATGATGCTGCAGTCCACAAAGAGTATGTTCAACAACTGATTGCCGGAAAGGCAAACGTGCAACCCTCGAACGGGAGCGGTCAGGGCGTCTACAAGCTGACCAAAGACTCCCGCATCACTCCCGTCGGCGGATTCCTGCGCAAGACCAGCCTGGACGAACTTCCTCAGTTCCTCAACGTATTGAAAGGGGAAATGTCGTTGGTCGGGCCGCGTCCTCCCATTCCTTACGAAGTGGAGGCTTACGACATCTGGCACCGTCGCCGGTTGCTCGAAGCGAAGCCCGGGATCACCGGCCTGTGGCAGGTCAGCGGACGGAGCCGCATAAAATTCGACGACATGGTTCGTCTTGACTTGCAGTATGCACGAAATTGGTCGCCGTGGATGGATATCAAGATCCTGGCACGCACCCCCGCCGCGGTCGTCCTCGGTGAAGGCGCCCACTAAACAAATTCTTCCTCCCATCTCACCAACCACGCGTCACTGTGAAGGAGTTCTCTAGCAATGGCCACCTTTCTTACTAAGCCCCAGGATTCGAACGCGGTAGAAGAACAAAACAGCAAAGCCCTAGTCAGGTTCGGAGTGGTTGGCTACGGCTATTGGGGGCCGAAAGTCATTCGCAACCTCGATTTGCTGGAAGAAACCGAGTTAGTCGCGATCTGCGACAAGAGCCCGGTGTCACGCCGGAAAGCGGAGAAGGCGTACCCCGCAGTCTTCGTCACCGACGATGCCAACGAATTGATGACCTCCCCGGACATCGACGCCATTGCTGTCATTACTCCGGTTTGGACGCACTACGAACTGGCAAAGGCTGCCCTGGAGAATGGCAAACATATCTTCGTGGAAAAGCCGTTTACCAGCAATTCCGCGCAAGCACAGGAACTCATTGCCCTGGCCGCGGAAAAAAACCTGAAGATTATGGTCGATCACACCTTCTTGTTTACTGCGGCGGTCCAGAAGATCAAGCAACTGGTGGAAGAAGGTGCGTTGGGCAAGCTGTACTACTACGACTCCACTCGCGTAAACCTCGGACTGTTTCAGCATGACGTGAACGTCATTTGGGATCTTGCTCCGCACGACCTGGCGATTATGGATCACCTAATCCAGGAAAGTCCGGAAGCGATTGTGGCAACGGGCCAGTCTCACGTGAACGGGCACGAGGATATCGCTTTCATCACTCTATATTTTCCTGACAAGGTCATCGCCCATATCAACGTCAACTGGATGTCCCCAGTAAAAGTCCGTACCACGCTGATTGGTGGCGAGAAGAAGATGCTCGTCTGGAATGACGTCGAACCTGACGAGAAGGTCAAGGTTTACGACAAGGGCGTAAACGTCTCCAGCCGCGAGGGTGTGTACAACATGCTGGTGAATTATCGCTCCGGCGACATGTGGGCGCCTCGCGTCGAACAGACCGAAGCTCTTACTCAAGAGTTGGCATATTTCGTGGACTGCGTCGTGAATGACAAGACCCCGATTAATGACGGCAAGGCAGGTCTGAGGGTGGTAAGAATGCTGGAAGCCGCTTCCGAGTCGCTCCGCCAACGTGGAGCACTGGTTTATCTCTGATCCTGCTCGATTCGCGTCCTCCAGAAATATGAAACCAACTGTTCTCGTGGCGACGACGTCTCGCTGGTACCCGACTGCTCGGCTGGGGATGGCCCTGGCAAGCGCAGGGTGCAGGGTTGAGGCGGTTTGTCCCGCGCGCCATCCCATTCTGAAGACGAAAGCAGTTCGTCGCGGGCATGTTTACCGCGGCTTGGCGCCATTGGCGTCGTTGGCTCGCGCCATTTCGAGGATCCAGCCTGACTTCATTATTTCAGGGGATGATCTCACTACTCGGCATCTCCAACGTCTTTACGCCCAGGAAAAAGGTCGCGGGAAGAGCGAGTCTCCAATCTGTGCCTTGATCGAGCGTTCGCTTGGTAGCCCGCAAAGTTTTCCGATCTTGAGTGCAAGAGCGGATTTCATGAACGTGGCTCGCGAAGAGGGAGTTCGCGTTCCGACCACTCAAGTCATTCACAACATCGATGGTCTGAGAAATTGCGTGGAGCGCACAGGTCTGCCGATTGTCCTCAAGGCAAATGGTACGTCAGGCGGTGATGGGGTAAGAATCGCTCGCACCCTGGGGGAGGCCGAACGCTTTTTCAACGAACTGCAAGCTCCCCCTTTATTCGCGAGAGCGGTGAAGAGAGCCATCGTCGACCAAGACAAGACTCTGCTAGTAACGTCGATGCTGCGACGCAGACCCATCGTGAATGCCCAGGTTTTTGTCGCAGGGCGCGAAGCCACCAGCACAGTCGTTTGCTGGAAGGGAAGTGTCCTTGCGAGTCTCCATTTCGAGGTGGTCAACAAAGCAAGTTCGACTGGGCACGCCACCGTGGTGCGCTTGATCGAGAACGCTGAAATGTCGTCTGCAGCAGAGGGGATGGTCCGCCGGCTCAATCTGTCCGGGTTTCACGGGTTCGATTTCATGCTGGAAGAGAGCACTGGTCATGCTTATCTGGTCGAAGTCAATCCCCGATCCACGCAAGTCGGACACTTGAGTATGGGCGCCGGACGCGATCTTCCTTCGGCCTTGTACGCCGCGTTGTCCGGAAAAGCTTTGCAGCCGGCACCGAAGGTGACCGAGAAGGACACGTTCGCACTGTTCCCGCAAGAGTGGATCCGAGATCCCGCGAGCCCGTTCCTGCGGTCGGCGTATCACGACGTTCCTTGGGAAGAGCCCGAATTGATTCAGGATTGCGTCAGCAATCGTCGAAAACAGAGTGCATGGTATTCCCGTTCTGAGCGAAAGCCGGTTTCGGCAGTTCGCACCCCCAAATCGATATCTGCCACGCCGGAGAGCCGCGCCGTTGGACTGGATTGGGGAGGCAAGTGAGTAGTTGTATGGATATGCAAACCTTAGACGCCGTAGACGCAGTGAAGAGGCCACTTCGAATCATGAAGTTTGGCGGGACGTCGGTCGGCGACGCAACCCGCATCCGCAAAGTCATCGAAATCATTCGCGAGGCTGCGCGCGAGGGTGACGTGGTGGTGGTGGTCTCCGCCATGAGCGGCGTGACCAACAGGCTCATCGAGGCAGCCTCGCAGGCAGAGGCAGGGAATCGCGACGCGGTTGACGCGATCTTTCAGGAACTTCGCGACCGGCACAGCGCAGCGGTCAGCGCCTTGATCCATTCGGTTGAGATGCGGAGCCGCATCAGCCGGGAGTTAAGGCTGGTGTTTGAAGAAGGCGAACGACTCTGCCAGGGCACGACTCTGTTGCGCGAACTGACGGTGCGGGCACAGGATTCGATCTCGAGCCTGGGCGAGCGTCTGTCCGCTCCCCTGGTCGCAGCCGCTCTCGCTGATTGCCGTGTACGCAGCGAAGCAGTGGAAGCCACGCAAGTCGTCGTAACCGATGACTGCCACGGATCCGCTGACCCACTGACGGGCCCCACGCGCGAGCGCTGCGAATCCCGTCTCCGTCCGATCCTGCAGAGAGGTGCCATTCCGGTCGTCACCGGTTTCATCGGGGCCACGGAAAAAGGCGTGCTTACTACGCTCGGTCGCGGCGGGTCAGACTATTCAGCAACAATCCTGGGCGCGGCACTCGACGCGGATGAGGTGACCATCTGGACAGACGTGGACGGCCTGATGACCGCCGACCCACGTTTGGTTCTTGGCGCGACCACCATCCCGGAGATCTCCTACCGCGAGGCAGCGGAACTGGCGCATTTCGGAGCTAAGGTTCTGCATCCGAAGACCCTTCGCGCCGTGACTCAGTGCGGCATCCCGCTGTGGATCCGCAACACCTTCTTCCCCGAACGGCCGGGGACGAGGGTCACTCCCGCCGGATCGTCCGCGGATCAGGCGGTAAAGGGGCTCACGGCAATCACCGATGTCACGCTCATCACCGTCGACGGTCCTGGAATTGTGGGTATTCCGGACGTTTTGGGCCGCACCTTTGCAGCTACGGCGGCTGCTCGCGGGAATGTCCTTCTGATCTCGCAATCGTCCTCCCAGAACGACATTTGCCTGGTTGTACCTTCGTCCGGTGCTGAGCGCACGGCAGAGGCCCTGCGCAGAGAGTTTGCCCGGCATCTGGCGCACGAAAAGATGGACCACATCACTCTTGATCCGTCCGTCGCCATCGTTACTGTTGTAGGCAAGAACATGCGCGGTTCGGGAACGGTGGGTCGCACCTTTACCGCGCTGAGCAGAGAGAACGTCAACTTGATTGCGATCGCGCAGGGTTCTTCAGAGTGCAACCTTTCATTGATCGTTAAACAGCAGGAAGTGAAAACCGCACTCCATGCCATCCATCAGGAATTTCAGTTGGGCGTGCTGGACTCGCGGCCGCTGCCCGTCAGGAGCGTGGATCTTGGTGCTGCGAATTGGCATTACGATTCAGGGCAGCAGACTGCAAGCGCCGATTGACCGCTCTCCTCTGTACTTTACCTTCCTCGAAAATTTACCGAACTTCTTTCACAGATACAGAACAGACTGTGGAGGTCTTAATGAGCATTTCTAATAACGTGTCGAATAGCATTCCTTTTCTCGATTTGGTCACCCCTCATGTTGAACTCGAGCAGGAATTGACCGAGGTGTTTCGCAAGGCCCTTCGGAACGCGGGTTTCATTGGCGGTCCAATGGTGGAAGAATTTGAGAAGGCATTCGCGACCTTCTGCGAAACCAGCCATTCCGTAGCCGTCAGCAGTGGAACGGACGCGCTGCGCTTCGCGCTCATGGCCAGCGGAGTGAAGCCCGGCGACGTTGTGGTCACCGTGCCGCACACGTTCATCGCTACGACTGAAGCGATTTCGCAAGCTGGCGCACTGGCCGAGTTCGTGGACATCGATGAGCGGACCTACAACATGGATCCCGCGAAACTTGCGGAGTATCTGGACAAGCAGTGCAGGGTCGACGATGCCGGCAGGCTGGTTAGCCGACGCAGCGGACGCGCGGTCACAGCGGTCGTTCCTGTCCATCTTTACGGGCAAATGGCCGATATGGATGCGATCTTGCAACTGGCCGAGCGCTATCGTCTGGTCGTGATTGAAGATGCCTGCCAGGC
>PMUM01000150.1 GCA_003166855.1 Acidobacteriaceae bacterium | reverse complement strand
AACTCAACGCCACCGCGAGCGTAGCGGGAACATTCGTCTACTCTCCCGCTGCGGGAACTGTATTGGGCGCTGGGACTCAGACTCTATCCACAACCTTCACGCCAACCGACACTGCTGACTACGGAACCGTCACGGCCACAGTTCTGTTGGTGGTGAACAAGGCAATACCGACCATCACTTGGCCGACTCCGGCGCCCATCTCCTACGGGACGGCGCTGAGTTCAACCCAACTCAACGCCACCGCGAACGTACCGGGAACGTTCCTGTATACACCGCCTGCCGGAACGATCCTGGCCGCTGGCAATCAGACGCTGTCGGTGACCTTCACGCCGACGGATTCGGTGGACTACACTACCGCGACCAAACAGGTAACGCTGGTGGTAACGCAGCCCACGATCACCATTTCGCCAAGCAGCGTCAACTTCGGAACGGTGTCGTCCGGGAAAACCGCCACGCAAACGGTAACCGTTTCCAATCCTGGCACGGTAGCCGTGACCATCACGAGCATCGCTGTCACAAATGCGTCCGACAGGGATGATTTCACCGCCAGGAGTTACTGCGGCTCATCTCTTGCTGCGGGAAGAAGCTGCACCATCACGGTCACCTTCAATGCTGATGATTCGGGCACGCGAACGGCGAACCTGAAGCTGACCGATAGTGCTGCCGGCAGCCCCCAAAACGTGCTCTTGACGGGTGTAGTGAGTAAGAAGGGGCACTACTAAGACGACTCGTTTCGCCTCGACTCAGAGGGCGAGATCTTCAGATCTCGCCCTTCTTCTTTAATGTATGGTCAGGGATTCCAACTCAGAAACTGAAGTTTCGCGCTACTGCGCGAACTTGGTGGCTTCAGCGTAGATGGGCTTCAGATCATAGCGTTCGAGGATGTGTTCCGCGCCCGGTTCTTTGCCGATTTCGTCAAGCAGACGCACCGCCTCACGATACTGGGGAGTTGCTTCGGACGCGGTCCCCGAGAGGCGGAGGGCGCTTCCCAGCAAGTAGTGAATCTTGGCGTTCTGCAGACGCAGCCCCAGCTTTTCGCTTCTGCTGAGGTTGCGCTGCAACTCCTGCCGGGCATGCGAATAATCCTTGTTCTCGATCAACGCTTGGGCCATGAGCGTGGAAGAAACCACCGAGACGTACTTCTTGCCCAGGGAGTCAGCCTCCTGCGCCAGCGCTCGCAAATCCGCGGTCGCGGCTTGAGCATGCCCTTCGCTGACAGCCACCTTCGCCATGTTCAACTTTGACGTCAGCAACCCGTCCTTGTCGGTGGCGGGCGATGCCAGGCGCTGCGCCTGCGCATATGAATCCTTCGCCGACTTCAGATCGCCCTGATAGAAGCGGACGTCGCCTTCGGTATTGAGAAGACTCGTAGACAATGCGTCATTCTTCAATTCCCGTGCAATCCCATGGGCTTCTTCGAGCAACTTCACAGACTCGGCTCCCCTTCCCGACATGGCGAGAGCACCAGCGAGATCGGTAAGAGCTTGCGCCATGGTAACGCTTCGATCGCCGCCATCACGGAACGCCTGGACTGCATCCTGCAACGCACCTACCGCCGGCCCGAGTCGACCCTGCTCTTCAAAGACCAGGCCGACACTGCTCGACATCGTCGCGATGCCGTGCTTGTTGTCGGACTTCCGGTACAGATCGAGCCCGCGCATATAAGAGGTCATGGCCTGGTCATACTGCCCCAGGTTCGCGTATGCCCCGCCGAGATTGCCTAGAGTTTGCGCAATATCGCCCGCGACATTCAACTTCTCGCGGATCTCGATAGCCTGCTGCAGGTAAGTAAGAGCGTCCTCGTTCTCGCCCTTCTGCAGATAGGCGGTGCCGATGTTGCTCAAGCACAAGGCCTGGTTGGTCTGATCCCCCGCGTCGCGCTGAATCTGCAAGGACTCCTTAAACATTTGCAGCGCTTTGTCCGGTTGACCCCGTTCCAGGTAGAAATCGCCCAGGTCGTTGAGCGTGTCGCCGGCTTCTTTCTTGGCACCAATGTCTTGCCGGATCTTGAGGGCATCGTTATAAGCCTTCAGAGCGGCGTCGGGTTTTCCCAGCGAGAGTTGCACTTCCGCGATTTCTTCCAGGCTCGCCGCCACTCCGCGCTTCTGCCCCAGGCGCTGGTTGATGGCCATCGAGTCCTCATAGTTGCGCAGGGCCTCTGCGGGTTTGCTCATTAGCTTATAGGCAATTCCGGTGGCCTGCAGGATGAGCGCCTGCTGCTCCTGGTTATCCAGATCAATCGCAATGTGGCGGGCCTGGTCGAGCGGATCGAGTCCCTTCTGCGGATTGCCGGACTTGATCTCCACTCGCCCCATGGCCAGCAGCGCGTCCAGGTTCTTGCCATCGGCCTTCAGCACGTTCGCATAGTTGGCACGCGCCTTATCCAGGTCCCCGGCATCTTCATAGAGACTGCCCTGGGCGAATTGCACGTCGAGGTTATCGGGGAAACTCTTGGCCAAGTTCTCGTAAGCCGCGAGAGCCTTCTGGTTGTCCTTCGTGATGCGCGCCAGACTGGCCTCAATAAAATATCTCTGAGCTAAGGGCAGACTTTGGCTCAAGTCCACTGCGTGCCGCGCCGACTGCTCCGCGTCCGCATCGTATCCCAAGGCAGAAAAGGCTTCGCCCAGGCGCGAATAAGCGACCGCAAACTGCGGATCTTCTTTGGTCGCGGCCTCAAATTGCTTCTTGGCTTCCAGATTATGGCCCTGGCGCAGCAATTGCAGTCCCTGGTTGTAATCGCGCAAGGCGTCAACCGAGTTCGAGGTCGGTTTGAAAGATTGCGCCTGCAACTCTTTCACCAGATCGGGCGACAGCGCAAGATTCTGGCGGATCATCGCAGCCAACCGGTCCACTGCCGCCGACAGGTCCTGCTGGTTAGCCGCTTCCGTCTTTACCTGAATCGTGCGGTTGTGTTTTCGATCCTGGAGCGTGGCGTCGATGCGGATCCGGTCGCCCAGCCTGGTGTATTGCCCCCAAACCAAGGTGTCGGCATTCGTGAACTCGGCAACCCGGCCAAGGGTCGACGAATCGACGGTGGAGTTGGGAACGATTCGCAGATCATGGAAGACCTGCTGCACGCGGTCAGAAGAGACCGCGCGCAGGTGCGCGGATTGTCCTACGTCCGTGCTCAACATGTCGGCGAGACTGGGCCCCAGCCAGTCCCAGGACGCGTCCCCTGACTTGTTTTGAAACGGAATCACGGCCAGCGACAAAGCCTGCGCGGTGGCCGCCTTCTTGGCTGATGGCGAGAAGAGCGGCCCCCGGAACACATAGCCCACAATCGCCAGCACCACCACGGTCACGATCACTAGCGGCCAGTGAATGGTGCGCCCCCACGGCTCGACCGCCGGCTGGAAACGTAAATTTGCCGCTGCGCCTTTGCCGGAATATGCGTCCAGATCGTGCAGCAACTCGGCGGCATTCTGGTAGCGCAATTTCGGATCGCGCTCCAGGCACTTGCTCACGATGTTGCTAAGCGGCTGCGGAATCGTCCCATCATGATCGGAGACGGGGATGGCTCGTTCCTGCGTGCGCTTGATCAAACTGGCGACGGCGCTTTCGGCTCCGTAGGGCGCCTTGCCCGTCAGTAGTTCGTACAGGATCAATCCCAGCGTGAACAAATCGGAGCGCTGGTCCAGTTCCTTTGCCAGCGCCTGCTCGGGCGACATATACTCCATCGTCCCAACCAGCGCACCGGTCTGCGTCATGCCGTCGCCTGCGACGGTGCGGGCCAGGCCAAAATCCATCAGCAGGATGCGTCCGGTCTGATCGCGCATGATGTTTTGCGGCTTCAGGTCGCGATGGATCACGCCCACGTTGTGCGTGGCCTCGAGGGCGCGGCAGATCTGCTCCGTGATCTGCACCGCCTCTTCGGGAGAAAATTTCTTCTTCTCCTCGATCAGGGCACGCAGGTCCACACCATCGACGTACTCCATCGTGATGAACTTCACGCCGTCGGCGTCGCCCAAATCGTAAATGCGGATGACATTCTTATGGGTGACCTGGTGGGCGAGAAGGAGTTCCTGCTTGAATCGCGCCAGGATCGACGGGTTGGCTGCGAGTTGCGGCCGGATGAGCTTCAGCGCAACCGGACGGTTCAACTCCCGGTCCATCGCTTTGTACACCGCGCCCATCCCGCCTTCGCCCAGCAACTGCAGGATCTCGTAACGGCCACCGATCACGTCTCCGGTCCGCAGCCCCGGAGCGCTGGCTTGAACTTTTGTGGGTCCGGGACTGGTGGGGCGAACCGGCGGGCCTGTTCTCACGTACGAGGCATTGCCGTCCACCATGGTGGCGTCGGGATCCGCGTAAGAATTGGAGAAGTCAACCAGCGTCGCGTCAGGCTCACCCGAAGGGTTGGAGCCAGCACTGTCCCCTTTGGCGGGGAGGCTCACACCGGGCGAATTAGTCGCGTTCTTTCCGTCTTGGGGATCAAGTCGCGAATTCGGATTTTGCATGATTCGCCTGGCTGGGTCCAGACCGAAATGCCCTTAAAATGCGACGCACAATACCGCAGAAGTCTCTGCAGTATATACCGGGTGACAAGTGCGCGCACCAATAACACTCCGAACCGGAGAGGCTCGGCGCTTAGTTTTTCGCGGTCGTTGTCGGGAGTAAACCGTAGACGCTCAACTTGGTCTGTGTGCCCACAAAGACCTTGCCATTGGCAACGGTGGGCACACTGAACTTCACAGCCCCACCCGGATTGTCCCGGGTAAATCTCTGGCTGCTGGTATAAAGCTCCGTGGCCAGGTTCGTGGCATCGAACGCATAAAGGACCGCGCCGTCGGCAGTCTTGTAGGTGGAAGTGTCCAGGGCCCACACGATGGCGTCGCTGTCCTGATTGGCGGAGACAGAAGTTGTGGTTCCGGGATAAGCAAAGACTCTCGTCGTCTGAGAGGTCGGAGTCGTCGTCAGCAAACCGGTGGTCGTGTTCAATCCGAAAGCCTTCAGCGTATCGCCGCTCGCGCCGAAGTACACCCGGTTGTTCCACCAGGTGGGCGAGGCCCACATGCCCAATTCGGCCCCGGCAAGACACTGCACGATCTGGTTGTTGTTCACCGCGTTGTAGTGCCCCATGTTGTCGCGGTCGATCAGATAGATGTTCCCCACCTTGTCGCCTTGCACCAGCAGATGAAGATGCGGGCCGTTGGTCTGATCCGGCAAGAGCATGGCGCCTCCCGACCCGATGTCGAAGTCGCCGACGTTCAGGTTGGGTCCGTTGTAGGGCGTGAAGTAGTCCAACACCGCGAAAGTATTGTTGCTGGGAGGCGCAAGCTTCAGCATGCTCTGGCCGTAGTCGCCGCCTCCTGTGTTCGCGTCGAAGGTCCCATTACCGATCGCAAAATAGGTGTTGAGCGCGATATCGCCGGCGGGCCCCGAGCCACCTTCCCAGATCGCGCCTTCGCTGCCATTCGGCGTCGTCACCCAGACGCCCTTCTGCACCAGCGAAGTGTGGTCGTAGGCTATTAGCCAGCCGTGGTAATAGCCTTTGTCGCAGTGCGAACCCCACGCGATGTACACCATTCCGTTCTGAAACAACAGGGCCGACCGCTGGTTCTGGATCAGGGGATCAAAACTGATCGTTCCATGCTGCGAGCCACTACCACTGCCCGACACTGACGCCTGGATGACCACCGGACCACCGAATTTTTCCGCTCCGCTCTTGATGTCGAGCGCGTGCAGGCGCTGGTAATACTGGCCGGTCTCTTTCGTTCTGGCGATCACATAAAGAGTCCCACTCGCAGTATCGATGACCGGCGTGCCCACGATGCCGATCTTCGGGCTGAACAAGTCGGAACAGTTCACATCGGTTGCGGGGACGGTGGTAATCCCGCTCTTGGGATTGATGAAACTCACCTTCCAGAGCGGCTGCGCATTGCTTCCGGAGTTGCTGTCGGCGTCGAAGGCATAGACGCTGTCGTTCATCGTCGCCACGTACACCACATTGTGCGTACCGAGCCCCGTGATACTCACGTTGGGCACGTACAGCGGCTGCGCGTAGACGTAGCCGTCGACAAACTGCGAGAACAACTTGCCGAACAGAGCGGGATTCACGTTGCTGGTGGTAAGAGTGGTTTCCAGAAGATTGTTGCCGGTGCGGGCCTTGTCGTTGTGGTAAGTGGCAACAGTGGCCTGCGCCGCGGCGAAGCCGCTCAGGAGAGCCCAGAGAAATAACGCAGAAAACAGCCCACGAAAACGACCCAGGGTTCGGCCCGACGTTCTCCACATGAACCATGCTCCAATCGACTCGTTCCTCAACCCCTGGTGAAGCCAGGCGGAC
>PMUM01000462.1 GCA_003166855.1 Acidobacteriaceae bacterium | reverse complement strand
TACCCTCTATCAAGCTTGCAGCAACCCCAGAATCGGTTGCATAGTTGCTGATTGTGGCGACGCTGGCATTTGAGGAGTTCCACAGCACTGATGCCAAGCTCTCGGTATTGCCATTGCTCAAGGTTCCAACCGCCGTAAAGAGCTGTTGCCCTCCCATGCCAATCGAGGGACTGGCTGGCGTAACTGCAATACTTGTGAGCCCAATCAGTTGGCTCGCCATATACAGTTCCGCGTTGTTGAAGATGTTCGTGCCGTCTGTGCCGCCGGCGATGAACACCGTGCCGTCATTTAGCAGCGTGTCCGTCTGGTACTCGCGGACACTCGCCATGCTTCCCGCAGCTGTAAATAGCTGACTGGTCGGATTGTAGGTTTCGGTCGAAGCCAGGGCCGTGCCGTTTGCGCCGGATGTTCCTCCCACGATGAGCACTTGGCCACCGTTCAACAGTGTCATCGCATGCGAAATCCTCGGAGTTGTCATGGTGCTTGTGACAGCAAGGAAGACGTCTGAGACGGGATCGTAAACTTCGGCGGTGTTCAGAGGTCCTGTTCCGGGATCATAACCCCCGGTGATGAGCACTTGGCCATTGTTCAGCAGAACGGCTGCGTGTCCTTCACGAGCCGTAGTCATGGGAACGGATACTAGCGTGAAAGATTGACTCACTGGATCGAAGAGTTCAGCCGTGTTGTATGCGCCGCTTGGGGACGAGTCCGTTTCGCCGCCGGCGATCAGCACTCGACCATTCTGCAGAATTGTCGCCGTGTGTTCGTAACGTGGCACCTGCGTGTCGCCCAGATCAATGAAGGTCTGCGTCGCAGGATCGTAAAGCTCAGCGTCTGCGATTAGGCCCGTCTCAGGGTCATACCCTCCGACGATTAGCACCTGTCCATTGTTCAGCAAAGTAGCCGAATGGCCGACTCGGGCAAAGTTCAGAGTGTTCGTCAGGAGCGTAAAAGTTCCGGTCGTGGGATTGTAGATTTCTGCTGAGTCCAAGGTTTCTTTGTTTGCTAAGTCAGAACCACCCGCGATCAGCACCGTACCGTCGTTTAGGAGCGTCGCAGTGTGCAACCACCGCGCAACATTCATCGAATTGCCCGCCGCGAACAGCTGACTGGACGGAGCGTACAACTGAGCTGTGTTCACGACACCGGAAGTGCTCATACCTCCAGTAATCAAAACCTGGCCTGTCGTCAACCGAGTGGCTGTCTGTCCGTAAAGGGAGGCTCCCATCTGTCCAGCGGTGGTGGTGAAACTACCCGATTGAACCGGCGGTTGAACTGTCAGCGTCCCTGACCCTGATATCGTTCCGACTGTTGCTGTAAGTGTCGTAGAACCAAGGCCAACTCCCAGAGCGAATCCCGAACTACCGGCCGCATTGTTGATGACGGCTACGGTAGGACTCGACGAAATCCAGGAAGCTGATTGTAGAGTTGAAGTGCTGCTGTCGCTGAATGTACCGGTAGCCACAAACTGCTGGATTCCTCCCACGATGATGGAAGTATTGGCCGGTGCGACGGTGATCGATACTAGCCCTGACGGAGTAAGACTGCCGGGCTGATAGAACTCGACGCTCGACAGTGTTATCCCGCTTGCGATGCCCCCGGCGAGCAATACACTGCCATTTGACAGTAGGGTGCTAGTGTGTCCCGAACGAGCCGTGCCCAACCCTTGCGAATTGGTGAAGGTTCCGGCGGTGGGGTCGTAAAGCTCAGTGGTCGCGTCTGATGTGCACGCGTTGCCTAAACACCCGTCGGCTCCTCCGGCTAGAAGCACTTGGCCATTTGTGAGAAGAACGGCCGTGTGGTTCACTCGTGAGGCGTTCATGTTCCCCGATGCGTACTGAAAAGAATTTGCGTTTGGGTCATACAACTCGGCGGTGTTGGTCGGGCAGGTCGGCGATTCACAGGTCGATCCACCGCTAATCAAAACAACGCCACTGTTCAAGAGCGTGGCAGCCGGGGAAGATCGTGCCGTCCCCAACCCATTGGCAGTTGGAGTGAAGGAAGCGGTTGACGGGTCGTAGAGTTCTGCCGAATTCAAAGGATTGTATTCAGTGGATCCCCCCACGACAAGGATCTGACCATTGGCCAACTGCGCGGCAGCGGCATCATAGCGTGCCGTGTTTAACGAGCCCGTCAGGCTAAAGGTACCGGCTTGTGGATCGTAAATCTCTGCGCTTGCTAAAGCAGTACATGTAATAGACCCGGTGGTCGGGGTAAAGTTTACGTCGACCAGGTGAGCCCCATCCCATCGAGGATCGCCGAAGTTTCTGCTGTTAGAACCTCCGCCTCCGCCCGAGCCAGGAACGCAGCTCTCCCCGCCTGCGATCAGGACTCTGCCGTCCGGCAGTAATGTCATCGTTTGGCCATCCCGCGTAGTTTGCATATTGCCCGCGCTGCTGAAGGTTCCTGAATTCGGGCTGTAGATTTCAGCGCTGCTCAACGAGAAACAGTTCCCATAGCCGTCACATGCAGATCCGCCAGCGATTAGTACATTCCCATTTGCCAGAAGAACGGCTGGGGCTGCCCGTGGTGTGGCCAAGCTGCCTGTAGTGGTGGATGTGCCGGAACCCGGATTGTAGACTTCAGCGCTGTTCAGATAAATGCAGGAACCAACTGTCGGACAGGTTGCCCCACCCGCAATCAGTACCGTGCCATTGTTCAGAAGCGTGGCGCTGTGCTGATAACGACTAATATTTAACGCATTTGAAAGACCCGTCGAGGTCACGGTGAAGTTGAATCCCGGGCTAGCAATACCATCAACAGTGATGACCACGTTGCCTGTGGTTGCCCCGCTCGGCACCATCGCCACAATCGATGTTGGACTCCAGTTCATGATCGTGGTTGCTATCATGCCGTTAAACGTCAGGGTGCTGCTGCCCTCGCCTGAGCCAAAGTTCGTTCCAGTGATCGTTACCGAAGCACCTACCGGCCCGGAGTTTGGGGAAAGTCCTGTGATGCTTGGCGGACCGAGGACCGTCATTGTGGTTGAGCCGCAGACCGAACCCGCGCACGCGCTCACTGTCGCTGAACCTGCACCTTCGGCAGCAGCATTTCCCCGATCGCCAGGATCCGTCGCGATTGTTACGATTGTGCTATCGGAGGACGTCCACGTGACGGAAGCAAGAATCTGTGTACTGTAGTCGCTGAAAGTGCCCGTTGCGGTGAATCGCTGGGTTGCACCAACCGGAACCGACGGATTGCTCGGGCTCAAAGCTATGGAAACAAGCCCCGCGGGCGCGAGGGTGCTGGGCTGGTACAATTCCGCACTATTCAGAACATTGGCATAGAAATCCATTCCAGCTGCAACCAATACCTGACCATTATTTAGGAGCGTCGTCGTGAGGCTCTGCCTCGTAACGTTCAAGTCGCCGGTGAGCGTAAAGCTCCCTGTGGTCGGATCATAAATTTCGGCACTGGCCAGCGTATTCCCATTGTTATCCTGGCCGCCAGCAAGCAGAATCGTCCCATTACTCAGGAGCGTACCCTGCGCCCCGTCGTAGCGCGGAGTGTTCATGCTGCCTGTCACTGTAAACGTCTGAGTGGCCGGGTTATAAAGCTCGGCGCTAGCCACCGCATTCCCATTGATATCGTAGCCTCCAGCAATCAGAACCATCCCGTTATTCAGCAGTGTTGCCGTATGCACAGCCCGGCCAATGTTCAAGCTACCGGTCAGAGTGAAGGTGCCGGCTACGGGATCATAGATTTCGGCGCTGGAAAGCGTATTGCCATTGTTGTCGAATCCGCCGGCAATAAGCACAGTACCGTCGTTGAGCAAGGTGGCGGTGTGCGTGTCGCGCGCCACGTTCAGGTTGCCAGTGGACATGAAGGTTCCGCTGGCTGGGTCGTAAAGCTCTGCGCCATCGGCGTCGCTGCTGATGTAATCGCCGTTGCTGTCCGAGCCACCGGCCATCAGAACTCTCCCATTGTTGAGAAGAGTAGCAGTTTGTGAAGTGCGGGGTGTGTTCAGGTTGCCTGTAAACGTAAACGTGCCGGAGGTTGGGTGGTAAAGCTCGGCAGTACCGATCTGGTTCCAGTTGCTGTCTGATCCACCCGCGACCAATACTTGGCCGTTAGCCAACAAAGTCGAGGTGTTGAAGATGCGTCCAGTGTTGAGGCTGCCTGTCGTCGTGAACGTGCCTATTCCGGGGTTATACAATTCGGCGCTGGTTATGGTGTCGTAAGCGAAACCGTCCACGCCACCTGCGACCAGCACCATGCCACTATTCAACAGCGTGGCAGTGTGGAACATCCGTGCGGTGGTGAGGTTCGCGGTGAGGGTAAAGCTGCCTGCCACAACGGTGAAGTTGACGCTGTTGCTTGCTACCCCGCCCACCGTTACCACCACGCTGCCGGTAGTCGCTCCTGCCGGCACGGTGGTCACTATCGACGTCGCACTCCAACTCGTGAACGCACTTGCTTGCGTTCCGTTGAACGTTACTGCGTTGGCGCCCTGCGTCGCTCCAAAATTTGCCCCCGTGATCGTCACCTGTGTCCCCACCACTCCTGAGGTTGGAGACAGACTCGTGATGCTCGGAGCCGCAAATAAAGCCTTAGACGAAACCACGGATAAGAGGATGAGGACTGCCAGACGACATTTATTCTTGAGTCTCATACTTCAAAACCCTTCTTTATGGCTGAAATAGGTCTGTCCGGCCAACAATCGAATTGGAGCAGTTAACTCGCAGGTAGTGGTGCGCCGCTCCGGAGCATGTGACGATGACTGTCCTCAACCAGCGGTTCGCAAGAAGCGGGCTTAAGTTTTTGTTATTTATACGTTGTTATGTTTACGTTGTCAACGAATGTAATTAACCTGCTTCTTACGCAAACTCCTACCCGCGATCCCGTTTGGTGAGTCAAAGCACACTTTACCCTCTGCATGCACATCGCTGTCGAAGTCGATGCACACAGCACAGCCTTAGCGCAATTCCGCAATTGCGCAGGCACAGCCCAACCATAGTGGGGAAAGACCTACCTGAGGACTTACTAGTCGCGGACCGTCCGTTTCCGAGACCAACTCCTGATCGTAGGTTGCTGATCAAGCTATGCTGCGAAACTGTGGAAGGTCAAGCCAATAATGGAACGCGTGACAGCGAACACAGATTAATGTGACCACAAGCACCTTCCAGAACAGGATTCACGGGTTAACGAAACTGCCTGCAGCTTTCATGACTCATTCCAGTCCGGATGAGGACACGTTGGAAAGGAGGCAGGCTTTGAAGTTGTGAAGAGAATAGGCCGGATTACACTCTCCGAGCGAGAGGGGACGTGGGCCGATCAGACTGAGGTTTGGGCATAGCCAACTGGCTCGCCGATCACGACGAATCTCGTAAAGTGCGATTTTATTGGTGCCGTGAGGGGGAGTCGAACCCCCAAGACCCGAAGGTCGGCGGATTTTGAGTCCCTATCTACAGAAGACCAGGTCTTGCATTTTCTTGTATCTACAATGACTTAGATGGTCTAACAGTGAGGTCTCATGCGGCCCTTTTTGGAGAGTTTGGGCATAGTTTTCGACTAAAAACCACAGTGGCGGCGAATTTCATCGTGTTGTAGCGTCAAGGAGGTCACTGGAATTCTGCCTATTCGCAAGCTGTACCCCAAATCTGATCCAAAATCAATGCTCTTCAACTCCCCTTCATTGTACAGCCGCAGGCAAGATGCAGCTCTTGCTTTTCAGCCTTTGTGCCAGCCGGGTCGTGGTTATGTATGACAGTCCGTCAGCCTCAATTGCATGATCTGCAAAAGAGGCGGCCATTGTTCTAATACGGCTCCAAGAGCCAAGCCTCGTCCAATCGCAGATCGGTTGCGCTCTTTTCCAACGCCGCAGTCTGATGTTCCTCAGGTGGCCCTCAGTGATTACTTCAAAAGCGGCCAACGATTATCACGTGAAAACCGTCCAACGGAAGTAGCCGTCCAAGACTGAGATTGTTCTATCCTGCCGCCTCCTTTACAGCCAAGTCAGTTTTCGTGCGCCAGTTCCGTGGACCGCTCTTGAGCACGTGTCCATCTGTGCGGATGATGCGGCGGCCGGCAGATTGTTCGCTTTTTGTAACAAATGTTAGTTGTTTTGGCGATTAAACTAGGTTGTGCTACATTTTTGCTAGCAGTCGATACGCTAGGGCGAACGGACCCGCAGACTAAGGTCCGCAAGTTGGGGTTCGTGCACCTCGGCATCAAGGAGGGAACAGCCATGTACTCTGCCCACGCCCCTAGTTGCCGCCTCTTCAGTCTCTTCACTTCAAAAGTCATGCTGGTCATTGCGTTCGGCCCTTTCTGTATGCATTCCAATGCGCAAGGCTGCGGCCAGCGTCCAAATTTTGACTTCGAGTGGCGGTGCGAAAGCACCGGCCACGAGTGTTATGACCAGGTGTGCGTCGACGGAGGAAAAGACTCGGATTATTGTTCGCAAGGGTACGGGACGTGTTGCGACACGGATATCAACACTGCAAACGTGACCTGCGATATTGAAGAATGCTGCGAAGGCGCAGGCGACTGTTCGGTGGGCTGCGCTCCTATAAGAGCGGGGGGGCCACGCCGCACAGTGCTCCTTCAAGAACGACTTACTGAGCGGTCCGCGCCCCAAATCGGTTGCGATCAACCCAGCAAATTCCAAAACGCCGTCGCTAAAGCCCCTGCTTTCGCACTGGTAAGTGATCGGTTTATCTCTCCGAAAGGGATGCTCCTCGCCCCGGTCGACGTGTCAGGCGGAAACAGCCTTGTACCATCAAGTAAGGCCGAAAGTATAAAGAACGTGCAAACGCAATTTCGTGGACCGGTGTTTAATCGAGTGACGTGTGATGCAGAGGGCAACGTTTATGCTCGGCAATTTCAAGCGCGCAGTAAAGGGAGGGAATCTGTACAAGAAATAACCAGGACCGGAGAGGTGGTCCGGTTGTTCAAAGTCGAGGATGCTGGGTTTGATTTATCGGTAGGAGATTTTGCGATAGGTCCAGATAACGATGTCTACATGCTTGGCTGGTCCATGGAGCATGCCCATCCTGGCAGTCGCGTTTACGTTGCGCAGTTCAGCGAAGAGGGATCGCTGAAGTCAACGACTCAGCTTACCTCTGAGGAGTTTTTCCCCTCCAGCATGGCAGTTTTTAAGACAGGAGAGTTCCTAGTTACGGGAAGGCAAGGAAAGGCCGATAACACTCCTTTTACTGGTGTTTTTGCCGCAACTGGCAAGTTGATCGCCAAAATATACGAACCCGAGGACGACGAACTGCGGAAGAGGGCGGAATCTGGTGATCTTCACGATGGGAACCTTTATGGAAACACTGCCGTCGGGCTGGGGCGAGCTGTCGCAGCGTCGGACGGAAACGTATATCTCATGCGGCGCGCTTCACCGCCCTTGATCTATGTCATCTCACCGAAAGGCAATGTCGTCCGGAAATTACGGGTTGATCTGGCGAGTTCCGCGATGCTCCCGGACGAACTGCAAGCTTCCAAGGACAGACTTGCGATATCGTTTGAAGCAGCAGACGGTTCCCGGCTCATAAAGGTGGTTGACCTGACGGGAAATGGACTCGCCGAGTACCCGATTGATGCCACAGTGGGTAGCGCAGCACTGGCGTGCTACGACCCGCCGGTTTTAACTTTCGTGAGAGCAGATGCAAACGACGTTCATGGAAACATGTTTATCCAAGATCTTCGTGAGAAATAATCTTTGCACCCCCCGGCCCGTACGGCGCCGGGACCATAGGACCAAGTGGAAGCGCTCTTAGCTGCCGTCTGTGCCGCAGACTCCTCTGTTGCCGAAGCAACCAGCAGGACGCCAGCGGCTAGCCAGTTTTCCATCATGGGCAAGAACCTGGAACATGCTGGGGGCCGCGAGGGGATTGAAACTGGAGGCCCCGGCCAGAATCGAACTGGCGACCCTTCGTTTAGGAAACGAATATTCTTTCTACCTGAGCTACGGCGCCGTTGTGTATACACATCCTGTACACATTTGGGCGGTTTGGATGGCCCAACTATCGCGAGCCTCAGTTATCACTTCAAACCGGAGAACGGAAGCAGCCGTCCAAGACTGAGACTGTTCTATCCTGCCGCCTCCTGTGGAGGCAAGTCAGTGTTTCTTGCGCCAGCTCCACGGACCGCACTCGACCACGTGGCCGTAGTGCAGCATGCGTTCGAGGATGGCGCTGACCGCGGCCGCATCGCCCAACAGTTTGCCCAGTCTTCCGCCGGACGATTCGAGGTCAGCATGGTGCTGGCCCGCTCGTGGCGGCGCATGATGATCTCCAGCAGCTCTTCGGCGGCGTTGAGATGTGTAAGAGGACACTTGCCATCACCAGGGGTTTAGCTTGGGGCAGAGCCGGTTTCGTAGAACTAGAAATTTCACATCCCCCGGATAGCTGAATAATAAGCCGAGGCGCAAAGGCCAGTGTCAAGGCTCTTCGACCGCGAAGGCGGCGCGCGAAGCGCGGCCTTGACACTGGCCGGGCCTCGGCTATCCTCTGGCTATCCGGGGCATGTCATTCTCGATTGCCGCATCACAGACCTAGACTGAAACCCTGACTGATCTGATTCGTGTGCGTGGTTTGTGGTTCCATCTTGTGCGCTCCTGGCTCTTGCTGAATCGAAGGAGAATGCGACGCGTCGCGGCTGAGTTCTTGCCCGAGCGTATGTGCATTATTCGTATAAACCTGCGCGTCATAGCGTCCACGGGAGACCGAGACATAGGCCATGCGGCTGTTGAGCAGAGCCTTAGCGCCCAACTCAGTGTCCACGTGAATAAGGACACGGTCGGCAGTCTGGCCCTGGCTGGAGTGGCTGGTCATTGCATAGCCATGATCGAGATGCGGATGCTTGCGCGGGTCGAGTTCGACCATACGGCCCCCGTCCATCTTCAAGCGCAGCCCGTCTTCCTCAATGCTCTCGATGGTTCCCAACTCTCGGTTGGCAACTTTTAGCTCGTTGGCGGGCGCGGTGAACTGAATGCGGTCGCCTACTGAAAAACTCCGTATCTCTTCACGGAAGACCGAAACCCCCTGCTGTCGGCGTGGATCGTAAGTGCGCTCCGTGCCGTCGTGCAGCTGGACTGTCAGCCGGTTTTTCGGAGCATCGATGCTCTTCACTTGTGCGTACTCGCCTTTCCCGATGCAGGTCTCCTTCGATGAGCGAGAGTAGCGCAACACGTCCTCCACCTGATAGCGCTCCGCCCATGTGCGGTCCGCGCCGGTGAGGTCCTGACGCTGCACCAGCGTCCTGATGCGGTGCTCCTCGTTGCCAACGAGGCCACTCCGCTGCAATTCCGCATGGATGCGCTCGTTGATCTCGATGCGAGAGCTATTATCGGGAGAAATCACCAGCGTGTTCTCCGGCGATTGTGCATACTCCTTCGCAATCGCCGCGATGCGCTCGTCGTGGCCTTGAATCTCGTGGACGCGGCCCTGCCGGTCAAGATTCTGGATCGCCTCGCGCACTTCGCCCCGTGCAAGCTGCTCGACTACCTGTTTCAGTTCTGGGTCTTTCTGGCGCACGATCTCTTCGAGCTTCACCGTCTTCATGCCGGCGTCCTGGAGCTGTGCGAAGGGTCGTCCCGCCTCAACTGCCTCATGTTGCCGCCGATCGCCGACGAGCAACACACGGTCATTCGGATGGAGCCGGTTCACAAAATCATGCACCTGCCTGGTCGATGCCAGCGAGGATTCGTCGAGCACATAGAGCCGTCTCTCCCCGCTATCCGGCTGCTGTCCAAGTACCAGATGCTTCTGCAGTGTGGAGGTCTCCATACCGGCTTCGCTGAGTTTCTGCGCCGCGCGGGATGTCGGTGCTAGACCTTCCACTCGGTAGCCCTCGGCCTCCGCGCCTTCCCGGATGACGGAGAGAGTTGTCGTCTTGCCCGCGCCTGCGATGCCATCTAAACCGACAACCTTCTCACGGGAGAGGAAGATTTCGTCTACTGCTTGGCACTGTGAAGCGTTCAACTCGGGGTGTCGGTCTTCCGTGGCGATGCGCACTTGCGGCGACACCAGCATGGGATCGCTGTAGTCGCGCCGATTGCCTTCTTGCATCCGGGCAACGATCTCACGCTCCATGCGTACCATCGCGGCGGTTGTGTACTCTCTGCCAGCGCCAACGTGTGAGACTTCGCGGAACTCCCCGGCCTCGATCCGGCGCTCAAACTCCTGCCGGACTTGGGCATAGCTGGTTTCTCCCATGCCGCGTACAAGCGCTGTTTCAAGGATCGCGCGGCGGTCCTGTACCGCCGATCTCTCGAAGACATGCTCGCGCGCCCAGGTCACAGCTTGCTGCGCGTGCATCCCCGGGTCTTGCATCCGATATGGCTCGTGTTGGAGCGCTTGGGCGACGACGCGGTCCGCCTGATGCCCGTACTGTGCAGCCAGCTCGCGGTGCCGCTGTAGGACTTCTCCAGGCGACAGCAATTCCTTGCGGTCGCGCGTATGGTGAGCGGCGATTTGTGCCGCCGCGGCTCCGTCGATTCCCTGTTCTCGGAGATGGTCTTTGATCTGTTCACGCCTCGGGCTTGAAGCATCCAGATATTCCTTCGTGTAGCCTTTTATTTCCGGTTGCCCATATTTACCGCGCTCCAGTTCGTAGCCCAGCTTTTCCAAACGTAAAGCCAACTCGGATCGGTAGACCGCCGTGGCGTAGCGCTGTGACACGAACATCTCGTGCGGCTGCAAAGCTCGCATCTGTTTCCCGTTTTCGAGATCGTTCTCACGCTCGGTCATGTTGAAGATCACAGCATGGGTATGTAGCTGGGGCGCAGCATAGCCATCGACTGGCCGCGCGGTGTCGTGCTCGAAGGTGGCGGCGATAAACTTTCCGGTCGTCTCCGGGGCATGGACATTGCCGATCCGCGCCTGCGTGTATCGTTCAAGCTCCTGAAGTGCCGCGCGTACACTCTCCCGATGGGCCTCCCGCACCCGATCATCACCGCCCACAAGCGCCGTGAGAGATACCGACTTCGGCGCGGAAAACGTGGCGTCCCACCCGGCGCGATGCTCAGCGCTGGTCACCTCTCTGCCAAATTTACCTTCATAGGTTCTCGAAACTTGATGTCGCACGAGCTCCTCTTCGGTGTGGGGATGTTGACCTTCACTCAGGCGTGCAAAGTGTTCAGAACCAACGCCACCTTGCAACCCCCACTGCTCGGCGAGTCTGCCTTGCCACTCACTGTGACCCTGCTGATCGCGGCTCCAGTAGTTCTGTTCCTGCGAGGCAAACTCCCGCGCATGGTAGGTCTGCGCCTGGCTGGCGGACAGCGGTTTCGAGATCGTGAGCATACCTAGCGTCCTCAAACGAGAAGTGGTGCTCTTGGCAATTTGTCTCTCATTCGATTGCCTTCGTTTTCTCCCAGGCGAACGCCTCTTTGGGTTTGGTCTCGGGCGCACCGATGGTCGAACCATTGATGGTCGAACCAAAGAGGGCGAGCATCGGCTGGGTAGGCTCCTTCAGCGGATCGGCGGGAGCATTTGCGGGGACTGAGGGCGCTGGTGTCGGCGCGATCTCTGGCATCTGGCGCTGCGAAAATCTCGGCAGTCTGAATCGGATTCTGCCCATCTTTATCCCCCATCTCTGGATCAAACTTGGCCGAGGTCGGTCCCATTTGATCGTCTCCCCATCCCGCCATTTACTTGGGGACTGGTGCTGCAACACACTCCGCACAGCCAGTAGGAAAAGGAACATCGCGGCTCCCGAAAGCAACGGCGTCAAGAGCGTAAGGCTTCTGGCAAAAGGCATAGCACTCATGGCATACGAGCTCTTTCCTTGCCCTAGCGGGTGAAGAAGTCACCAAGCAGTTTGCGCGCCTGCTGGAGCTTTCGTGCGTCTGCCTGGTCGCGAATTTTGAGGACGGAATCAGGCGACAATTGTCTGCCTTCCGATGCCGCCTGAGAGGCTGCATGGAAGAGATTCAAGAGCGCGTAACGCACGGCCCAGACTTCGGCCAACACCAGTTCGGCGGGATCAGCGGGCCGCTGTCGCGCAGCGCACAGAGCGGTCCCGCGCAGCCACTCGGAGAGAGCCTGCCCCGCGCTTTCGGCGGCAGCTTCGATCTCGGCCAGTTCGTCCGGAGTCAGCCGCGTGGCCGCAGTCTTGGTGCGGAAACCGGGCTTCGCCTCTTCTCCGAACGGCAAACTGGACTGGGGACTGGCTTGAACGCGGGGACTATTCATTGGACGAACCGCCTTGTTGCACTACTGTGCTTAATTCCACTGCGACTAAACTGTGCAATCGTTAGTTCACAGCAAGCTCTTGCGCTTCAATGCGTTTACCTGATCGACGATTGGCGGCGCTTTGTCGCAAACAAACGTGATCGTTCCCTACCGCGTTCATTCAGCCAATCGCCGAATTTGTTGACGCGCCGAAAGTTAACCTGCGTAAACATTGAAGTTCCGTCTGGCGCTCCGCAGTTCCCAATTTGGGGGTGACGTGTCCACCATTCTTCCGGTGCGAAGCACCGNNCGTGTCCCCCCTTCTTCCGGTGCGAAGCACCGCCGCTCTTACAGTTCGCCATACTCTCTTGCCAACGCGTCCCACAGACGGCGCACTTCAGGGGCCTGCCATGCGCGCCGAAACAGATTCCGGATCGACTGCCAATGCTCCATCGGGAATCCGAACGTGATCCCATTCTCACGCGCAAAGAAAAACACTCCTCTTTCGTTGTTCTCCAGGATCTCCGTGTGAGCATAGAAGTAGTACCCTTGCCATTGGCAAAGGTCCCTCTCCAAATCGAGCTCTTCGAGCAGCCTTCGGAACTCCGCAATCCTCGGATATCCAACCACCGGATACCGCGGTGTAAGGGTTCCGGGAAACTGCAAACGAGGGGAGAATTCATTCCCCTCTTCCCGCACCAGATCGAGGCGGTATCCGCCTTCTTCCAAGGACGGCAATGCTGGCTGAATCGCAAGCTCAAAATCCTCGTCGTTTGTCTCCGCAGGCGCCTTTTCCCGCAGGGGCTTTCGGTGAAGCGAATAGTGGCCCCGCGCGCACACCCGCCACAGGGCTGACCAGTGGGGCCAGAGCACCTCGTTCAGCTTCTCAATATTTGTGAACTTCTCCTCATCGAGAAGCCGGTAGAGATTCCGCACGGCGAGGATCGGTTTGCGCCGCTTTTGAGCCGGGTTCCTTAGCATCTGAATGTTGCGCGTAACCACCCGGCGCACGTCATCAGTTCCAACATCTTCAGCCTTGGCCTCGACCTGTTTGTCCCCTGGGAGACTCATCAGATATACAAAGTCCACTGGCGACTTCTTCGGTCTCCGTGCGATGCCGTAAGCCGCAAGGAATGCCTCAAGGATTTCGGCCAGCGTCTCGTATGAAATCTGGCCTTGTGCCGTATTCATAAATGACTCTGCTCCCACCGCACAGTAATGGGCCACCACTGTCCATTCCGCCTGCGAAAGCGGGAGTCCTGAGTCTGCCTTCCCACGAATTCTCAGCAGGGAATCCGTCGGCTCACTGAGCAGGTTTACCAACTCAAGACGGTCGTCTCGGGCAGACTCCAGAAGCTGCTTTGCGGCCTCCGATGTCGAGACAGTTTGGCCGCTCTTGAGGGATATGATTTTCCTTAAGGTCTCAAGCCTTAAGCGCAGAGCATCGGAGATGCGAATGGAGATCACCGGCTGCTGCGGCGTCGCGGCGTTCTCTACCATGCGGTCCCTTTCTTGATGGCTACAATCGATAAAAACGTAACGTTACCTATTGACTTTATGTGTACACGTGCGATATTGTCAAGAAATTTTGGAGCAGTTATGCCAGCCGATCCAGTTCTTGTCTCAGCTCTACCAGCCGTCCGCCAACCCGAGCCGTTCGTTGATCCTGATACAGCCGCAGCCTTTATCGGCATCACACGTCGCGCTTTGCTTCAAAAAGTGAGGGCCGGGAAAATTCCTGGGTACCCTCTGGATCGTGGCGCGAAAAAAAAGGAATGGCGATTCAAACTCTCAGAGCTAGACCGCTATCTTTGCTCTGCTATAAACTCCGTTCTGCAGCCACCTGAGCCAGCAACTAGGAGGATTTGATGGCCAGGTATCAGAATGGCTCTGTTCGTATCGAACAGAGATCGGATGGCCCAACGTGGGTCTATCGCTTTCAGGTGACGCGATCCGACGGAAAGAGGGTCGAACACAAGACGGTGCTCAGTCTCGTGCGAGATATCGGCCCTAGCGAGAAGGACGCGTGGCAGGAAGTAGATCGGCAACGTCTCAGGGAAAACGCTAACCAATATCAGCCCTTCCGTGGGAACCCAACGACGTACGGGCAGCTCTGTCAGCATTACATCCAAAACGAGTTGCAGGAAGATCAGTCAGAGGCAACCATCGAGAAGGCATACACAACTGCAGAGACTTACAAGCGGATTCTAAACAAGAGAGTGATTCCTCGTTTCGGAAGGAAGTCACCGTTGGCAATTGAGCCGCTAGAAGTCGAGAAGTGGTTGAGGGAAGTGAAGAAGGCGCAGAGTCTGGAGAACCCAACTCTGGACAAAATCCGGCGGGTGATGAATTTGGTCTATAAACACGGGCAACGCTATGGGCTTATTCCTCGCGACGAGTCGGCTAATCCCATGAATTGGGTTCGTCAGAAGACGACAAGCGGCTACACGGCAGTGATCATGAATCCACGGCAAGCTTTCGAGATTTTGCTCAACATCCCAGAGCCACGACGCACTCTTGTTCTCACAGATGCGGCGACCGCTCTGCGAGTATCGGAGATTCTCGGGCTGATGTGGATGGATCTAGACTTCGCAGATCAGGTCATCGAAGTGAAGCGCGCATACGTCTGGGCCCAATTCAAAGTGCCCAAGTCAAAGGCCTCGAAGGCACCCGTACCGATGCACCCGGTGCTCGCCGGGTTTTTGATGGCGTGGAGGGAGAGAACTCCTTATGCGAAGGATGACGATTTCGTATTCCCAAGCTTTCGGCTTAAGGGCAAGAAGCCGCTATCGGCTTCAATCATGGTGCAGAAGTATCTGCGCCCTGCTGCCATTAAGGCTGGCGTCATCAAAGAAGACGAGCGAGTTCGCTTCGGGTTTCACAACTTCCGGCACTCGCTGGCTTCTTCGCTGGTGAAACTGAAGTGCGATCCGAAGACGGTACAGGGTATTCTGCGTCACGAGGACGTCAGGACCACGATGCAACTGTATGCGCAGTCCGACCAAGAATCGAGGCTCGAAGCACAGGGCAAGTTCTTGGAAGTTCTGCTCGGAGACAAGGCTCACCTTCTCTCGGAGACGATTCAGTGATTTATCTTGGGCTGAACCTTGGGCTGAAGAAAGGGAGCAAAAGCTCCCAAGTTCTTTGGAATGATGGTGGCCAGGGACGGAATTGAACCGCCGACGCCAGCCTTTTCAGGGCTGCGCTCTACCCCTGAGCTACCTGGCCACGTTTCGGAACCTGCTGTCCGCAGGCTGCGAGGACTGTTCGCTTCACGCTGATTGTGGCGGGATTCGCAACCGAACGAAACTGCTCCAATGCCGGAAGCGTGCGGAACGTTCTCGATTATAACAACCGCGCGGATTTCCCTCAATGTTCGCCGCGCGTTTTTCTTTCCGGGAAAGAATAACGGCCGCCACGGACTTCACGGATACTCACAGATCTACACCGAGGAAACATCCGTGACAATCCGTGCAAATCCGTGGCTGAGGTCTTATCCCGCAAAGCTCTTCACGAACTCCACCAGACTGCGCAGAGCAATGCCGGACGGGCCTTTCGCGATCCACGGCTTTTGATCTTCCATCCAGGCGGTGCCGGCGATGTCGAGGTGAATCCAGGGGGTGTCTTCGGCGAAGACTTTGAGGAACTCGGCGGCGGTGATGGCCCCGCCGTAGCGTCCGCCGGTGTTCTTGATGTCCGCGATGCTGGACTTGATCACGTCCCGGTAGTCGTCCTCGAGCGGCAGCCGCCAGAAGCGCTCGCCGGAGACCTTCAGCGCGTCGACGAATTGGCCGTAGCTCTCTTCATCATTTGCGGGGCCGCCCGCGTTGATCAGGCCCAGCGCGACAGCGACCGCGGCGGTCAGCGTCGCCGCGTCGATCAGGTGGGTCGCCCCCAGCTGTTTCGCGTAGGTGATGCCATCGGCCAGCACCAGCCGTCCCTCAGCATCCGTGTTGATAATCTCGATGGCCTTCCCCGGTTTGCCCGGCGCCGGCATGGCGATCTGGACGTCGCCCGGCTTCTGCGCTTTGCCGGACGGCATGTTTTCCGCCGCGCAGACAATGCCGATCACCTTCACCTGCGGCTGGAGCTGCGCGATCGCCCGCATGGCGCCGATCATGGCCGCGCCGCCGGCCATGTCGTACTTCATCTTCTCCATGTTGTCGGACGCCTTGATGGAAATGCCGCCGGT
>PMUM01000192.1 GCA_003166855.1 Acidobacteriaceae bacterium | reverse complement strand
CCGTTCCCCAGAAGAACGCCGACGGAGCCGGAACTGGGGCAGGTCAGGCTCGGGATGGAGTCTCCCGCCGGACAACCGTTCAACACGAGGAGATCCAACTTGCCGTCTCCATTCACGTCCACGGCGAACACCGAGAACGCGTAGTAGCCGCCCGAACCGTATGCCACCACAGATTGGAAAGTCCCGTCTCCGTTGCCAAGTAATACTCCGACCGAAGCCCCGCTGGGGCAGGTCTCGATTGCGAAGCTAGAGCACCAGTTGGCGATGAGGATGTCAGGTTTTCCGTCGCCATTGACGTCCGCCACCGACACCCAAGCGTCGTTTTCGTAGAAGATGGCCCCGAATCCTCCCGTACTGTAAGTGACCGCAGGCAGAAATGCAGGGAGAACCGGAGGGGTCCCCGGAGTGCCCCGAGAGTACGCAGCCGCGCTCCGTGGGGGAGCGGCCCGCTGCGACAAGCGTGGAGATCGAGGTTCTTGAGCATACGCAGCGGGGCCTGCGAGGATGACTTCGGCGATCACTAGCGCGCAAGCGCCAAGAGCAACAAGGGGGCTTCTAAGGAAACGCTGGCGGGTCATGGGAGACCTCCTTCGGGGAGCGAACCGTTCGGGCCCTGACGTGCATTCGAGCATGCAACAACGCAGTCTTTCTCGTGAATGCGATCCTGGGAGCCCAACTGACGGGCAAGAGGAATCACAGCGGGGAAATGCTGTACGGCGAAACTTAGCACTGAACCGGAGAACGGTCAATCCTGAATTGTCCGCGTGTCTCCCGCCGATCCATGCGATCGAGTGACTAGGCCGGGAGGCTTCGTCACTGGATCGCCGGAAACATCTTGTGCCACCTCAACCCGGAGGGAGTTAGTAAGTTGCGGGCGATTTCTGAAGACATCGTTAATATTGTTCGCGCGTCGACTTAGCCGCAGTTAGAAGGCCGGCGGACGCTCCCCTACTACTCCGAACGCGCGCTCCAAGGCCAGGCCTGCATTGACCATCGGGCCTTCTTCGAACAGCCTCCCGATCAGGGTTACTCCGTGGGGGACGCGGCGTGGCGGGTTGAACGTCGGCAAGGGATGATTCGGATCGGGAGCCCAGTCGCTGCGGGCTTTCGCTACTTCGACGAATCCTGCGCGCAGAACTAACGCGGGATGGCCGGTGAAGTTCGTGATGGTCAGCATCTCGTCGCGGACCGAGGGCACCAGCAGCAGGTCGACTTGCGAAAACAGGCGCGCCATTTCTTCGGCAACTTTGCGGCGCAGGCGGTCGGCCTGCACGAAATCGACGGCTGAGAGAAATCTCGCCTGGCGGAAGATGTTCGGCCAGGCGTCGGGAACCTGGGCTTTGAGTTCGCGCAGTCCTCCGCTGAGGGTCAGTTCTTCGAACGCGGCTGCGCCTTCGACGAACAGAATAAGGTTGAGCGAGTCATACGGCCAGTCGGGAATCGACACCTCGACTGGAACCATTCCAACTTTCTTGACGACATCTACGGCAGCGCGGTCGACGGCTGTGGCGGGATTCTCCTGCATCCACTTAGGGAAGTATCCAACGCGGAGGCCCGCGACGCTCTTGGCAGCGTCGAAATCAAGATGGCTGGGCACGCTGGCCACGTCGCCGGCGTCTGGCCCGGTAATCGCCTGCAGTACAAGCATGGCGTCTTCGACGCTGCGAGTCATGGGACCGAGCTTATCGAGCGACCAGCAGAGCGTCATGGCGCCGGTGCGGGCCACGCGTCCGTAGGTGGGCCGCAAGCCGGTGATGCCGCAGCGCGTCGATGGACTAATGATGCTACCGCCGGTCTCGCTGCCGATGGAGAAGCCCACCAATCCGGCGGCGGTGGCGGCGCCGGGACCCGCGCTCGATCCCGAGGAACCTTCCTCGAGCAGCCAGGGATTCATCGTCTGGCCGCCAAACCAAATGTCATTGAGCGCGAGCGCGCCCAGGCTGAGCTTGGCTACCAACACCGCTCCCGCTTCGCGCAGACGTTTCACCACCACGGCATCTTCGCTGGGGACGCGGTTGCGGAAAGGCTCCGCACCGTATGTGGTAGGAATTCCCGCGGTGTCGAGCAGATCTTTGCCTCCCCAAGGAATGCCGTGCAGAGGACCGCGATACTTGCCTGCGGAAATCTCTTCGTCTGCTTGCTTCGCCTGCTTCAGCGCCAAGTCGCGGGTGAGTGTGATTACGCAGTGGAGCTTGGGATCGAACTGCTGCAGCCGCTTTAGATAAATGTTCGTGAGACGCTCGGAGGTGAGCTTGCGCGTCTCGATCCAGCGCGAGAGCTGCGTCACCGCAGCAAACGCAATATCTTCGTCGCGCGCGGGCAGAGGGCCGGGATCGATTGAGCTGCGGACGAACCGGTCATGATCTGGACCTGACTTCTGCCCCGGGAGGATTGGATCCCAGCGCGTGGCGGGAGCGATCGTCGTGGGCAAGGCAAGTTTGCGCGGTCCGGTGCGCCGCTCGTAGAGGTAGGCCATCGTCTTGCGCCAGCTGTCGGCGGCCACGGCGCGCTCGGCGGCGGTCATTTCGAACTGCACCAGCTTCTCGGCCTCGGCGAAGGTCGTCGCGGATACTTCCGGTCCGACAGCGGGGCCTGCTCCAAAAGCGGGCGGCGCACCAGGCGGCAGGTCTGCTGGATTTTGAATCGAGGGATTCTGTCCGGGTGGATTTTGCCCCACGCTGCGCAGCGTGGCCGCCGCTCCCAGCATTCCCATCGATGTCAGTGTCAGAAATTGTCTGCGCGATTTCGCCATGAATCCTCCGCCGGGTATTTTAGCTGCTATCGCGAGAGCGGTTGCCATCAGCGTCGGTGGGAACTTCAAAACCTTCAACCACGAAGGACACGAAGGTTCACGAAGGAAGGCCGGGTGTCCTATCTTGGCCACCGGGATGAAGAAATAATAATGAGCGCCTGCGGCGGATTATTTCGCTGCGGTGGCAGCGGCAACGCCCGTGCCCGTGACTTTAATCTTCTGCGGGCCGCTGGGATCGGGATCGCCGATACTCAGGGTCTCGGTGAAGGTTCCCGCAGTGGGCGGACTGAAGGTGAAACTGAACGTGCACGACGAGTTTGCAGGAACGCTGGTTCCGCAAGTATTGATCTCGCTGAAGGGGCCGTTTGAGCCAGTCCACGAGATGCTAGTGATGAGGAGCGCGGTGGGGCCGACATTCTGGAAGGTCACGGTCAGTGGACCACTCGTTGTGCCGACGGCTGTGTTCGGAAAGGTTAGCGACGTGGGTGTAATGAGCACTGCGGTTGCATTGCCGCTGATAAGTTCTCCCTGATCCGTCTGTGTAAAGTTGCCTTTGTAAACCAGGGTCGCGGTGTCTCCGCCTGCAGTTGTCGGACTGAAATAGACGGTTACAGTGCAACTGGCGCCCGGGGGCAGCGCTCCCCCTATCGGACAAGTCGTCGTGAAGCTGAAATCGCTTTGGTTGACGCCCTCCAGGTCGATACTGGTGAAGTAGATGTCCACGCCACTGTTGTTGGTGAAGGTCTGCGTCCTCCCCTTGCTCCTGGTGCCAATCAGTTGCATAGGGAAATTCAAGCTGCCCGTCAACGTGAAGGGAATGTTGCCTGTGCCCGTGATCTCCGCCCCGAAAACGCTGCCATTGTACGAGGTCACCTGCAGTTGGACATTCGCGTTTTCCAAAGCAGTGGGTGCGAACACGACAGAGAGTGTGCATGAAGCACCAGCGGCCAGCGCTGTGCCGCAGGTGTTGGTCTGCGTAAAGTCTGCTCCGTAAGCCCCCACGAAGGAAATCGCTCCCACGGAGTAAGGCGTAGGGCCGTTGTTCTTCAAGGTGAAAGTCTTGGGTGCACTCTTCTCGCCCGAGGTCTGAGTTCCGAAACTGAAGACGGTGGGAAAGATCGTGATCCAGCTATCGAGCAGGGTCGAAACGGTATTGCCGCTGGAGGCGGTGACTGCGACATCCAGCTTGCCGTTGCCTTTGAAATCGCCGATCGCCAGTCCGGACGGCCCGCCATTAGTGAGAAATACCGATTGCGATTTGAACGTACCGTCGCCGTTGCCGGCCAGGGTTGAAATCGTGTTGTCGTTATAGTTCGCCGAAATCAGTGATAACTTCCCGGTGGAACCTAAATCCGCGGCGGCGATAGCCATCGCGTTAGCGCCGATCTTGTAATCCACGTGCTTCTGGCAGCTACCATTGCCGTTGCCCAGAAGGACTGAGACGACTTTGTTTGCCGTGCCCACGGCGACGTCCAGCACGTTGGAACTGGTGAAATTGCCTACGACCACGCTGTTGGGTAAGGCTGCGGTGGCACAAGCGACAGCGGACTGGAAAGTTCCGTCGCCATTGCCCAGCAGGATGGAAACGGTGTTGTCGTTTTTGTTGGCGACAACTAAATCGAGCCGGCCATCTCCGTTGAAGTCGCCGATCGCCACGCCGGAAGGCCCGTTCCCGGTCGCATAGTCGACGTGAGGCTTGAAGGTGCCGTCGCCGTTGCCCAGCAGGATGGATACTTTGTTGGCGCTGTAGTCGGCAACGATGATGTCGAGATTGCCGTCTCCATTCACATCCGCCGTGGCTAGGGCCACGGGCTTCGGTCCAGTGGCATATTCGTGGTGAGACTGGAATGTGCCATCCCCGTTGCCGAGGAGCACCGATATTTCGTTTGCGGTCTGGTCTGCGGTAGCGATGTCCTGTTTGCCGTCTCCGTTGAAATCGCCGTGCACGATCGCGACCGGGTTCCCGGGCACGGCGTATTGCACGTGCGTGGGAAATGTTCCGGTACCATGACCCAAGAGGATGGAGACGCTGTTGTTGCCGGTGGCGACGGCCAGGTCGAGTTTGCCGTCTCCGTTGAAGTCCGCCGTGGTCACAGCCTGCGGCGTGGGATCGGTGGCGTAGTCCAGTTTGCCGTAAGCGACGGGGTACGCGTTCTTCACGACCTGAAGGTAATCGACATTCGAAACTATGCCGCTGCCGTTGGTGACCGTCACCAGCGCGGTTTGTGCCTTGGCGATGTCGGACGCGGGAACAGACGCTTGCAGTTCCTCGCTTGTCTTGAACGTAGTGGCGAGCGGGGCGCCGTTCCAGTTCACTACTGCATCGGAAGCGAAGCCGGTGCCATACACGGTCAGCGTGAATGCAGGCGCGCCGGGCGCCCTTTGCCCAGGAGACAACGGCGCATTCAGAAAGGAAACCTGAGCCAGCGCCACCGCAGCGCACAGCGATATCGCAATGATCGTGGCGATATCGAACAGCAGGCCATGGGCGAAGTGGCGCGAAAAAGTTTCCGCGCCCCGGAATCGTGCCGTGTGCTGCGGGCAGGTATTCACGAAGTTCTCCTCATCTAACGCGACGTGGTTCTATCGACGATCAGGCCCGGCGCTGCCAAAGTTCTTGCCAGCTGGCACGTGCTCGGCATGTGGGGAAGGAGAGACGAACGCCTGCGCGCGCGGACATCAGTTTCAGGGCGTGGGGGCTAGCTGTCAAGATGGAGCAATTTGCGTGGAGACTATCGTCTGGGAGAAGAAGGTCTCCGGCAGGACGTCGGAACTCTGGTGAGTGAGAATCCGAATGCCTGCCGGAAGTTGCCTTGCTCCGAGATGATATGCCTTTAGTTTTGCATGGGCTCCGCCGGCCTCTCAGCGTGGTCGATGACGAGAACTTGCATCGGACCTTTTTCCGGCTCCAGTTTCAAACCCAGCTGCTCCTGAATTGCAGCTAAGAGCGACGACGCGGAAGCATCGGATACAGGGGCGTTGAATGTGCCACGTCCGCTCGCATCTGACGTCCAATTCAAGCTGAAGTCGTAGTTGCCGGTGAGGCCGGTCTTATCGACTACGACGGTGCCCAGATGGCGTGAGAAATGCGATGCCATGTCCGAGGTAGACATGCCGCGGGCTTCCAACCCGGCCTGACTGCCATCGAGCTTGATCTGGAATGATTTATTCATGGGGATCCCGTCCGGGCCTTTGACCGGAGCAGCGTAGCTGCTGGCGGCCTTTGCGGGCTGAAGCTTCGGCCCATCGTCGCCCACAACGAGAGCATAGGTCGACAGCTCTCTGGTTTCGGGATGCAGCGACACCTTGAAGCGCTCTGCCAAAGCCGCCTGCAGTAGCCGCTGGTTTCGAATCCTGCTTTGCTCCGGGCTCTGCTCGATACTCATGCCGCTGGGCGCGGATTTGTCGTCCTCAGGCCCAATTTCGAGATCGAACGGTGCGGTCTTGATCCAATCCGGACCTCCGATGATCTGGTTGGCCTGGACTCCATAGGCCTCTTGAAGGAGCGCCTGCAAAGTCGTGTGCATCGCTTTGAATCCGGTGTCCGAGTACATCATTCCCACTCGATGGGCCTCGCCGCCGGCGCCGGATTTGACCATGAGTTCGACGTTGGACTTACTCGCACCCGGAGTCGCGGCCTGCTCTTGCGCGCGCATCTTCGGCGCGTTGACCAAGCCGAACACGAGCGGCAGGGCCAAGGCCAGAACTCCAGCCGTACTCAGCAACAGCTTTTTTCCGAAATCCAGTTTCCGTGCGATTCGTTCCGTCATGATGTACACCATCCTTCTTTTAAGATCGGCCCCCGTTACCCCGGACACGCAAGCCAGCGGAGATCCCACGCAGAATTCACAGACTTTCAAAATGCTCTCGGCATAGACCTGGCGCTCGCTGCCCAGTTCCACGACTTCTTCGTCGCAGGCGCGCTCGCGCTCTTCGACCATGCGCGCGCCCAACCACCACACCAGCGGATGGAACCAGAAGAGTGCTTCGACGACCATGTGGATCGCGGCGGCAAGATTGTCGCGACGGCGCACGTGCCAGACCTCGTGGGCGAGAATCGCTTCCAGGTGCGCATCCTCCAGATGTTTCGAGATGCCCTCCGGCCAGATCAACACCGGACGGACGATGCCGAAGATTCCCGGCTCCAGAGAAGCGCGCGACAACACAATGTCAATGGGCCGATGCGTGCCGGCGATGCGCTCTAACCGGCGCAGAGTCGCGGCTTCGCGTCCCTCGCGCAATGGCGCCGACTCTCGCAGGGCGGCAGAAATCCGTCGCCAGCGGACGCACCATGCAAGAAGAACAATCACGAATCCACAGAGCCACACTGCTACGAGCAACGCCGGAAGCCAGTGGAGCAGACTCGGTATAGCCGCTGCCGGCGCGGCTTGAGCAATCGCCGGAATCGCCATTGCGGGCTCCGAGAAGGGCTGGCTGATCGCTTCCACCACGACGTATAAACCGCCGTTCGCTGTCGGCGAAGCGTGGGGCCATGCGAGATAGCTGCCGATGCCGACCAGTAGCGAAAACGGAATCAGGAATTTCACCGATGCCGCCAGCCAAAGCCAGTAGCGGGCGCGCGCGTGATTCTTTCGCAGAAGGAATGTCAGCAATCCGGCAGCGGCGGCAAATAGCGTCGACTGCCACAGGTGATTGCCCAGGCCAGGGGCCAGGTCTCTCCACATCGCGGACGTATTGAGCGCGGACAAGTATGCGGGAGTCATTTCGATTTGTCCTTTCTCTCCAGCTTGCGGAGGGTCCTTTCGGCTTCCTTCACATCCTCGAGGGTGAGCTGGCCCGATTCAATCAGATGCGCCATGACCGGTTGCGTGCGGCCGCCGAAGAGCGCGAGGAGGTCGTCGATTAGCTTCCGCTGCGCGGAATCGCGCGAGACGGCGGCCTCGAAAATGTGGAAGTTTCCGACTTTTTTTACGCGGCGAACGGCCTTCTTGCCTTCCAGACGATAGACAGTGGTCTGGACGGTGGTGTATGCAGGCCTGCCTTTTTCTGGGAAGGCTTCCTGAATCTCGCGGATGGAGGCCTCGCCGCGGTTCCAGAGCGTCTCCATAATCTGCAGTTCGAGCTTGGCTAGTTTCGGTCCGGCCATGTCATCTCCTACCGACGTATGCATTACTACTACATGTGTAGTTTTCGTGTCAAGTTTTTTTGTGAGCGGGAACGCGTTCAAAGAGAACTAAGGTCCCGGAAATCCACAGGGAGGTTGTGACATCTGTCACAGACTTTGTTGTTACCGTTGGAATAGGCTGTCCCGTTTCCCCGGTATCCCTCCGAGCAGATGTCACATCTTGAGGTCTCCCCATGCATGGGAGAAGTTGCAGGTGTCTGCTCGCAGTTTTGATTCTCACGCTGGCCCCCGCATTACTGCAGGGCCAGTCTGGGCGCGTCGATTCTGCGTCGGAATTCGCAGTCCATCGGCTGCCGGAAGTCAGTCAGCCTTCGGCGCCAAACGAACTCCGCCACCACTTGCCCATAACTCCACCCGGAACGATCGGCTTCCCCCTGATCGCTCGTGCTGCAGGCGCGATCTTTTCCGGCACTGTCATTTCGATTGCACGTCATCCTGCGACCCCGGGCCAGACGGTCGAAGCGGTTGCCATTACCTTCCACGTTGAGAACGCGATCCGCGGAGCCACGCCTGGCGAGGATCTGACCATCTCGCAGTGGATTGGCCTGTGGTCGGGCGGCCAGCGCTACCGCGTCGGTGAACGCGTGCTTCTCTTTTTGTATCCGCCGAGCAAGCTCGGGCTTACGAGCTGCGTCGCCGGAGGCATGGGGCGTTTCACGATTAACCCGTGGGGCCGCGTCTTGCTTTCGGCACAACATCTTTCAGCCTTTCGAACGGATCCCGTCCTGGGTGGGAAGTCGCGCATACGTGTCAGCGATTTCGCCTTGGCGGTGCGGCGGGCAGTGAGGAGGAGTGAGTGCGATCAGAAGAGGTGACCATGACAAACCGCATGGCATTTACTGTGCGCTCGCTTCTCCTCAGGCTGGCCCTGACCGCGGCGTTGGTTTTCTTGTTCGTCGTTGGCTCCCGCGCCGGCGGACCGAAGTGCGTTGCCGGGACCAGCTATTTCGACGCGACAACGACCGGGCAGCCACTGCTCTGGCCGCAAGGGGCGATCACTTATTACACCGATCAGGGCGATCTCAGTCCATTGCTCCCTAACGCGTCCGCCAACAGCTTTGTCGCGGGTGCGTTCGGTCAATGGACCGCAGTTCAGACGGCTGCTCTTAACGTTACGAGCGGCGGCTCGCTCGCCGAAGATGTGAACGGAACGAACGTCACCCTGAATTCGGACGGCTCGATCTCGATGCCCGCCGACATTCAGCCGACGGCGACCGGCACGCCGATCGGCATCGTTTACGACTACGACGGTTCCGTCACGGACGCCCTCATCGGAACGGGTGCGGGGGGGGCCGGCCAGTGCTATAGCAACGCCGTATTCGGAGGTAACGACAATTACGGTTCCTTCGCGACCTACCAGCATGCGCTGATCGTGATCAATGGCCAGTGCGCGCAGCAGTCGTCGCAACTCACCGACGTGGAGTATCGCCTGGTGCGCGTGATCGGCAGCGTGCTCGGCCTCGGCTGGTCGCAGGTGAATCCCAATGTGCAGACTCGCACGCCACCGCCCACGTCCGACGACTTCGCGGGATTCCCGGTGATGCACTCCACCGATCCTTTGAATTGCACGCCGATCACGCTTTGCTACCCCAATCCTTACCAGCTGGCGATGGATGACATGGCGGCCATTTCGCGCCTTTATCCGGTGACGGCGCAGAATCAGTCCGGCTTCCCCGGCAAGCAGGTGTTTTCTACGACGACAGCGCGCATCTACGGTTCCGTGTGGTTCACCGACACGCACGGAAATCGTACGCAGGCCATGCAGGGAGTGAACGTCGTGGCGCGCTGGATCGATCCGAAAACCGGCTTGCCATCGCGCAGGTATGCAGCGGCGTCGGTGTCGGGGTTTCTGTTCACTGGAAATGAAGGGAATCCCATTACTGGCTTCGACGACGCAGTTGGTGATCCGTTTGCCGAATGGGGATCGGATAGCCAGACTCTCGAAGGCTTCTTCGACCTTGCCGGGCTGCAACTGCCAAACGAAGGCAGCGCGCAGTACCAGCTAACAGTGGAAGCAATTGATCCGAAATGGTCGGCGAACGTTGGCCCTTACTCACCGGGTCCAGTCGCGCTTTCAGGAACAGCCCAGCCCATCACCGTGACCGTCGCGGCTGGCAATGACGTGCAGCAAGACATTCTCATGGGAGGCAGTGCGCAGCCGTTGCCTCAGACCGTTTCCAGTTGGACCACCCCGGCTGCTTTGCCTTTGGCCGGAGATTGGGAAGGCTCGCTGAGCGGCTATGGAGACATGGCGTACTTCGTCTTCCCTGCGCAGATGAATCGCACATTATCGGTGGCGGTGACTACGCTCGATGAATTCGGGAACGCCACCCTGACCAAGGCGCAGCCGGTCGTTGGGATGTGGGCCGCCTCTGATCCGCCAGGCACGGCGCCTCCGGCCTTCACACCTTCGCCGTTCAACCAACTGCCGTATGCGTTGACGCGGCTGGACGCGCAGGTCGCGAGTTCCTCCAACTTCCTGATCGGGATTTCCGATGTGCGCGGCGACGGCCGTCCCGACTACCGCTATCAGGCGCACGTGCTGTACGCGAATTCTGTTTCTCCCGTGCGCGTGGGCGTGAATGGCGGCCCGGTCACCGTGCAGGGGATAGGTTTTGCTCCGCAGCTTACCGCCGCTGTGGGGAGCACCGCGGCAACTCCGCTCGCCGTCAGCGCAGGGCAAATGATTCTGGCCGCACCCGCGCACACGGATGGGCCACAGAGCATTGCCATCACCGATCCGGTCAGCGGCGCGTCCTCGGTCATGACCAATGTTTTGACCTATGGCGCTGCTGCCACCGACAACATCGTTCTGGTGGGCGGAATCAATCGGCCCACGCCCGTGGGCACGCAGGCAGCGAATCCGATGACCGTGCGCGTGCTGGCTGCTGACGGGGTTACTCCCGTGAGCGGCGCGACCATTGGCTGGAGCGCGAGCGGTGGCCTGCAACTCTCCGCCTGCGGCGGAGCGCCTTCATGCTCGGCGAGCAGCGATCAGAATGGAATCGCGGCCACCTTGCTTACCCCGGCAGCGATTGGCGTCTCAACCATTACCGCGACGCTTGCTCCGGGAGTCTACAGTTCATCGCCCTCCGTCAGCGTGAGTCTCAATGCAACCGAGTCGGCCTCCGACATTGGGGTGTTGACGCCTTATCTTTGGATTGCGCAAAGCGTCACAGTCGGCGTCCCGCTCACCGCGCGCGTGCTGAG
>PMUM01000333.1 GCA_003166855.1 Acidobacteriaceae bacterium | reverse complement strand
CGCCTGCGCCGAAGAAGAACGCCGCGTATTCCCTGACGAGCAGATCACCGTTACTCCGTCGCGCGCCGCCGTGGTTCTCTCTGGACACGTTTCCACAGAAGACGTCTCCAAGCGCGCTGGAGAACTCGCCAGCGCCTACTCTCCGAAAGTCGTGAACGTGCTGACCTTCGGACCGGTCGGTTCGCAGGAAGTTTTGCTGCAGGTGAAGTTCGCCGAAGTCGACCGCACGGCGCTGACGCAGATGGGAATCAACTTTATTTCCACGGGGGGAGCGAATACCATCGGCACCGTCACCACCGGACAGTACGGCGGCTTTGGGTCTCAGACCTTGACTCCGGGCACCTCTTCCGGCAGCACAGGTACTGGCACCACGACTCCCGCTACCACCCTCAACAACGTATTAAATCTTTTTCTGTTCCGCCCCGACATTAATTTCGGCGCGGTCATCGAAGCTCTTGAGAATAAAAGCCTGCTGCAGATTCTCGCCGAGCCCAATCTGATTGCGGTCAACGGCAAGGAAGCCAGCTTTCTCGCCGGAGGCCAGTTCCCCTTTCCCATCGTGCAACCGGGCGCGGGCTTTACCGCGGTCACCATCTCGTTCAAGGATTTCGGCGTGCATCTGCAGTTCACACCGACCATCATGCCCAATGGGAACATCCATTTGAAGGTGGCGCCGGAAGTGAGCACCCTGGACTTTGCGAATGCGCTGACTATCTCAGGATTCACCGTACCCGCCCTGAGCACGCGCAAAGCTGAAACTGAATTCGAATTGCAGGACGGACAGAGCTTTGTCATTGCGGGCCTCATCGATAACCGGGTCACGGACATCTGGAACAAGATTCCCGGCCTCGGCGATATCCCGATCCTGGGGAATTTTTTCCGCAGCAAGAGTTTGCAGAAAAGTAATTCGGAACTGATGGTCTTGTGCACGGTGCGGCGTATTTCGCCCACTATGGAACCGCCTCCGCTGCCCAAGAATCCCAAGCCTTTCGTGAACGACGAGAAGTTTGATAAAGGCCATTAGGCTGCAAGTCAGCCGAGGGAAGCTGCTACAGAGTTTGCAATAGGCCACCTCAGGGTTTGTTATGCCGGAATTGTCAGTCGTCATCGTCGCAACCGACAACGAGCAACGAGCCGTGATGCAGGTGCTCGTCGACGGCACCAGTGTGGCGCGCACGGTCCATACCTGCGCAAGTTTTCCGGTGGCGGCCTCTGATCCGGTCACGCGGCGAGTGCGCACCGCTAATCCTGATGTGACTCTGGTCGACATTCCCGCCGACAATCCGCAACTGGCGCTGCGAGCCATTGAACTCCTGCACCAGGAAATGCCCGACGGCGCCATTTTCGCGATCGGCAATCTGAATCAACCTCAGGTCATTGTGAATGCCATGCGCGCCGGAGCACGCGAATTCATCGAACGCCCCACCAATACCACCGACCTGCTGGAGGCCTTTGTGCGCCTCACAACGGCGCAACGCCGTGGAAAGCAGGAAGGAATTCGCGGCAAGGTCTTCTCGGTCATCAACGCGAAGGGTGGAAATGGCGCCACGACGGTAGCCGTCAATCTGGCGCTGGCCTTGCAGTCTGCCTACGGACAAACTGCGCTGGTGGATCTCGCGCCGCTAGGACACGCCGCGCTGCACATGAACCTCAAGCCGGTTTTCAATGTTGCGGATGCCACTCGCAATCTTCACCGCATGGACGCTTCCCTGCTCGAGAGCTTCATGACGCGTCACAGCGGAGGCTTGCAATTGCTGGCCGGAACCAACGTGCCAGCTGCCGTGGATCCTTCGACGGCGGAGTTCGTCCGTCTCTTCGACATGCTGGTGACGCATTATCGATATGTGGTGGTGGACGCCTCGTCGCGCTTTGACGCAGCCAGCCGCCTGATCGCCAGTCTTTCCGAGACCGTTCTACTGGTTGCCTGTAGCGACGTGGCTTCGCTCTGGAGTGCCGCCCGCGTGCAGCAGTACCTGGGAGAAACCGGAAGCCGCGAACGCGTGCGCCTCGTGTTGAATCGCTTCCGCAAAGTGCCCGGATTCAGCGAAGCAGACGCCGAGGCTGCGGTCGGGGCGAAAGTTCTATGGCGAATCCCGAACCAGTATTTTGCGATATCCGGCGCGATCGACCGTGGAACCCCGGTGATGGACCAGAGAACGTCCGAAATCGCCCGCTGTTTTGCCGGACTGGCGCAGGAGTTGACGAGGAATGACGCCGAAGTAAAGCGGGCGGCGTGGTCGTTATTCAAGTCGGTTTAGGTATTTCGCTTAGGAATTAGAGACAACGAATTCAGGAAACAATGGCAAACCTCCAATCGTTCGAGCGCACCGATTACCAGCAGGTTAAAGCCGACCTGCACCGCAAGATCCTTGATCGCCTCGACCTTGAAAAACTAGGCAAGGCGACGGGCGACTCTGCGCGCGACGAAGTGCTGGTGGTGATTCGCAACGCCGTCAACGGCGAAGTTGTGCCCCTCAGCTTTGCCGAACGCGAACGCCTCTCGCGCGAAATTCTCGACGAGATTTTCGGCCTCGGACCTCTCGAACCGCTGCTCAAAGATCCCACCATCTCCGACATTCTGGTCAACCGTTTCGACCGGGTCTATGTTGAGCGGGCCGGCAAGCTCGAACGCACGGCCTTGTCCTTCAAAGACAACTCGCACCTCATGCAGATCATCGAGCGCATCGTGTCGCGCATTGGACGCCGGGTCGACGAATCGTCGCCCATGGTCGACGCCCGCCTCGCAGACGGCTCCCGCGTCAACGCGATCATCCCGCCGCTGGCCATCGACGGGCCTTCCCTCTCCATCCGCCGCTTTGGACGTGAGCCGGTTACCGCCCGGCAGATGCTTGAGAACCTGACCCTCACCGAGTCGATGCTCGAACTGCTTTCGGCAATGGTTAAGGGGCGCCTCAATATTCTGGTGTCCGGCGGAACCGGCGCCGGCAAGACGACTCTGCTGAACGTGCTGTCTGGATACATTCCCAACTCAGATCGCATCGTCACTATCGAGGATGCCGCCGAACTGCAACTGAAGCAAGAGCACGTGGTGCGCCTGGAGACCCGGCCGCCCAACATCGAAGGCAAGGGCGCGGTGCGACAGCGGCAGCTCGTCATCAACAGCTTGCGTATGCGTCCCGACCGCATCGTGGTGGGCGANNCAGGCCATGAACACGGGCCACGAAGGATCGCTGACGACGGTACACGCCAACTCCCCGCGCGACGCCATGGCCCGCGTGGAGAACATGGTGTCGATGGCAAACCTGAACATTCCAGAGCGCGCGGTGCGCCACCAGATCGCATCCGCCGTTCATGCCGTCGTTCAGATTGCGCGTCTTTCCGACGGCACCCGCAAGGTCATCACCGTGTCGGAGATTACAGGCATGGATGGAGACCTGATCGGCATGCAGGATATTTTCAGCTTCGACCGCACCGGCACCGATGAGAGCGGCAAGGTTCGTGGGGTATTCCGGGCGACCGGTGTGCGTCCGCAGTTTGCCGACCGCTTAGCAACCTCGGGGGCCCGCTTGCGGCCGGCGCTGTTCGAATCAAGAACTGAGGTCTAGGGACAAATATGCCGGCAGGTCTGATTGCCCTTCTCGTGTTCGTTGTGGTCGCGCTCCTGGCTTTCGGCATGGGCTCGATTCTCGACCAACGCAACGCCCGCGCCCGGCTGATCAAGGAACGCCTGGCCAACGAGCGCAAGGCTCCCGAACTTGCCCCCGACGAAGAACTGGCCCTCCTGCGGGATGAACAGCTAAGCCAGATTCCCGCTCTGGACAACATACTGCGGCGGTCCGAACGGGTCACCGACATCCAAAAGATGCTGGCGCAGGCGGGAATGGCCACACGCGCCGGAAATTTTCTCGGAATTTCAGTTCTGTCCGGAGTGGTCGCCACGTTCCTGGCTTATGGCCCGAGCAAGCGGGTCGAAGTCGCATGGGTGGCGATGCTGGTCGGTTTCGTGCTGCCCTATGCCTATGCTTCGTATCGGCGCAACAAGCGCTTCGAGAAATTCGAGGAACTCTTCCCCGAGGCAATCGATACGCTGGCGCGCGCCGTTCGGGCCGGACACGCTTTCACGACCGCACTCGAAATGATTACCGACGAGGTGGCCGACCCCGTCTCCAGCGAGTTCCGCCAGCTTTACGAAGAGCAGAAATTCGGCATGCCGGTTCGCGATGCTCTCCTCAATCTGACCGAACGTATGCCCCTGGTGGACGTGAAATTTTTCGTGACAGCGGTGATGCTGCAGCGCGAAACTGGCGGCAACCTGGCGGAGATCCTCGACAACCTCTCCTACGTTATTCGCGAGCGGTTCAAGATTCAGCGCCAAGTGCGCGTTTATACCGCGCAAGGGCGTTTGACCATGGCCTTGCTCATGGGCATGCCGCCGATCATCGTCGCGGTGATGCTCGTGCTGAATCCTGCTTTCATCCGCCCATTGTTCTCAGACCCGATCGGACACACTCTTTTGGTCGCGGGCATCACACTGCAAACGATTGGATATTTCGTGATCCGGAAGATTATCCGGATCCAGGTATAGCTATGTTGCCTCTGATCTTGGTCGTGGTCGTGTTCGTCACCGTCGTGCTGGCAGTGTTCGCCTTTGGAGCGGCGGTGGTGACTCCCAGTTCAATGCTGGGGGCTCGCTTGCGCGCATTGGGAGGACAACAGCAACCGGCGGAGAACAAGCCAGCCATGCGCGAGCGCATTGAGCAGGCGCTGGATCCGATCAGCAAGGCCATCCCGCTTTCCGCCTCGGATGTGTCCCGCACGCGTGCCTGGCTCATTCAGGCCGGATTCCGCGATGCCATCGATGTTAACTACTACTTTGGAGCGCGCCTTCTGATGGCCGGGTTGGGTTTTGCCGGCGTTGTCCTGTTTTCGGGGTTGGATAATCTTTTCCTGCTCGTCGGCGTTCCCGGTCTCGGATTTTTCCTTCCGCGCTTTATTTTGAAGCGCATGATTAAAGATCGGCAGCATCGCATCCGCATCGGCCTGCCCGATGCTCTCGACCTTACGGTGATCTGCGTGGAAGCCGGTCTCGCGCTCGACCAGGCCCTAACCCGCGTGGGCCAGGATCTGCACCACGCCCACCCGGATCTGAGCGACGAATTCCATCTGGTAAACCTCGAGATGCGCGCCGGCAAGCCCCGCGCGGAAGCCCTCCGTAACCTGGTGGACCGCACCGGGGTTGACGATATCCGTTCTCTTGTTGGTACACTGATTCAAACAGATCGCTTCGGCACCAGCGTTGCCCAAGCCCTCCGCGTGCATTCCGATTCCCTCCGCACGGAACGCCGGCAACGGGCCGAAGAACAAGCTGCAAAAACCACCATTAAGATGGTCCCCCCACTGGTGATATTTGTTCTGCCTTCGATCATTTTTGTAACGATCGGTCCGGCAATCATCGAACTGTTCCGGCAGCTCGGCCCGATTTCCGGCGGGCGGTAGAAGGCGACACAGAACTGGGGAGCATTCGCATTTTATGGCGGTTTTTTCCTCACAGGGACAGGCTTTCAATCAGACCCGCCAAGCCTACCTCGCCACTGCCCTGGCGGTGGCCGACACGCATTGGACCCGGTTGCGCGGCCTGCTTGGACTCCACTCCAGTGACTTCCGTAATGGCTCCGGCCTCTGGATTGTCCCCTGCCACGGCGTTCATACTCTGGGCATGGGATTCCCCATCGACGTGGTTTATCTGGATCGGGTGATGACCGTCATTCATATCCAGCACGACTTGCAGCCCTGGCGGTTTGCGCCGGTGCGGACTCAAGCAGCATCCGTGCTGGAACTACCGTGTCGCACCGTGGCCGAAACCAAGACGGCGGTGGGAGATAGAATTGAGATAAGAATCGATGAACTAAAGACCGAAAAGGATGGTAGAGTACCGCCCTCGTGAGTGAAACCCTCCAACTCGAAGAAGCCGCCGAACTTCACGACGCGCCCAAGCTGCTGGTGGAGTGGACGCCGCGCTGGCGCGAGTTCGTCGGTGCGATCCGGCCCGCCTTGTCGCGCTCGGAACGCCGCTTGGCCGGAGAGGCTCCTTTCGGACTCATCCCCTTGCGCATCATGGTGCCCTCCTATTTGCTGGAGGCCTTTTTGATTTTCGCGGCGATCGCGATCCAGGTGAAGATCGCCGAGTTGCGGCCCTTCGTCGCGCCCAGATTTTCGCGTCACGATGTGATCTATTACAGCGGCGAGGAGTTGCCCCGCACCGAGGATCTGGGCGGCGCTGAAGCCGGAGCCACCGGCCGCGTCGGCGGCGACGAAGCGCACCATCGCACCCAAACCATCAAGATTGCGCGCGGCGGCTCTCTCGTTCCCAAAGTCGTGGATGCGCCTAACCTCAAGCTTCCTGCCTCGCGCGACGCCGTGGCGAACCTTTTAGCCATTAAGCCGAATCCTGGGCCTCCGCCTTCGGAAGGATTGCGCTCGAACCGTGCCGCGCCGAGTCTGGCCTCCGCACTGGTCGCTCCGCCTCCGAATGCGATCCGCGACTATACCCGCAACGGAGTTCAACTCAACGAGGTGATTGCTCCGGCGCCATCGGTGTCGCCCGACCGCACGCTCACCGCGCCGAACCTAAGCGCCATCCTGATTCCGCCAGCTCCCAACGTGGCGGGCGAGCACAAGTTGGTTGCACCGGCACTGGCTCCGGCGATCGTTCCTCCCGCGCCTACCGTGTCCCGGGACCGCGCCCTGAGTGCACCTTCTCTAAATGCCTCAGTGGTGGCGCCCGCTCCGAGCGTCACCCGCCAGCAATCACGATCGACTCCGACGATGGCTGCCAATGTGATTCCGCCCGCTCCCGGCGGAGTAAGCTGGGAGACTTCGAGTACGCCGGTGCAGATGAACAATATGGCGGTGATCCCGCCGCCGGTTTCGGCTCCAGAGCGGGCCGGCATTCGAAATCCGAAGCTGACTCTGCAAGCGCCGTCGGTCGTCGCACCGCCGCCCTCGGCGGATGTCTCGCAAGACTTGCACCGCCTCCCCACCGGCAGCGTTCCGGATCCATCGAAGCCAGTGGTTCCCCCGCCGCCAACGCAATCCGGCAGCGGCTCTTTCATGAGCAGTCTGATGGGCAGAATCTTTGGCGCAACCGAGATCGTGCCCCCACCGCCAGCCGTTCAAGCAAACACGCCAACCCGCGGCACCGGAACTTCGCTCGGCGCCAGTGTCGTCGCGCCTCCACCCACGGTCGGCGCCGGCGCGGCCGGCGGGAACCCGCGTGGCGCACGCAACGGCATTGGGACGTCCCTCGGCGCGAACGTGGTTGCTCCACCACCCTCGGTTGGTGTTTCCGCCGGCACCGGTACCCGCTCTCTGTCTGCATCGACGGGACCGACTCTGGGCGCACCCAGCGTGGTTCCGCCGCCACCTTCCCTCTCCGGAGCCGGTGGCGGCACAGGCAATACCGGCGGTGGCGCGGGCGCCCCCGGCGGAACATTGCTGGCCAACAATATCGTTCCCCCGCCGCCTTCTGTCGGTGGAGGAACCGGACCGGGCGGCTCCGGCTTGGGCCGCAAAGGCACAGGTCTCGGCACACCGCTCGACGCCGGCTCAGGCCTGGCACCTGCCAACAACGGAGGCAGTGGAGCCAACGCTGGCGCGGTGATTTCCAGTCAGCCCGGCTCTAAATTAGGGTTGCCCAGCGGCGGCAGCGGTTCACTCGCCATGTCACCGTCGGGCGGAGACAAGCCGGGCCTCGGAGGCCCCGGGGGCGGCACCAGCATCGGCCATGGAAACGGTCCCGGCAGCGGCATGAACGGCGCAGGTACGGGCGCAGGCAAGTCCGGTGCCGAACACGGCTCCGATCCCTCGGCGCGAGGCGGCATCTCTCCCTCGGCCGGACCGGGCGGCGCTGGAAATGTGCCATCCGGCACTCCAGCCGTCCGCGGTATAGACATCAGTGGGGGCACCAGCGAGGTCACGCTTCCAGCGTTCGGGTCGGATCCGTCCGGCAGCGATCCTCAGGCGCCAGGACATTCCCCAGTCAAGCAGCAGCGGCAAGCACTTGGAGTAACCATCGTTGCCACAGCCAGTTCCGGAGGAGCTTTCGAGCCCTACAAGAACTTATTGAAGGGCGAGAAATACACCACTTATTTCGATACGTCTCTGGGCACCGTTGTCATGGAATTCGCCGATGAGGTTGCTACAGGCCACCCCTACGGAGCAACCCTCACGGCTCCGACCGCGATACGCACGGAACTGACGGAGGGCTTACCGCGTGCCCGGATGGTGGTGACGTGCGCTTTGGACGCCTCCGGCAATCTAAAGAACATACGCGTCCTCGAAGCCGGACCCGCCAACATGACCGCGAAAGTTCTCGCCGCTCTGCGCAGCTGGAAGTTTCAGCCCGCGATGCGCGGCGACCAGCCCGTGGAAGTCACCGCCATCCTGGGCTTCGGCATCGATACCAACGACCGCTTTTAACGCGAGTAAGCCCGCTCCATCCGCCCCTCGACTCGTCGACTGATCCTTCCGCACATTTCTGCCGATGGTCCTGAAAGGGGGTGCCCGCCTTGATCAGGAAAGTCCACATGGATTTTGACCAGGCCGTAGGCGCGCACACCAAGTGGAAGCGTAAGCTGCGCCACTACGTAAACAAACACGACAGAAGCCTGCTTCCCGCAGATGTCANNAGTCTCGACCACAAATGTGTGCTGGGCCTGTGGATCTATGGCGAGGGCGCGACGTACTCTTCGCTCCCCGAGTACACGAAGCTGAAGTATGAACATGCCCGTTTCCACGCGGTTGCCGCGGAGATGGTGAAGAAAGCAAATTCCGGGGAGTCCGTCAGCGCCGAGATCGCACCGTGTTCGAGCAGTGCTTTTTCAACGGCCTCCGCAGCCATCGTGATGGCAATCATCGCCATGAAGAAGCGCTTGGCGGGCTAAGCGTAGGGCGCACTCTCTCGATCGAATTTACTTCGCGCTTTTCCTCACTTTGCGCCGCGATGGAGGAATCACGCTCTTCTCCGGACGTTCCTTCTCGATCGTGTCCGACAGTTTGTGCAGTGGCTTGTCTCCCGCCGACGACAACTGCCGCCCGGCCGTCTTCGCGATCAGCCCCTGGCCGGTATAGATCGCCTCGCTGAACGTTGTTCCTGAAATTGGCGATGCCACCGCGAACACTCCGTGTGGGACGCCATTGGTGAAGGCGGTCGCAATGTAATCGCCCACCATCAACCCGTTCTGCGAATTAGGAAGCCAACTCAAAAGCATTGGCCCGGTGAGCGAGACCGGAGTATTCCACGTCGAGCCGCCGTTCGCCGACGAAATGTAGCCCACAAAAAGCTGGCAGGCCGATGCCGTGCAATTGCTCTGCGAATAGTAGTAATAGTGAAGCCCCACATGTGCCGAGGCGCCCGAGGTTGCCGGATCGATCCCAATCCCCGGAATGAAATGATCCACCGGGCTCGAAGTATCGTCGATAGGAATACGCGTGACCGGCCCCCAGGTCACACCGTCGGTCGAAGTGCTGTACACAAGATCGTTGGTAGAGCAGTTGGACCGAAAACGGCAATCCTCCCAAACCGTCCAGACCGTTCCCGCGCCACCCACCGCAGCCGACGGCAGCGGCCCGCTGCGGATTCCTCCCGCATCCCCGTGAAACTGAATATTCGAGATGACAACCGATGCGGTCCAATTCAGCCCACCGTCGTTCGAACTGAATGCCGACATCAAAGCGATATTGCTGTTCACGACCACTGTCTCAATCGGCACGACGACAGTCCCGTTCGGCTGCACCAGCGGCTGGCCGCCGATTCCGTGCGCCGAATCCGCAGTAGGAAGCGGAGGGCCCCACGTCAGCCCTCCATCGGAGGAAGTGCTCATCAGAATCAGGTCTGAATTGATGGGATCGTCCCACTCCAGATAGCAATTGCCGTAATGCGGACTGCTCGCCCAGCTGTCGCAGGCAATCCAGTTTTTGTCGGAGCTTGCGGCGGTGATGTCCGCACTGATTGGATTCTGCCAAGTCAACCCATCGGTCGACCGGCTGACGACAACCGCCGGTGTATGGGATGTATTCGAAATCGGCAGCGACGCGATCATCCACACTCCATGCTTCGCGTCATAGGCAACGGCAGGATCGCTGGCCGCGTCGTACGGCCCCGTTCCCTCGCCCGTCGTCAGGCCGGGTAGAAATCCGTGGCTCCAGGTCGTTCCGCCGTCGGTAGAAGTCGCCCACCCGATGTCAGTCGCGCCACCGGGAACAATGCGTCCGGTCTGAAACGCTGCCACCAGCGTATTGCCGTTCGCCAGCATATGGGGCTCAACCTCTGTCGCATGCTGTCCGGGACCCACCGTATATGGATCGGAACTGACCTGCGTGAGGTTCGCCCCCACCGGATTCCCGGGCGGCGTGACTGTGGACGTAAGGGTCGACGAAGACCCCGAGCAGCCGGCGAGTGCGAGCGTAAAGGCAAAGATGGCACACACAGCCCATCCCTTCGAACGAGGAGTGAATTTCTTGATCATGCGATTGGATCGTGCGATGCGGTGTGAAGCTTCTGGAACCACCCTCATCATCTTCGGAATCGAGCGTCTACGCAACCAAATTCATCGGCTGGGAGCCCGATCAGTATCTTCCCGGTCTTGCTCGGTCCGCCTAAACACGATCGCCACGTCATCGGAATAAACGGACTTCCATCCCTCTGTTCCGCTTATGACCGTCGTAAGCGCCGCGTTTCTCGGCAGCAGCAGGCAACTGACATGGTGTACTTTGAAGAACTCATCCCAGTCTGGCTCGACGTGAATCATCTTCAGATAAAGCCTCAGGAATGGCTCACCATAGAAGTCATGCCGGTCGTCGATCACAACCGTGTTGTGAGGATAGAGCCGGTAAATCAGATAGCCACCCCAATAATCCGGGCTGAGCACCGGAGCGCGTACGCCACTATGCTCGATAAAGTTCACGGCCTCGACCGGCATTCTCGCAGGATCGAAATGTGCATTCATCAAAAACGTCGAACCGGCGCGCCCGCCGTTGGCAGCGATCAGAAGTACCGCAACTGTCGCGAAGATTGGCCAGACGTGACCGCCCAGTTGCGAATCGACCGCACTCATTCTGTGAACAAAGCCCCAAGACTCGAGCGAAGGCAACAGCGGCCCCACAATCAGGACCAGCAAAACCGACGAGACGGGAATGTTCCGCGAGGCATACAGTCCTGCATACACCGCGAACAGCAGCAGCAGAATCTCGCTAAGTCTTAGCTTGCGGCCACGAGCCGCCAGAGCCGCGATGGCGATCAGCAGTAGCGCAAGAAAGCATCTCTGCGCGATGCCATGGAAATTGGGCGACTGGAACTCATCGATGTGATCCATCAGGAAACGGTTAGTGAGATACGAATAAATGTGCGCGTGCAGGTTCCATCCGTATGGATTGATGAAGGTGGCTACGATCGAGAGCAGCCCAATCCAAGTTAACTGGCGCACTCGCTGACCTGACGCGATCTTTTGCAGGGTGTCCTCAAGGCCAGTCTCCCGCGTAGTAACCCATGTCCAGAGCGCTTCGAGCCAATAAATTCCCAACAACACAAACCCGAGCAGAAACCCGCCGTGCACATTGACCCACAGCAGCATCGACAGCGGTAACGCCCATAACCATCGGGCGCGGTGGCGCTGCAGTCCAGCCCGATCCGTGGAATCGAGAATCCAGAACCATGCGAGCGCGAACAGCCAGCTGAACACGTGCGGACGAGCCAGAAAGTGAATCATCGACGCCGACATCGCAAGCAGCGTCAGCACCAGCGCAAGCAGCAGATTGGTCCCCCGCGCCACCGCCAACCGAAACATCCAGGCAAACACTGTCGCGATCACAACCGCGGTGAGCCAAACCACGCCATTCAACCCGCACCACGCTTCCAATTTCCCCACGGCGATGTCATACAGCCATTCCCAGGCAAACCAGGGTTGCCAGAGAGAAGAAGAGAACGAATCGAATCGCGGGATGGCGTGTGTAGCTAGAATCTGCTGGCCATTTCGGATGTGCCAGCCGATTCCTGCGTCGCCTAAGAGCTTCACCGAGAGCGGCGTAAACACCAGCACGCCCAGCAGCCCGACAAAGATCAAGTCAGCGAACGACGGCATGCCCCAGCGGAGCCACCACGGGTAAGAGCTTACCTGAGGAGTGCGCATCGAAGAACTTCTGGAACCATCTGCCATCGCGCTGAATCTTATAGAGATGGGGCTGGAACGGCAAGATGACTAACCAAGGGATACCTCGGGTCGTGATCGTCGGATCTGGCTTCGGCGGCCTGAATGCCGCTCAGGCCTTGGCCAAAGCGCCCGTGAAGATCACGATCATCGATCGCAAGAATTTCCATACATTCCAGCCGCTCCTGTACCAGGTGGCCACCGCCGGCCTCTCGCCGGGAGAAATCGCCGCGCCAATCCGCTCGATTCTGCGCTCTCACAAGAACATCGAAGTGCTGATGGCGGAGGTTACTGGCTTTGATCTGGATCGCCGCATCGTCGAAACCTCAGATACCGCCGTCTCCTACGACTACCTCGTCGTAGCCGCAGGCGCAACCCATTCCTACTTCGGACACGATAACTGGGAGCCTTATGCTCCCGGCCTCAAGACGATTGAAGACGCGCTCGAAATCCGCCGGCGAGTGCTGCTTGCGTTCGAGTTGGCGGAGCGTCACGCGGCCGCCGGCGAAAGCGCGATACCCCTCAACTTTGTGGTAGTGGGCGGCGGGCCTACGGGAGTCGAACTCGCCGGCACCCTCGCTGAAATTTCCCGTCACGCACTTGCCCATGAATTCCGCTCGATCGATCCCGCGCGCACACATATTCTGCTGGTCGAAGGCGGCCCGCGCGTGCTTCCCGCCTACGCCGAAGATCTGTCGCGCAGCGCCCAGGAGCAACTCAATCGCCTGGGAGTCGAAGTCCGTACTTCGACCGTCGTGACGCAGATTGAGCCGGGCGCGGTCTATGCGGGAGACACGCGTTTGCCCGCAACGGTGGTGCTGTGGGCGGCTGGAGTCGCAGCCTCGCCGCTGGGCAAAAAGCTAGGCGCTGAAGTTGACCGCGCCGGACGAGTTCTGGTGCAGCCCGACCTCAGCGTTCCTGGCCATCCGGAAGTATTCGTCATCGGCGATCTCGCCGCCCTAAAAGACGAACAGGGCAAAATGCTACCCGGCGTCGCGCCGGTGGCGATACAGCAAGGCCGCTTCGTCGCCAAAGTCATTCGCGAGGAACTGGGCCGTGCGGCCGCCCCGCCCTTCTCGCGTTCTTTGCGAGTGGGTGGGGACTTTGGTCGCCCTACCTTCCACTACTGGGACAAAGGCAGCCTGGCCACGATCGGCCGTGCCGCAGCAGTCGCCCAGTTCGGCCGCATCCACATCTCCGGCTTCATCGCGTGGCTGTCGTGGCTGTTCGTCCACATCCTTTTCCTGATCGGTTTCCGCAACAGGCTATTGGTCTTCATTCAATGGGCATGGTCCTACGTAACCTACGAACGTGGCGCGCGGCTGATCACCGGTAGCACTTACTTGCCCGGATGGACTCCTGATCCACAAGCGCATTCCGCAGCCGCGGAACCCGCACCACAAGAAATTCACGCCGGTCCAGCCAAATAGAGGGACAATAGGCATAGGGCCTTGCATTTTGGATTTCCTTTTGCATAAAGCAATGGCCTGTCATCCTGAACGAAGCGAAGGACCTATGCACTCCTCGTCGAAACTGACTCATTCGAAGTTGCGTCTAATCATCGCCATTGCAGCGGCCGTTCTCTTCTCCCTCCCCGCTCAAGCCGAAATCCTGAAAGTCGTCGTCAACGACACGATCCAGCCCATCAGCGAGGAATACATCGCCCGCGCAATCGACGAAGCCCGCCGCCGCGGCGATCAAGCCGTATTGATCGAGATCAATACACCCGGCGGTCTGGTTGATTCGACGCGCCAGATCATCGAACACATCACAACTTCCGCCGTTCCCGTCATCATTTATGTCACGCCCAGCGGCAGCCGAGCCGCGTCCGCCGGATTCTTCATCCTCGAGTCCGCCGACATCGCCGCGATGTCACCCGGCACCAACACCGGTGCCGCCCATCCCGTCATTCTCGGTGGTGGCAAGATGGACGACGTCATGAAAGAGAAGCTGGAGAACGACGCTGCCGCCCTCATGCGCTCCGTCGCCGCACGTCGCGGGCGCAATGTTGACGTCGCCGAGAGCACCGTCCGCCAGTCCAAGTCTTTTACCGAGCAGGAAGCTCTGTCGCAGCACCTCATCGACTATGTCGCCGCGAACGACGACGAACTTCTCCGCCAGATCGACGGCAAGAGTTTCAAGCGCTTCAATGGCGAAACCGTGACGCTCAAGCTTTCAGGACAGCCGCTTTCGTCCTTCAACATGACACTCAAGGAGAAGATCCTCGCTTACCTGATGGATCCCAACATTGCGTTTCTTCTTCTGGCGATCGGTGCGCTCTCGCTCTACCTCGAATTCAACCACCCCGGCGCCGTGATTCCGGGGACCGTGGGCATTGTTTTCATCCTGGTCGCGGCCTTCGCCCTCAACCTGCTTCCCACACGATTTGCTGCGCTAGTCATGATTCTCGGAGCCTTCGCGCTATTTGCGGCAGAAGCCAAATTTGCCACGCACGGAATCCTCACTATTGGAGGGATCGCCCTGCTTACCCTGGGTGGCTTGCTTCTGGTGGATTCTCCCATTCCTGAAATGCGCGTGCATCTGTTGACGGCGCTCGCCGTCAGTATCCCGCTCGGCCTGATCACTGCCTTCCTGATGACTATCGCTCTCACAGCGCGCCGCAACAAAGTGGTCACCGGGGCCCAAGGCCTGGTCGGCGAAATGGGAGTCGCGCAAACAGCGCTTGCACCGCAGGGCAAAGTTTTCGTCCACGGCGAACTGTGGGATGCAGTCGCCTCCACCGCATTGCCCCCCGGTCAGATGGTGATTGTGCGCAAAATCGACGGACTGACGCTCCAAGTCGATCCGCTCGTGGCCACCCCGCCACCCGCCAGTCCTGCGCCGGCGATGCTGTAAGCCCGGTCGGGATAGTAAAGACGATGTGGCGACAGCCGCCTCGGCTGCCCCGCGTGGGCGCAGCCCCGCGGATCCTAGGGGAATCGGGAGTGAAACAGATAATCGGGCCCGCTAACGACACCGCCGCCCCTACTTCAAGTTAAACAGCGCATTCACATGCGCGGTAACGGTCACCATCTGCGGCGTAAATTCTTCCGTCGGTGCCGGGGGCGCCGCATTGGCCATCGCGCTCATGGCACGAGCCATGTGCGGCATCGGCATTCGCGGATTTTCAAATGTGTCGATCGACGCATAGGAAAGCTCCCCCACCGACCGGCCCGCAGCGCGAGCCAGCGTGTCGGCCGAGTTGCGCGCCCGACGGTAGGCGTCTTCCACCGCTTTGTTCTTGGCTTCGTCCATATTCTCGAGCGTGTAGTTCAGAGTCTGGGTTTCGCTGACGTTGGCGTCGGCGAGTTGTTGGGTGATGGGACCCACCTTCGCAAAATCCTTCAGCTTCAGCGTGACGTCGGTCGTCACCCGGTATCCAATCACTCTCTGCTTCGGCTTCCACTCGTAAACCGGCTGCACGGAAAGAAATCCGATGCTCGCTGCCTTGGGATCGATTCCGTTATTGCCCAGCACCAGCCGTACCTGCTCCACGTTTTTCGACGCACGCTGAAATGCGGCCTGCGACGTCTCATCCTGCACCGATACATTGAACTGAATCTGAGCTGTGTCTGGGGCGGAGTCAAACTTGCCGTCCGCGCCCACGTACACCGTGTTCGCCTGTGCGCTGACCGCGGGATGCTCCTGGCCAAACGCTGCAATGGCTGAGAAGAGAAGAAGCGCAACCAATACGAATTTCATGGCGACCCTCTGGCAGGATTATCCCACCAGCCCTTCGGTCCCAACAATCTAGGCTCCAACAATCTATCGCGCCGAAACTCCCAGATTGCGATCCAGGCGGATCTCGAGCGCAGTTCCCTTGTCGAGCACGAGGTCGTGTCCCGCTTCAAACGCCGACATGGCTCCGGCAGCGGCGCCGGAACCCGCACCCGTCGCAGCGCCCCGCTTCCCGCCAGTCTTTTCGCCTTGCGCCGCGCCCTCGCCGGCCCCAACTACAATCGCCTCGGCAATCTGCTCTTTGGTCATGCCCTGGCGGCCGATTTCGCCTTCTTCACCAACCTGTCGGAGTCCATGCTCGCCCGGAACTCCTGTCACCGTGGCAATCAGCGGCACCCATCCGTGGGCAGTTTCAATTTCTTCAAAACTCAAAATGATGCGCGTCCGCAGCCCGGGTTCGACCGCGCTGACATGCCCCTTGATCTTTTTCCCTGAGTCGATGGTCTGTCCGTTCGCCGCGACCAGAGGCTCCGCCAATCGGGCACGGAAATGATCGCCCGCCTTCACGGTTCGGGTATCAAGCCGGTCCGAAAGCTGGATCAAGAAGACGGTGCCTTGCGGCACCACGTTCACCGGCGCAGCAGGAGCATCTTGTGCAACCACCGGAATGCACGGCAGTACGCTCAGCAAGGCCGCAATACCAATCTGAAAACGCAGCGTTCGAATCGACATAGGAATCTCCCCTGCCTTGGAATCTTATGCGATTGGATGGGGAAAAGGGTGGAATTGCTGCCCGCGAGGCCAGTCGGAAAACCGGCCTCTGCCGCTACTTGTGGCCAAGTCTAGGCCCGGCCACCGCCAGAAGGTCGACCTGCAGCCCCGGAGAGTGCAACCCTTCGATTGTCGTGGCAGGAAGTTTCCCCGACGCCGGCAGAATGCCGACCGCCCGGTTCTTGCCTGCCTGCTTCGCCTGATGGAGGCCGCGATCGGCCAGAGTCAGAACTTCTTCGTAGCTGATCGCTCGGGGATTGTCGAGAAACCACGGGAAAGCAGCCCATCCCAGGGAACACGTGCGGTACATCGTCTCCCCTGAACCAACCATGCTGAAAGGCGTATCCGCCACCGTCGAGAGAACGCGCTGGGCTAGCAACTCAGCCTCGGTGCGATCGGTGTAGCGAGATACGATCAGAAATTCTTCTCCGCCCCAGCGCACCAGCACATCGGAATGGCGAATGGACGAACTGAGGCGATGCGCCATCTCGACCAGCACCTTGTCGCCGACGTCGTGTCCGTACAGGTCGTTGACTTCCTTGAAATTGTCGGCATCGATCAAATAGAAGACCAGATCGCGGGTGTGCGGGTCGCGCCCGTCGGCGTGCGAGCGCAGTGCCTGGCTCACGTCCGATTCGATCGTCGCCGAGAAATAGCGGCGGTTGCGCAATCCGGTCATGGGATCCGTAAGGGATGCTTCCTCCAGCACGAGGTTGGTGCGCCGCAACTCCTGGTTCAAGCGGCGATGCTGGATGAACAGAAGAAGCGCCATCAGAAACATCGTCGCCAGCGTGATCAGTACTCGAAAATCAGCTACTTGGTGCGGAAGATGCGGATCGAGCAGCGCATAGAGCGCAATGATGGGCAGCGAGAGTACCGCCATCATCGCCAGGTTCGCCATCCAACCACCGTACGATTCGTCCGCGGCAGTCTCGGGCGTCGGCAGCAGGCCTGGTCCCAGCAGAGCTACCGCGGTGAATACAGCAAAAGAACCGGAGTATGGAATGTCGTACCAACTGCCGGCGAAATAGAGGTTTTTCTCGATGGCGCCGTTGAGCACATAAAACCAGACGCCATTGAAAACGAATGCGCCGCCCAGACACGCGTAAAACGTCTTCCACCGTCCCGAACTTTCGCGCCAAAAGGCCAGCAGGACGCAAACGATGAGGACCGTTTCCGCTATGGAAAGCAAATCGAAGTTTCGGTTGTAAGCGCCCTCACTCGGCGAAACGTACTGCCAGCAGACGACGAACGCAACGTACAGGTACAGCCACCAGAGCAACAACAGAAGGAAGTCCAACACACCGAGCCGCGCGCTGCGTTCGGTAGGCTGGCGGTGGGGCCGGAGCAGCAGTCCCGCCATCATCGGCGCTCCTGCCAGGAACAGCAGGGCGTCCGCGGGGTACATGCCGGGCAGTTTCCTGTGCAGGATCAGGTCAAACGTGATCCACACCACCTGGTCGCTGAACCACAAGGCCCATCCCGCGGCCTGAAGCATCCAGAACCAGCGCGTGCGGCCCTTGCTCTGCAATCCGTTCGAAACAAATGCGAACAGGGCCAACAACATCAGCAGTCCGCCCACTAGGTCACTGATCGCGATCTGAGCTGTTCCCTGCGGAAGGAAGAGGCAGCCCGCCGTCAGCACGACGGTGAGGGCCACAGCAGCCCAGAACAAAATTTTTGATTGATTACGGCCGTTCAACGGTCCCCACCTTCGCGAACGGATTTAGCCCTTAGCCCCCGCGGAATGCGCCACCCGGTAGATCTGGTTGTGAATTTCCTTACGCAGATCGTCCCAGATATTGTCCGGCATTTCCAGAAATACGCTCACCACCTCGGGATCAAATTGCCGCCCCGCCCATCTCTTGATTTCCTCCTTCGCAGCCGGCAGCGTCTGCGCCGCCCGATAAATTCGATCGGAGGTGATGGCATCCAATGTGTCGGCGACGGAAAAGATCCGCGCGCCCAGGGGAATCTGCTCTCCCTTCAGGCCGCGAGGATAACCAGTGCCATCGAAGCGCTCCTGATGTGAGTACACAATGTCGGCCGCCTCGTTGAGGAACGGAATCTTCTTCACAATCTGATATCCGTGGTAGGCGTGCTCCTGCATTACGTCCATCTCTTCTTTGGTCAGCTTCCCCGGCTTATTCAGAATCTTGTCAGGAATCGCGATCTTTCCAATGTCATGCAAGAACGCTCCGCGCGCGATGGTATTAATCTGCTCCCGAGGGAGGCCCATGGCGCGGGCAATTGCGATGGTAAACGCCGTCACGCGCTTCGAGTGGCCTTCCGTTTCCCGATCCTTCAAATCCAGCGCGTCGCCCAGAGTCTCGAGTGTGATGTCGTAAGAACGCTCCAGATTTGCCATCGCCGCCTGCAGTTGATCGGTGCGCGCCTTCACCAGCGATTCCAGATTCGTCTGATAAGTTCGGTTCTCCACTTTCAGGCGCCGGTTCTCCAGCGCGCGGCTGACCGTGTTGAGCAGTTGCTCGCGCTCGAACGGCTTCAAAAGATAGTCGTAGGCCCCGTTACGGATGGCCGCCAGCGCCACCGATATGTCGTGCACGGCGGTAACCATCACAACCGGCATGTCGGGATACTTTTCCTTCGTCCGTTCCAGCAGGCCAATGCCATCCAGATCCGCCATCATCAGGTCTGAGAGCATCAACTCAAACTCTTCCCCGGAGGTCAGGACCGAGAGGGCTTCCATACCGGAAGCTGCCTGTTTACAGGCATATCCAGCAGTTCCGAGCATCGAGGCGACGATTTCCCGAATCGGTTCTTCGTCGTCAACTACAAGAATGCGATCTGGCATGGGATTTACACGAAAGTCTATCGGCGATTGTAACTCACACGCGAGATGCCGAAAGTAATCATTCAGGTCCCGAAACTCTATCGAGATTGACGCGGGGCATGATATTCAAAAGCAAGGAAGACGTACGTCCGCAAAGCATGAGCGCATCCCTTTTATCGCTTTGGAATACGGTGGCAAGGCTTGGCTTGGCCCGGCCCACGCCCGCAGAACTGGCTCTGCTCATTCTGCTGGGCGCCTCTCTGCTCGCGCTGCGCGCCTTCCGCGAGAACTATTTCAAAGTCTGGATATTGGGCTGGACTGCCTTTGTCGCTTCGCGACTGGCCGAGCATTGCTTCGCTGCGAAAATGCCCGCACCCTTTGATTTGGTGGCCGTGCAGGCGACCTTCATGCTCGCCGTTGGACTGCTCGCAGGCGCGGTTCTGCTCTACACCCGCAGCCGCGATCTCATCCTTCCCTTGACCGTGATCACGCCCGTTCTCGTGGGTTTTGCCGGAGTCCGAATCCTGTTGTGGCCCGATTCCCTGCCCTTGCGCGTGGCGGTGGAAGTTGGCTACCGCATCATTCTGTTGACGGCCTCGATCGCGCTGTTGCGCGCGCGCCGCGGCCGCTGGGAACCTTCAGCTTGGCTGCTGGCTTTGTCTTTGCCCTTCCTTCACCTTTCCTGGTCGCCTTTCACCGATCGCGTGCCCGCGGCCGCATTCCTGGCAGCCGAAATCACGCTTTCGCTGAGCATGCTGCTCGTCGTCCTCGAGGAAGCTCGGACCCGGACACGACGCCTGCGTGCCGTGCAGGCCATCACCGCCAGCATCGCCACCGCGCAACAGTACGGAAACGTCGTTCAGTCCGCCGTGGAAGAATTGCAGCGCCTGATTCCGGTCAAGGCCGCATGGTTCCGGTTGGTCGAAGGCGGGCACCTGGTCGCCACTCACGCCGTGGGGCTCTCCGCTGATTTCCTGCGCGATGCCGGATTCGCTGAGATTAACGAAGACATTCAGAAATTGCTGGCACAACCCGCGCCGCAGGTCACCACGCGGGCCGCCGCTGCTCCCGAGCCCGAGGCCTGTCTCGCGAGCGAAAAGATTCACCAGCTTGTCATCGTCCCCGTCGCAGGAAATAAATCGCCCATCGGATTGCTCATGCTGGGCAGTTCCCGGAGCCGGGAGTGGACTCCGGAAGAACTCGAGTTTCTCCGCACCTGCGCCAAGCAACTTGCCGTTGCAGTCGAAAACTTCCGCTTGCTCGAGCAGGTGCTGCGTTCGCAGCGCCAGTGGATCAATACCTTCGACTCCATCCACGACATCATCCTGGCGCACGACGCCGATTACCGCATCATCAAGGCCAATCAGGTTCTGCTGGAACATCTCGGCCAGGCTGCCGCGGATGTGGTCGGCAGCTCCTGCGATTCCGCCTTGCCCCACAAGTTTGGGGAATGGACCGGCTGCCCCTATTGCGCCATGGGTGGTGACGAAGAATTCACGGAAGGCGCCGACCCTTGTTTCGGCGGCTATTCCGTCGTTTCCACTTCCTCTTACACCGAGCAAGGCAGTCCGCAAAAAGGCACGATCCACGTCGTCCGCGACATTACCGACCGCCGTTCCGCGGAAGAGAAATACCGTCTCCTGTTTGAACAAGTGCAGGAAGGCGTTTACGTCGCCAACCCGACCGGCCAGCTCATCGACTGCAACGATGCCTTCGTCCACATGCTCGGCTACAGCAAGCGCGAAGAATTGCTGGTTCTGAATTTGGATTCGGAAATCTGTGTCGATCCCAAGCAACGCGAAGCCTTCCGCCGTGAAATCGAAGGTCAGAATTACGTACGGAACTTCGACGTTACCCTCCGCCGCAAGGATGGCACACTCCTTCTCGCCGTCGAGAGCAGTTTCGCGACGCGCAACGGCGCGGGTGACATTGAACGCTATCAGGGTTTCGTGCTCGACATGACCGAGAAGCGCCGCGCCGAGGATGAGATGCGCCGCCGCAACCGTGAGTTGAACGCCCTGAACGCGATGGCTGTGGTCGCCGCGCAATCCTTCGACCTGGATGAAATTCTGAACCTGACATTGCGTCAGGTTGTCACCCTATTCGGCGCCGAAAGCGGAACAGTTTACCTTTCCGACAGCGACACCACCACCTATCGCCGGCGTGCCGCATGGGGCCCGCGTAGCCGCGATAAGATGCGCACGCCAGAGGTTTGCTTCACCGAGGGCTTTGGCGATCTGGTCATGCGCTCGCGCACCGAAGTGATCACGGCAGAATATCTGCCTCACCTGCCGCCCATGGTTGCGGAGTTCGTTCGCTCCGATGTGGACCGGTCCTGGATCTGGATCATGTTCTGGGGCAAAGATACTCCTGTCGGCATCATGGGCCTGTGCAGCCATCTGGGATACGAATATTCCAGCAACGACGAAAATCTGATGGTCGCGATCAGCCGGCAGCTCGCCACCACCATCGAAAAAGTTCGTCTCTACGAAGAGACCTGCCGCGCCTACGAAGATCTGCGCAAGACCCAGGAACAGCTGCTGCAGAGCGAAAAGATGTCGGCCGTCGGACAGTTGATTGCTGGCGTCGCTCACGAACTCAACAATCCGCTCACGGCGATTCTCGGCTACGCCCAACTTCTCGAAACCGAGGGCCTCAACACCCGCGCCCAGGATTATGTCAGCAAGCTCTTCAAGCAGGCGCAGCGCACGCACCGTGTGGTTCAGAACCTTCTATCCTTCGCCCGCCAGCGCAAACCACAGCGCGACGAAGTCGACATCCGCAAGATCCTCGACGAGACCTTGGCGCTGCGCGACTATGACCTCAAAATCAACAACATCAAGGTCGAGCGTGACGTTCCCTCGGAACCAGCGCTGGTCGTCGCTGATCCGCATCAGATCGAGCAGGTATTCCTGAACATCATCAACAACGCAGTCGATGCCATTCTTGAGACCGGGCGAACCGGCAAGCTCAGAATTCGTATCTCTAGCGTTGGTGGACACGTTTGCACTCAGTTCACCGACGACGGTGCCGGAATCAAAGACGCCAAGCGCATCTTCGATCCCTTTTACACCACCAAGAGTGTGGGCAAGGGTACCGGACTCGGACTCAGCATCTGCTACGGCATCGTGAAGGAGCATGGTGGGGACATCACCGCGAACAATGCTCCGGAGGGCGGCGCCGTCATCGAAGTTCGCTTGCCCGCAGTGGCCTCCGCCAATATCGAACCCGAAGCCGCGAAACCCGCGCCCCGTTTGCACGAAGGCGCCATCCACGGCCGAGTGCTTCTCGTAGAAGAAGAGGAAGCCGTCCTCGAATTCGAACGCGACGTTCTCTCTGGCGCGGGCGCCACAGTCGTCACCGCCAAGACCAGCCAGGATGTGAAGACTCGCCTGCTCTCCGAGCCCTTTGACGCCCTCATCATGAACGGCAGAATGCCCGGCCAATGGAGTGCCAAAGAGTCCTACCAGTGGCTCAAAGAGAATTGCGAGGGAATGGACGCGCACCTCCTGTTCACCTACTCGAACGGCCCCAGCGACGAAAAAGCCTTCTTGCAGGAAAACAACATCCACTACCTGGTTAAGCCCTTCGAAGTCGCAGAACTCATCGCCCAGGCCCGCCGCCTGCTGCAAAAAGCCCAAGCCGCGGGAGCGGGCGCGGACTAGCCCTTGCCCTCGAATCCCTAATAATTGCCCAGTTTTCCTCTGCCTCGATTGCGGTAGACTACCTCTACCGAACCCATGTCCCAATTCGTCCACCTGCACCTCCACACCGACTATTCCATGCTCGACGGCGCCTGTGACGTCGAGAAACTCTGCCAGCGAGTAAAAGAACTTGGAATGCCCGCCGTGGCTATGACCGACCACGGCAACATCTTTGGCGCGGTCCACTTTGTCAACGCGGCGAAGCACGCCGGCGTGAAGCCCATCGTCGGCTGCGAACTCTACATCTGCAAGAAAGACGATCACCGCGCCGCACCCGAGGGCGACTCCTACAACCACCTCTTGGTGCTGGCCGAGAACGAAGAAGGCTACCGCAATCTGGTCAAGATCACTTCTGAGGCTTCCCTGCACGGCTTCTACTACAAGCCGCGCGTGAGCAAGAAGTTTCTCGCCGAGCACTCCCGTGGCCTGATTGGCCTCTCTGGATGCTTGAAGGGCGAGGTTGCCGAGCGCCTGACCGAAGGCAACTTCGACGCCGCACGAGCCGCCGCCGGCACGTACGCCGACATTTTCGGAAAAGAGAACTTCTATCTCGAGATTCAGGACCAGGGCCTGGAGATGGAGCACCGCATCCATCCCGGCCTATTTCAGCTCGAAAAAGATCTCGGCCTGCCGCTGGTCGCCACCAACGACAGCCACTACCTCTGCGAAGACGATGCCCACGCGCAAGACGTCATGCTGTGCATCCAGACCGGCAAGTCGATTCACGACACCGCGCGCATGAAGTTCGACGGCAACCAGTTCTTCGTCAAGAACCACGACGAGATGGCGCGTGTTTTCAAGGATTCGCCCGACGTGCTGACTCGCACGCTCGCAATCGCCGATCGCTGCAGCCTGCGCCTGGAAAAAGTCGCGAATCCGTTTCCCCAATTCGAGGTTCCACCCGGCTACACCATCGACAGCTACTTCGTCCATGTAACCCGCGAGGGCTTCGCCCGCCGCCTGGAAACGCTGCGCCCGAAGCACGAGCAGGGCAAGCTGAAACATTCCATCACCGACTACGAGCAGCGCCTGGAGCGCGAACTCGGCATCATTCAGCAGATGCAGTTCCCCGGATATTTCCTGATCGTCTGGGACTTCATCCGCTACGCGAAAGACCACGGCATTCCCGTAGGCCCCGGCCGCGGATCGGCCGCAGGCTCGCTGGTGTCCTATGCGCTCGGCATCACCGACATCGACCCGCTGCAGCACGAACTGCTCTTCGAGCGCTTCCTGAATCCCGAGCGCGTGTCCATGCCGGACATCGACATCGATTTCTGCATGAACCGCCGCGG
>PMUM01000246.1 GCA_003166855.1 Acidobacteriaceae bacterium | reverse complement strand
CGCCTGGATTTGGCTCTTCTCGTCGACACAGAACACCACCGCGTGCTCGGGCGGGTTCCTATACAAACCCACGATGTCGCGCACTTTCTCAATCAGTTGCGGATCCGGCGACAGCTTGCACGTTTCAGTTCGATGCGGCTGCAATCCAAAGGCATGCCAAATCCGGCTAATTGTCATCCGGCTGAGTCCGCTCGCTTTGGCTAAACCGCGCGTGCTCCAGTGGGTTTGGCCGCGAGGCGTACTTTCCAGAGTTTGCATCACTACCTTTTCGACCTGATCATCGCTGATCTTGCGTGGCGCTCCGGGACGTGGTTCGTCGTATAGCCCTTCCAAGCGTGCTTCCAGGAAGCGCGACCGCCACTTGCCAACCATGCCCAACGAGCAGCGCAACTTCTTGGCGACCGCTTTGTTATCCAGTCCTTCGGCACAGCCCAACACCACCCGAGCACGACGAGCCACCAGGGCTTGGCTGCGCGCCCGGTGGGCTAACGATTCGAGTCGCTGGCGCTCTTCGCTGGTCACAGTCAAGGGTTTCTTGGGTCGTCCGGTTCGCATCTGAGCCTCCTGCATTTTAGATGCAATCCGGGTCTTACTTAGTTCACTTATTTATGGGACAGGAGACTAGTCGTGGAGAACTACGTTGATGAGCGAGCTGTGGACTTGCAACCCGCCGTTGTAGTGGATGAAACCCAGCTTCCTGAATCGGTTCATGAAAAAGCTCACGCGCGAACGCGTGGTCCCGACCATTTCCGCCAGAGTCTCCTGACTCAGCCTCGGCACCGACATTTCGGAGACTCCTTTTTGCCCGAATTGCGCCATCAGCAAAAGAACTCTCGCCAGTCGCTTTTCGCTGGAGTTGAAAAGCTGATCGACCAAATCATCCTGATATCGGATGTTCCGCTTCAGCAGATATTTGACAAACACGGCCGACAATTTTGGCTCCAGGCTCAGAGTATGCATCATCGCCTTCTTCTCAACATGCAGAAGAACGCAGTCCGTCACAGCAATCGCAGACGACATGCGCGTGAGCTGACCCGCAAGACCGCCCTCTCCAAAGAAATCACCTTCGCTCAAAATGCCAAGCGTTGCCTCTTTTCCGGCTTCCGACACAACCGTGAGCCGGACCTTCCCCTTTTTGACAAAAAACAGCCCGTCCGTTGGATCCCCCTGAGCAAAGATCGAATCTTTCTTTTGAAAAGACTGCATATCTCTGCCCTTACCGATGGTTGAAAGAAAGGCGTGGGGATTGAAATCGATTTTTCTTTGCGCGTTTGTACTTCGCTTAACCAAAGGGGCGACCTTAATATGGAAATCCTACCACTTTCAATTATGAGAGAAGGGGATAGATCTGGCTGGTCACTACTGCTCACAAGAGATTGATTTCCACCAGACTCATTTGCAGCGAACTGGCGCGGCGCAGTCCGTGAGTAGAAAACAGCGAAGTGAGCGATTCCCTCACATCCATCACCGTAACCACGGGCGTGAATGTGGAAGGCAGGGTGCTGGCGCGGAATGGCGCGGTCACCTTGGATACCGATGTAATTACCAGCTACTTGCCCGTGAGGCGGTGGTTCAGCCAAGTGCGAATGGGCGGGCTCCACATCTCGAGGAACCCGCCAACCGCGACAACCGTATGCAAGAACAGGAAACAGTCGAAGACGGAGAAGAGCGTCAGTAGGCACAAGTCACGCAGGCCGCTTCTTGCCTGCCGCCTTCTCCTTGCGTGATGCGCAGAGACATCGCGAAGCTGGCAGTCGACAGGACTCAATTTCAGGGGATGAGCAATTTTGAACAGACGACGAGTACGCCAGGGTTGTAAATTTCCCCTCCAGAAAGAGATGTGAAGGAATGACGCGGCCGCAAAGGTCGTGTTTCCTCTGATGGCGCGGCCGGGCCCTCACAATGATCCACTCCCCCCGTCCGCCGCGCCGTCTCTCGTTCCTCTGATCGCGCCGACCGAGTGGCCACGCACGTCCGAAGTCTCGTGCTTAGAAGAGCTTGAATTCGACTTCAATGCTAATTTGCACGCTCACAGGCTTCCCATCCTTCAGAGAAGGATCAAAACGCCACTGCCTCACAGCCTCTATCGCCTTTGCATCCAGCCCGAACCCAAGCCCGTGGACGACACGAATGTCTCGCGGTTGTCCAGTTGCGTCGACGATCAAGAACAGCGTGCACGTGCCCTGCGTCTTCGCCCTGCGGGCTTCCTCTGTGTACTCAGGATCAGGCGTCAACACAGGTTGCGGGGCCGATATTCCGCCACCGACCTTAAACACGCCTCCACCGATTCCGCCACCGCTCCCGGCACCGACACCTGCGCCGTGTCCAACTCCTACACCGCCGCCAGAACCGAATCCAATCCCGCCGCCGGAACCCGATCCATTGGAAGGCGGGGCACCGGGCAGAGCGGTAGCGGATGGATTACCCAGGTTGGGCATGTGATTTTCGGCAAGGTGCACTTGGGGCGGCACAATGACTGTCGGTTCTACCGTCAGCTTGGGATTCGGGTTGCGAAGCACAATCTGCGGCGGAGTGATCTGCACCATCGCGAACTTGGGGAGTCTCCCTCTCGGCGCGGGCAGAGGATCACGATCCCCACCGCCTCCACCACCACCGACCACTTTGCTGGACGTCCGAAGTATGTAGGAGTCAGGGGAAGGTGCAACGAGGAGTACGACCTCTCGCTGCTTGGCTTGTACGACGACCTGATGTCCGATGGCAGCGCCCGCAAGGATGAGGCCTAACAGCACAACGTGAACAATCCCTGATCCAACCAAGCCATTTGCCCGGTAGTTGTTGAATTGACCCCAGACTTCTCCCGGCGCGAAGGATGTTACTGATCGCAACTGTGACCCCTTTACTGGCACTGACAATCGCCGGTCACGCCCGCGACCGAGGTTGAGGAACACACTCGGGCGCTCGGTCGAGAACTCAGCAAAATGAAGCATGACAGATCGGGAGGGACAAGTCTGAGCAAGATCGCTCACACGAGGAAATGCGGTGGCCGGAAAACCAGGGTGATTGCAGAAGAGGACTTTACGCAGCTTCCCCGCCATGCTGGCGGCGCCGGTTCGAACCTAGTGAGTGGGCATGCACCCGTTCGATGATTGGCACCAGGCGGTCCGGCAGCTCACTCTTTATCACATATTCATCCACCAGCCAAAGGATCCGCTCTGGCATCTCCGAGTACGCTGAAAGCAGTATGATCGGCAGGCTGGGAAACCGTTGCTTGATATGGCACGCCACGGCTTCTGCGTCTATGCCTTCCTGCTTGTACTCCAGCAGAACTGCGGCCACTGGAGCGTCCTCCAACACCTTCATCGCAGCGTGGCTGCTCGATGCGATCTTGACCCGATAACCATGAGTGCAGAAATATCTTTCTGACTCTACAAATGGGATTTTGGCTAGAGCCTTTCTCTTCGGGTATTTGCCCGCACGGGACGGGAGCAACTGGAGCCTCAAGAAGATCGAGAGGGTTTGAAACTATTGGAGAGAAAAAAACATTCGGAATCGATTTGTGGTTGTCGCAGTTGCAGGTCGAACTGAACGAGGACTTAGGGTCGCGAGCCCGCGATTCTTGCCGCCGTCTGTCCCAATAAGCGAATCAGTGTTCGACGATCTTGGGGCGTGAAAACAGTGCGGCGGACGCAAGGCAAACCTATCGCCTTTCGCCCGACCGCACACAGCAACTTGTCAGTTAAGGGTACGGCGCCCAACGTCCGCGCGGGCGTTCACTGTGACGGGAAGGGCAGCATAGTCCGATGTTGCGCGCGGACGACTCCGCTCCTCTCCCGGGCTGGGGAACTGCAGAACAGATGCAGAGTGTACGTGGATGATCTCATTTCTCACCGCATACAGTACCAGTTCGGCGATCGAGTGAAGTTTCAGCTTCCGCATGATATTGCTGCGATGCGTTTCTGCCGTCGCCAATGTCACGTTCAGGATCGTGGCGACTTCTTTGGAGGCTTTGCCCTCACTCACGAGTTGGACAACTTCGCGCTCTCGGGGCGATAGCTTGGGCACTCTCGCTGCATCTGGATCAACGCGGTGCCGCTTATAGCCGTCCATAATCAGATCTGACACTCGCGGGCTGAAGATGCTCTTACACCGTTGCATAGCCTCCACTGCGGTCGTGAGATCTTCTGTCCCGTCGGACTTGAAAACCCAACCGCGAACTCCCGCTTCCAGGCAATCGCGGATCGCTTGCTCGGAGTCCACGGAGGTGAGGACGAGGATGGCTTGCGCGGGATTGTGTTTCAGGATTTGCCGCGCTGTGTCCACGCCATTCAGTATGGGCAGGCAAATATCCAGAATCAGGAGATCGGGTTTCAATTCCCGGCACTTGTCTACCGCATCCCTTCCGTCCACGGCTTCTCCACAGACCTGCCAGCCTTCGTGAGATCCAATCAGCGAGGACAAACCGTACCGGAATATTGGATGATCGTCAGCCACCAAAACTCGAAATGCACTCATAGAACCTCCCCATACTCACGCTAACTTATCAACATCGATGGGATACTGTCTGAGCAGTATTGCTCACGGCGCCCCACAGCCAGGCACCGTGGATGAGCCGGTTGGCAAGCGTCAGGATCTAGAGCGGAGCCGGTGGCGTGGAAGTCAGGGCCGTGACAATTAATAAAATCGCGAACAATACGGCGATTCCATAAGACCACATTTCAGTAAGGAGGCAAGCGCTGGTGACAAACAGGGAGGTTCGAGCCAACGCCTACCTTCCACCCCTCGCGTTGGGGCAGACCTAAGGAATAAATGAGTAGTGCCTGCGTGGTCTATCGTGCGCAGTGTGTATTTGCCCGGCAGCGTTCCACTATGTTTTTCCGGGGCGATTCTCGATCCTCATTCGCAGCCATGCAATGGTGGGGAAGCACAACACGATCAGGGAATCAGACAAAGATTCACGAAAAGAGATAGGGGCTCTCTCCGCAAACGAGAGTTCACTTCTGGCGGAGAAATGATTTTGCTGTCATGCCGGCGGTACAGCAACAATTGGATTCTCATACTGACTGCACTGGATAGACCATTCCCGCATTCCGCCTCTACTCTCAAGCATGAATCACACAGACCTCACTTCGTTATGTCAGATACATGTTGGACCGCCTCAAGGGAGACCGTCATGAACAGCGTCTCTGCGATTACCGGCACGGCTCCTCTGGGTACGGATTTGATCAAGCGGGCACAGCAAGGAGATGTGGATGCATTTGGCGCGCTGTTTCAGGCGCACAGGTCGCGGATTTACTCCGTATGCCTTCGCATGACCAGCAACGGAGCGGAAGCGGAGGATCTCACCCAAGACACGTTTTTGCAGGTGTTTCGCAAAATCAACAAATTTCGTGGAGACTCAGCTTTTTCGACGTGGGTTCACCGAATTGCGGTCAATACCGTACTGATGCATTTTCGCAAGAATTCGCTGAATCAGGTTTCACTGGACGAACCGCAGAGCGACCGGAACGGCGCCAAGATCCGGCGCGAGTACGGAATTAGAGATAAGGATCTGGCAGGCTGTATCGACCGCGTCGCATTGGCGCGTGCCATGGAACGGCTTCCTGCCGGATACAGGACAATCTTCCTGCTGCACGAAGTGGAGGGCTATGAGCACCAGGAAATCGCGGAGATGCTCAGTTGCTCAGTGGGCAATTCGAAGTCCCAACTGTACAAGGCGAGACTGCGATTTCGTGAGCTATTGGCGCCAACGTTTGAGGCGCGGTTGGCAACCAGAGATGGCTTGTCGGGCGCGAAGAGACGCTCAAAACCAAAGCTTGGGAATTGGGCTCTGCGAATTGGCGCCAATGTGGTAATGCGGCCATCTCCCGTGAGCCAACTGCGAGCACAAACTCTGTGACTGTCGCAAGCCCGCAAAACTGAGTAGTTTGAAGCCGCAGAAAATAGAACAAGACATGGTCAGGCCCGGTGACGGGCTTGGCCATTTTCATTCCTCCCTCTTATTCGACCCGCATTGCAAATGCTCCGACCGTATACGCATCCCATTGCCTGGTATGTTTAGGTCGCAGGGCGGCCATGCGAGCAAGCAATGGCAAGTCCTGCTTCAGAACAAGCCGACGCTGACGGGTGTGAATGGAGCTTTGTCACCCGGTGACACGGGCTCACGGTCCCAGGTTTGCGGGCGTGCACGAGGTCGTTGAAGCGACCGGCTTCGGTGGCGAGGGCGGCGTAGCCCATGGCACCGCATTGAAATCGAAAAAGTCCAGCAGATCGGGCTGAGCGGCATCGCGCGGAGTGAGGTGCGCGGTGCCGCCGATAAATCGGTTCTCCACGAACTTGATCACTGCTGTGTGATCCATGGGCGTGTGCGAGACGTAATGCCGCCGCGTGAAAGGCGAGACGATCATATTCGGCAAGCGGAAGCCAAGTTGTGCCGCAAACCCCTGGACAGCCGCGGCATCACCCGGTTGAGCGCCGGGGTCGGTCTGCATCAGATCGCAATGCAGCGTGGCTATACCGCCGGTTGGCACGCACGGAAAGAAGCTATCCGCGTTGACCGCGATCTGCGCGATATCCGGAATCGCTCCCAGCGCAGCATCGCTGTTGTCGTTCGAGTGGCCGGGCACGGGAGGCACATGATCGTAGGGGCCGCCGCCTTCATCGTAGCTGAGAAAAAAGACCGAATCCTTCCATGAACGGCTGGCCATGAAAGAATTCAGAGTGTTTGCCACCTGTGTCTGACCGGCCAAAATCGATTGCCCCGACCCAGGATGCTCGTCGTTCTTGCCGTACCCTGCTTCAATGAAGGCAAAACTGGGCAGTGTGCCCGTGCTCAAATCGCTGAGGAACTGGTCTAGTGGAGCAATGTGGTTCGGATCAATGCAGAATGAGTTCGTCGTATCGCCCACCACGCTGGATGCCTGCGTAGTTCCGGTACACGCCGCACCAGTTGGATTTTCGTACATGAATCGGTACGAGTAAGTTAAGGAAGCGAAGGTGGTTGCTGGATAGTAGGCGCTCGCCGAGCCCGAGCATTCATCATCATTGAGGCAAAAGCCGTCGGTGACGGTGTAGTACACCTTCCACGATACCTTCGCTTGGTCAAGTTCCTCGAAAATGGTGGGAATATTGAGCTGGCTAAGGTGATCGTCGTTGCCCGGGTCCCTGACCAGACCCTGCGTCGTACCGCCCGTGAAGGTTGCGATGCGGTTGGAAATGCTCTTGCTCGCGACCGGCGAGAACCAACGATCAGACAATGCGAACTGCGAAGCCATGTAATAGTAATAGTTCAGGAAGCCCTGGTCGTAGTATCCCATCGCGCGCCGTCCGGTCAGATCGGTGAAATTCCCCGAACAATTGCGGGAAGCGACACAATTGTTCGCGAAGCCTTCAGCGGTGTGAACGAAGCCATCCATCAGGATTGGACGGGAAGTGAGGAAATCGAAGCGATTGACGTCGCCGTAGCTTTCCAGCCAGGCTGAGGTCTCATCGTCGATGCAGGTGGACGTGAACTTGAAAAGCGGATAGACGTCGCCTTCATCGTCGATGTTGCTGATCATACTCAGCTTATCGTCAATGCCATCCACTTCATAGTCTTTCCCGTCGTCTCCGATATTCCAACCCTGAGCCTGACGATAAGGGTTCAGCATGCCGAAGTAGGTGTCGAAGGTGCGGTTCTCCTGCTCCATGAAGATGACGTGGTTGATGGAATTGACACCTCCACCTCCTGAACTTACCGTCACCGTCGCGCTGGCGGTTGCGGTCAGATTGTTTGCTCCCGTTGCAGTCGCCGTGTAAATTGTGGTGGTGGTCGGATTAGCGATCTGCGCTCCTCCGCTCGTCCCCAGCGGATAGCTGTTCGAATCCACATTGTCGGTAATCACTACGCTGCTCGAATTCGTGGCGACGACCGTCAGGGTGCTGGACTGCCCGGCAGTGATCGACGTGGGATTCGCACTCATGGTGACGGTGGGTGTAGCGACCAGCGCCACCGTGACCGTAGCCTGCGCAGTGGCCGTGGCGGTCCCGCTTCCATGGACTGTGATGATGTAGGTGGTGGTCTGAGTGGGAATCACGGTTGTGCTCCCGGCCGGTGCGACTGTTCCAATACCGTTGTTAATCGTGGCGGATTCAGCGTTGTTCGACGTCCAAGTTAAGGTCGTGCTCAACCCAGCCGTAACCGTGGTGGGCAACGCAGCCAACGCGACTGTCGGCACAGGCGTGACGGGTGGCGTAGCTGCCGAGGATCCGCACCCGCTCAACAAACCCGTAGCCAAACTCAAAATAAGGAATATCAAAAATAGATGGACGTTACGCTCTCGATGGCTTTTCATTGCGCAACTTAGGTGCTGAAAGGTCCTTGCACGTTGTCCGTCGTGACATGCATCACAGAACAGAGTGACATGCATCACAAGGTACGCACGGAAAGCGGCGCTCGGCCTCTGGGACTACTCCGAGGTCTCTAAAATTCTCACCGTGCTTCAGGGTGTGATGGCAATTACTCGCAGAGGACTGCCGGAGCCGCCCACGATTTTCAGTGGCGCGGCGATGACGATGGCACCGGTTGGCGGCAGCTGATCAAGGTTGGACAGACTTGCGAGCCCGAACTTGCCGCTGCCGTGCATGAGGTAGTGGTTCGGGAAGGGTGGATCAAAAGTGGCGGCCTGACCGGCATCGGTGCCGACCGTCTCCACGCCGACACCCAGTACATCCCGCTCCTCGGCGAGGAGGGCAGAGCTCTCCTTGGCTAATCCGGGAGTGTGGGATCCATTCTCCTTCAGGTTGATGTATTCCTTGGGGTCTGTCCGCTTCGACCAGTCCGTACGCAAGAGAACCCATGCGCCTGCCGGAATAAGGCCGTGCTGTTCTTCCCAGTGGCGGATGCGCTCAGGCGTGAGCAGAAAGTCTGGATTTCTTGCCACATCTGAGCTGATGTCGATTACACAGGCTGGTCCCACGAATTTCTTCGGCGGGATGCGATCCACGGTGTTGTCCGGAAGGTCTTTCCCCGAGACCCAGTGGACCGGCGCATCGAAATGGGTGCCAGTGTGCTCGCCGGTTTCGAACCCATTCCAGTACCAGGCAGGACCGCGCTCATCGTACCGCGACAGCTCCCAGATTTTGAAAGCAGGCGTGTTGTTCCACTGCGACGGCAGCGGCAGCAGCGGCGTCTGCGGAGTTAAGGGCTGGGTCAAATCCACGACCCGCAGCCGTCCGGCGGTAAGTTCCTCGAGTAGTGTGGCCAAGACGAGAGACATTTGGGCTCCTCAAGAATGTTTTCGTCCGACGGTCCATGTCCGCTTGAGCGCAGCCCGACTGGCGTCGCATTAGCTTGTTTTCAGCGTTTGGATATGGCGGCGGAATTGAAACCGATTTTCCAGCAATGACAGGTCGGTGACATAGGCGGCGGGACCCTTGGCTTCGACCTTGGCGATGATCGTGGTCAGTTCGCTGCCCCGCATGGCGTCGGTCACAGCGGACTTGAAACTCTCCACACTGCGGACTGTGGTCACTCGGGGAATGCCGGCGGCGCGGGCGATGCCTTCCAGATCCGTACCTGTGCTCGTTGCCGTCGGGAAACCGCCGACCGACAGCAAGCTTTCGTTGTCGAAAACGACGTGGACTAGTTTCTTAGGTCGATAACGTGCCATTGTGCTGAGGCTGCCAAGGTTCATCAAGAGCGAACCATCGCCATCGAAGACAATCACTCTCTGTTCGGGCAGACACAGAGCCAGTCCCAATCCCGTCGAAGACGCGAGTCCCATCGCGTGCTGCAAGTAAAAGAAATTGGGACGGTGTCCGAGGGAGTGTAGTTCAGCCGCGACTGCTCCCATGATCGTGACGACCAGACAGTTTTCCAGTTCCGAATAAACCGACCGAAGACAATCCAGGCGGAGCATCACTCCTCCCACATCAGGTCGCGCGTTAGGAGAAGGGCGACCGGCTGCAAACTGCTTTCGGCGAGAGTCTGCGCTTGCCGAATACGTTTTCTGACGCTGTCCATTGCGTCGAGAACAAAGTACGGGATCCGCAGCGCTTGCAAGAGCGGCTCCGTAACGTTGCCGCCCTGCGTTTGCCATGGGTCGCGCTCCCCCAAAGAACCGCGGTAGCTGATGAGCATCAAGAGAGGGATCTTGTACAGATGTGCGAAAGAGACAATTCCGTTAATGGATGCCAGGAAGCCGTGGTTCTGCATCAGCATGGCCGACTTCACTCCCGCAAAGTGGGCCCCGGCCGAAATCCCAATCCCTTCTTCCTCCTTTGCAAGTCGCACCAGAATCATCTTTGGGTCCTCGTCCGCCAACCGGATGAGATGTACCAACCAGGTTTCCGGCAGAGCTGACATTAGGCGGATGTCGCACTCCTTCAGTGCGTCATAAATCAGCTTGGAATTGCTCGCGGATACCGGCATCTTTTTGGTTTCGGGTTGACGAGTTGTTGCAGCGGAGTATAGGTTTGGCGCTGCTCATTTTGCAAGACTCAGGGCTGACTTTTCAGAGGTAACTAGGAGCATCGGCTTGGAAGCCAAATCCCAAAGCGTTCTCAATCCCGAAATCTCGTCCGGATTGAGTGCAGACTTTCCCATTGAAGCCGTTCGTGCTGCTTTTCTCGCACTGGCCCGGCCTCCGGCCTTCATCTTTTTTGATAATGCGGCAGGCGCGCAGGTACCACAGATCGTGCTGGACGCGGTAAATCATCATCTCCTCGAGTGCAATGTGCAGCGGGGCGGACGCTACGCGAAAAGCCGTGAAGTAGACGAGATGATTTTGCGTGCCCGGCACAGCGTCGCCGATCTCGTAAACGCGCGCGATCCGACTGAAATCGCTTTTGGCATGAACGCCACGTCCTTTATTCGCCTGGTGAGTCTGGCAATTGGACAAACGCTCGGTAAGCGGAACGAGATTATCGTAACCGACATGGATCACGAGGCTAACGTCGCCACATGGCTGGCGTTGGAACGGGGCGGTGCGAAATTCTCCTGGTGGAAGATGAGGGACGATGGGAATCTGCATGTGGACGACCTCATCCCTTTGGTGTCTTCGACGACGCGCCTCGTGGCGTGCACCCTGGCTTCGAACGCCATCGGCTCGATTGTGGATGTGGCGGCGGCAGCAAGAGTAGCCCACGCGTCCGGAGCTGAAATCTTTCTCGATTCCGTGCATTTCGGTCCTCACGGACTGATCGATGTACAAGCCTTTGACTGCGATTACCTGGTGTGTTCGGGCTACAAGATCTTCGGCCCCCACATGGGGTTTCTGTGGGGGCGGCGCGAGCTGCTGGAAAAGCTCCCGACCTTCCGTGAGGATTTCATCCCTGACGAGCCACCCGGGAAAATAGAGGCGGGCACCTTTGTTTACGAAAATGTAGCCGGGATGGATGCCGCAGTCCGCTACTTGGAGACTCTAGGCCGAAGTTTGGGCGGGAACGATGCAACGGCGAAATCGGAATCGAGGCGGGCCGCTCTGCAACGTGCGTTCGAGGCAATCCGGGTCTACGAGGAGTCTCTTTCGCTCGAAATGCTTCGGGTGCTCAACGATTGTGGCGCCGTCGTCTACGGTTTGTCGGAGGAAGAGCGCATCGGTCAGCGAGTGCCAACGCTTTGCTTCAATTTGCCGAACGTGCCGCCCTCAAGAGTCGCCGAAGAGTTCGCGACACAGAATATTGGTGTACGCGACGGCCACATGTATTCGCCGCGGCTGATGAAGCGCCTTGGGATCCCACACGAGAGCGGCGCGGTCCGAGCATCATTGGTCCACTACAATACGGTCCACGAGGTACGCAGATTCGGAAGTGTACTGGCTGAGATCAAAGAATCATGCTGACCGACACGCAAATCCTGCAGATTCGTTCCCGCTTCAACATCTTCAAACACAAAATCTATCTCAACAGCTGCTCACAGGGACCGCTATCGGATGCGGTGCAGGCCGGCCTGGAGGATTTCATGGCGAGTTGGCACGAGCAAGGCTCGCCGTGGGAGCTTTGGGTGAATCAGTATGAGGCAGCGCGAACTGCCTTTGCACAATTCATCCACGCCAGCCCAGATGAAGTTGCGATTGTGACCAGCGTGTCGGCCGGCATCAATGGCGTCGCCAGCGCGCTGAATTTCCACCAACGGAAGAAAGTCGTGATGGGCGAGTTCGAGTTTCCAACGATGGGTCATGTCTGGCTGGGGCAACGTGTTCGAGGCGCCGAGGTGCAATTTGTGCGTGCAGAAGGTAACCGCATTCCGGCAGCCAATTACGAAAAGACGGTAGACCGGAATACGCTCATCGTGCCGCTCACGCACGTTTGTTTCAAAAACGGATTTCGTTCCGAAGTAAACGCCGTCACCCAAATCGCTCACCGCTGCGGTGCTCTCGTAATGCTCGATGATTACCAGGATTGCGGGACCCGCCCCATTGACGTCAAAGCCTTGGATGTGGACTTTTTTGTGACCGGGACTCTCAAATACCTGCTCGGCCCTCCCGGCCTGGCTTTCATGTACGTGCGCAAGGAACTCATTTCATCGTTGGTTCCAACAGTCACTGGATGGTTTGCGCAAGCAAATCCGTTCGCCTACGATCCCAAACTGTTCGACTTATCTCCCACTGCGCGACGATTCGAGTCAGGTTCTCCATCCGTGCCAAATGTGTACGCCGCGCTGCCCGGATTCCAACTGTTACAAGAAATCGGCCTGGAGAATGTGGCAGGCCACATCAAGAGACTCGCACAATCGCTGTTGAGCTGCGCCAACGACCTGGGCATTCGTGCCAAAACGCCCGCTGATAGCGCTGGGCCGCTCGTCGTATTGCAGTGTAAAGATTCAACTTCGCTCGTGCAGAAATTCGCTGAAAGCAACATCGTCGCATCGAATCGCCACGACGGGCTGCGGATATCGTTTCACGTGTACAACACGTTGGACGACGTAAAGGCGGTCGTGGAAGTTCTCAAGAAGAATATCGATCTTATGGTTCTTGACCCTGCCATCGTTCGCAGCTATGACTGATCAACCACGTTCAGTGGCCGGGGCCATGCTTGCCGGTGAGATGCCTCCGACGCCGGAGGTGGAAGGTCTCCACCGCCGGTTGGGTCAAAGGCAGCTCACCATGATGGCAATTGGCGGTGCCATCGGTGTCGGTTTGTTTTTGGGAAGCAGTGTCACTATTCGTCTCGCTGGACCCGCCGTCATTCTGTCTTATCTTCTGGGGGCAGGTATAGCTTTGATCATGTCCTATGCGCTGGCGGAGATGGCGGTGGTCCATCCGGTCGCCGGTGCCTTCGGAGTGTACGCGGAGAAGTACCTTAATCCCTGGGCCGGTTTTTCGGTTCGAGCTACTTACGGAGTCGCACAGATCATCGCCATCGGTGCTGAAGTCACCGCCGCCGGCATCTATATTTCCTTTTGGTTTCCGAATGTGCCGCAATGGATTTGGGTCGTGTTGGTTTCGGCCGCTCTGGTGGCACTCAATTCCATGCAGGTGAACCGCCTGGGTGAGTTCGAATATTGGTTCGCAACAATCAAAGTGGCGGCCATCGTCGCCTTCATCATTGTCGGAATATCTTTGATTCTGGGCGTTGGCTCGCGCAGTGCAATTGGCTTGGCTAACTTGACGCAGCACGGAGGATTTTTACCTGCAGGATGGAAGGGCGTCTGGCTTTCGCTCACCATCACAGTTACCAGCTACATGGGAGTGGAAATTATTGCAGTCACAGCGGGAGAGGCCGAGCATCCGGAGGTTACGATTCCCCACGCCATGCGAAGCATTGTTTGGCGGCTCATTTTGTTCTATGTGCTGGCGATTGCGATTATGGTGACGATGGTTCCCTGGAACCAGACCAGTGCTTCGTCGACGCTCTCTGGCAGCCCTTTTGTAACGGCATTCGCTGCGGCGCATATACCGTTCGCGGCTGCGATCATGAACTTCGTGGTGCTGACCGCGGCATTGTCGAGTGTGAATACGAACCTTTACCTTTCTACTAGAATGCTTTTCTCGCTTGGTCGGGGAGGGTATGCCCCAGAATGGATGGGTACAGTGAGCCGCAACGGGGTGCCGCATCGCGCGCTGCTGGCTTCAACCGCGGGGATCATCGCTGCCATTCTGCTGGCCATCTTTGCGCCTAAGGACGCTTTCCTCATGCTCTATGGGACGGCAGTAGCCGGAATGCTTTTCGTGTGGCTGGTGATTCTTAACACGCACCTCCGTTTTCGCCAGGCCATTACGCGTGAGCGGCTATTGAGCTTGCCCATGCGCCTGTGGGCTCACCCGCTATTCACGATCGTCGGTATTCTGTTACTTCTTGCGATCTCGGTCACAACTTTCTTTGTCGATGGATTGCGATGGTCGGTTCCAGCATTTTCTGTTTTCTTGGGGCTCATCTCACTGTTTTACATGCGTAGCCGACGGCGCAAGGCCATTTAGGAGGGCGCCTCCCTGGTGGGCTACAAGAACATTCTGCAAGGAGAGCGCGAAATGGTCGAAGCCAGCGATGAGGTTTACTCGTCGCTCCACCGACATTTCAAAGGTGACCTGCTGCGCCCCGGCCAAAATGGTTACGAGGAAGCGCGCGTCATTTGGAATGGCATGGTAGCTCGCACGCCAGGCCTTATCGCGCGCTGCGCAGCTGTGAGCGATGTGCAAAGCGCGATCCGGGCCGCTTCTGAGGCCGGAATTCTTACTGCTGTTCGCTGTGGAGGGCATAGCCTTGCGGGATTTAGCACGTGCGATGGCGGGTTGGTCATTGACCTCTCAAGAATGCGCCAAGTCACGGTTGATCCCGAGGTACGGCGGGCCAGGATCGCCGGGGGTTGCCTGTTAGGATCGATCGATAGCGCAACACAGAAAGCAGGACTCGTCTTTCCCTCCGGCGTCGTCTCTCACACCGGAGCTTCCGGACTGATCTTAGGTGGAGGAACCGGATGGCTCACCCGGCGATTTGGATTGTCATGTGACAACGTCGAAGGGTTCACTCTCGTAACTGCAGATAGCTCCGTCATGCGCTGCAACGCAAAGGATAACCCGGATTTATTTTGGGCCCTCCGCGGAGGCGGCGGGAACTTCGGAGTAGTGACAGAATTCGAAGTGAAGCTGCATCCGCTTACGTCTGTTGTGCTGGCTGAAGGCTTAACTCCCGAGTCCGGCATTCGGGGCCTGCTTGAAACGTGGAGAGACTTCATGGCCGAGGCGCCAAACGATTTAAAGTGGAATATTGATCTTCGCCTTGCCCTGCATACTAATAAGGTGCCCATTGAACTCCGCGGACGAACCGTGGCCAGCAGTTCCTTGGTTTGGACCGGTGATCCCGAAGCAGGGCGTCCTTATCTGCAAGGCGCGCTTGCCATGTGTAGCCCGGATTCAGTGAGCAGCAAGATGGTGTCGTTCCTGAATTTACAAACAATGGCGGATTCCGATTTCCCCCATGGCCGTCGCTACTACACAAAATCCGGATATTTCACCTATCTCGACGACAGCAGTATTGATCGCCTGGTGGAGGCAGTCGCCACGATTCCGTCATCGGAAACCCAGATTGAGCTAGCCTATCTTGGGGGCGCCGCAGCGCGAATCGGCGCGGACGAGACCGCATTCGGTGATCGCAGCTCTCCTTTCATCCTGAATTTGCTGGCAAACTGGTCGGAGCCATCTGCGGATGCCGGCAATGTTGCCTGGATTCGCGGAATCTTCAACAAACTTCGGCCGGCAATGAAACCGGGGGTGTACATAAATTTCATGAGCGGTGATGAACAGGATCGCGTGCCTGAGGCTTATCATGAACGATGGGACCGCATCGTAGCCGTCAAGTCGCACTATGATCCCAACAACTTCTTTAGTCTGAATCAGAACGTTCCGCCACGAAAACTCGGAACAAAAATTCGTAGCTGAATCGCAGCCACAAAAGAGCCTGTGGATCTGAAAATTCATAAGCCCTTTGGTGACCCGCCGCATCACAGACCCTAGGCTGCAAGTAGGTTATCCTCCGAGATGGCCACAATCTTGAATTGCCGGAGAACATAGAATGGCTGGCACAACTGAAGTCTCGGCTGACATCCTGGCGCCGCTTGCGCCCGACGAACTGCGAAAGATCGATGCTTACTGGCATGCCTGCAACTATCTGTCGGCAGGAATGATCTATCTCCGCGCGAATCCTCTGCTTCGCGAGCCCTTGAGGCCGGAGCACATCAAGAATCGACTCCTTGGTCATTGGGGGTCGGATCCGGGGCAATCTTTGATTTGGGTTCACTTGAACCGTCTCATCAAGAAATATGATCTGAATGTTATGTACATCTCGGGCCCGGGTCACGGCGCGCCGGCCACGCTGGCCAACTGCTACCTGGAAGGCCATTATTCCGAGATCTATCCCGACAAGAGTCGTGATGAAGCTGGCCTGCTCAAGTTCTTCCGGCAGTTTTCGTTTCCCGGCGGGATCGGCTCACACTGCACGCCGGAGACTCCCGGTTCGATTCACGAAGGCGGCGAGCTGGGCTATTCCATCTCTCATGCCTACGGGGCCGCTTTCGACAACCCTGATCTCATCGTTGCCGTCACCGTGGGAGACGGCGAAGCCGAGACCGGTCCGCTTGCCACCTCTTGGCATTCGAATAAGTTCCTGAATCCCATTCGCGATGGAGCTGTCCTTCCCGTGCTTCACCTCAACGGCTACAAGATCGCAAATCCCACGGTCCTCGCGCGCATTCCCCACGAAGAATTGGAAGCGCTGCTGATCGGATACGGCCACAAACCGCATTTCGTCGAGGGCGATGACCCGTCCGTGATGCATCAACAGATGGCTTCGACCCTGGAGCAATGCATCCTGGAAATTCGCTCGCTCCAGCAGCACGCCCGCTCAACCGGCGACGCCACACGCCCTCGCTGGCCCATGATCGTACTTCGCTCCCCGAAAGGATGGACCGGGCCAAAGCAGGTGGACGGCCACAAAGTGGAGGGCACGTGGCGGGCCCACCAGGTTCCTGTGTCCGACCCGGCCACCAATAAGAAAGATCTGAAACTGGTCGAAGACTGGCTTCACAGCTACAAGCCCGAAGAACTATTCGATGCCAGTGGAAAACTGATACCAGAGCTGCAGGAACTTGCGCCTTCCGGGACGCGCCGTATCTCCGCCAATCCCCACGCCAATGGCGGGCTGCTGCGAAAAGAGCTCGAACTGCCGGACTTTCGTGACTACGCCGTCCAAGTGAAAGCGCCGGGTGTGACCTACGCTCCGCCCACCGATGTGCTCGCACACTTTCTTGCTGAGGTGATGCGCCGTAACATGAGTTCCTTCCGTGTTTTCGGACCAGACGAAACCGCCTCCAACAGGCTGACTGCCATCTATGCTGCCTCAAAGAAAACATGGCTTGCCGAGTACAAGCCGGAAGACGCAGATGGCGGCGAGCTTGATGTCTCCGGACGCGTCATGGAGATGCTCAGTGAGCACACGCTCGAAGGCTGGTTTGAGGGTTACGTTCTCACGGGGCGCCATGGCTTCTTCTCAAGTTATGAAGCCTTCATCCACATCATCGATTCCATGTTCAACCAGCACGCCAAATGGCTGGAAAAATCGAAGAAAGAGATCTCCTGGCGGGCGCCAGTACCTTCGATCAACCTCCTCATTACATCGTTGGTATGGCGCCAGGATCACAATGGTTTTACGCACCAGGACCCCGGATTTCTTGACGTGGTCACGAATAAGAGCCCGGACATCGTTCGCATCTATTTGCCTCCGGACGCAAATTGCCTGCTGAGCGTGACAGACCACTGCCTCCGGTCGCGCGACTATATCAATGTCATCGTCGCGGACAAGCAGGATCATCTGCAGTACCTGACCATGGAAGAGGCCGTGACGCATTGCACCAAGGGCATCGGCATCTGGGACTGG
>PMUM01000291.1 GCA_003166855.1 Acidobacteriaceae bacterium | reverse complement strand
CTCCGCCGTGGTAGCCGCCCCCACCCCCGCCGTGGGAACCTCCGCCTCCTCCCCCGTGACCACCGCCATGTTGGGCGAAGGCCGGGACAGGCAGGCAAACGAGTACGAAAGAAGCGAGACCTGCGAGAAGAGACTTGAGCAAGGTGGACTTCCGCATATGAGTACCCTCCACCGAAACGGCGGTTATAGGCCCGGGAGGGCAAACCGCCTGTATTAATCTTACCCCTATTTGGAACCCCATTCCAGACCGGAAGTTGTCCAAATGGGGTAAGAAATCGGCATCCCGGCTGAAGGTAGAGAGGTTGTGAGGCTTCCCGGCCCATATATCAACGAGCGACGCCGGCATTTCTCGGGGGGGCTACCCCGCGACGCTTCAAAGTTATCTCTAACACGCTGGGCCACAGTTTCCCCGTGACAAACAGCCGTTTCCCAACAGGATCGTAAGCGATGCCGTTGAGCACGGCCTCCGGCTGGAGGCGATATACAGAACTGAGCAGTCCGCTGAGGTCGATCCACCCGACGATCTCCCCGGTCTGCGGAGAAATCCGGGCAATGCGATTCGTGTGCCAGACGTTGGCGAAAACCTGTCCTTCCACGAACTCCAGTTCGTTCAGTTGATCGACCGCCGTGGGTCCATCGTGAACCTTGAGCCGACGCTTCTCCTGAAACGTCTCCGGATCCAGAATGCGAATCTGCGCCGTGCCGTCACTCAAGAAAAGTTCGCGGCCATTGGTCGCAAGGCCCCAGCCTTCTCCGGAGTACGAGACTTTCCGCAGCAAGCGGAAGTCTTTGACGTCATAGACGAAACCCACGCCTGACTTCCACGTGAGCTGGAACACCTGGTCTCCGACAATAGTGATCCCTTCGCCGAAGAATTCAGTCCCCAGGTTGACCTTCTGCAGAACCTCGCCGGTTTCGAGCCGCACTTTGCGCAGCGAGGACTGGCCATTGCGCCCCGTGCCCTCATACAGGAATCCGTCGCGATACACGAGTCCCTGGGTGTAGGCAGAGGTGTCATGGAGAAACACTCGAACGACGGTGAAAGTGTACTGGGGAGGCGCGCTCGAAGAGGAATGATGAGAAGTCTGCCCGGTCAGCGGCCAACAACCGCACATCAAAAGAGCCAAACCGATCAGCGACGCAGAGATTCTCTTCATTCCTCGGGACCGCGGCTATTATCGCATCGCCGAACGGTGGAGCAGGTGCACCTCACATACCGTGTAGTATTCTTCCCCTGAGAAATGGCGGACGCCTTCCCCATCCTTATTTCCACCGTGCCGGACGACGCCGGCAAGCGCGTCGATCAACTCCTGGTCGCGCATCTCGACATAAGCCGCGCGCGGGTGCAGCAACTGATCTCCGAACAAAAAGTCCTAGTCAACGACGCGCCAGCAAAGGCTTCGCTGAAGCTGCGAGGCAACGAGCGCATCACGGTGCTCGGCTCGGCTGAGCGCCCTCCGCTTCGCGCCATGGCCGAAGAGATTCCGCTCGACATCGTCTACGAGGACGACGATCTGGCCATCATTAACAAGGCCGCCGGAATGATGGTGCATGCGGGCGCCGGAGCCACCGAGGACCAGCGCAACCGCGGCACGCTGGTGAACGCGCTCCTGCATCACTTCTCGACCCTGTCGGCCGTCGGCGGCGAGATGCGGCCGGGAATCGTTCACCGCCTCGACAAAGAAACCAGCGGCCTGATCGTCGTAGCGAAAAATGACGAAGCGCACCGCAAGCTGGCGGAGCAGTTCGCCCGGCGCGAAGTGAAGAAGACTTACATCGCTCTCGTGCACGGATGGCCGAAAAAAGATCATGGCACCATCTCAGCCAGCATCAGCCGCGACCGGATCCGCCGCATCCGCATGACCACGCGTGGCACCGGCGGCCGCGACGCCGTCTCTCATTACACTGTTCTCCGGCGGCTCGACACGCCTTTTGGCAAATTCGCGCTGGTCGAGGTGAAAATCGATACCGGCCGGACCCATCAGATTCGCGTGCACATGGCATCTCTGGGACATGCAGTCGTAGGAGACGCGCTTTATGGGGCGCCCCGCGAGATGCGCGCCAGGCGTGGCCGCGCGACTGACGAGGGTAGCGCGCTTTCACTCCCACGAAATTTCCTGCACGCGGCGCAGCTCGAACTCACACACCCGCGCACGGGGAAGCAGATTGCGCTCCAGAGCCCGCTTCCCGCGGAACTGCAAGCGTTCCTGGCGACCATCGAGAACGACGCTGCCAGCAGCGTCGCCCCAAAGAGCCCTGGAGGCGGGCTTTCCCCGAGTTGAGGCTCCCGTGGGGCCGGCAGATTATAATATCGATACCAATGGAATCCCTGGGGTTCAGATTGATCGCGACTTACGGAATCGCTCTGCTGCTTTTGGCGGGGAGCACAACGGCGCAATCGGCGGCGCCCACTTCGTCCGCTCCCACTACGACGGCTCCTACTGAAGCAGCTCCAGCATCCGCTGCTCCGGCTTCGCCGCCTGCCGACACGCCGCAACAAAACACTCCACCGGCCACCGGCACCGCGGCCGGACAGGGGCAGAAACCCGCCGATGCAGCCGCTGCAGCCGACAGCGAAGCTGTCGCAGTCATCCGCGTGCGCCCCAACGAGGTGAACGTGGTGTTCACGGTCACCGACAAGCACGGGCGTCGCATCACCGATCTCAAGCAGAGCGATTTCCATGTCCTCGACGACAACAAGCCCCCTGAGGTAATCCGCAGCTTTCTCGCCGAGACCAACCTTCCGCTCCAGGTCGGTCTGCTGATCGATGCCAGCAATTCCGTCCGCGACCGGTTCAAATTCGAGCAGGAATCAGCCATCGAGTTTCTGAACCAGACCATTCAACCGCGCAAGGATCAGGCATTTGTGATCGGTTTTGACGTGACTCCAGAGGTCACGCAGGATTTCACTGACAACAGCGAATTGCTGGCGCACGGAGTGCACGCATTGCGTCCTGGCGGCGGTACCGCGCTCTACGACGCGCTGTATTATGCCTGCCGCGACAAGCTGCTGAAGGCTCCGAAGTCGATCACGGTGCGGCGCGCCATCATTCTGCTCAGCGACGGCGACGACAACCAGAGCCACGTCACGCGCGAAGAGGCGATCGAGATGGCGCAACGCGCTGAGGCTGTCGTCTACACCATCAGCACCAACGTCAGCGGCACCCCGGGACCCGGCGACAAAGTGCTCGATCGCATTGCCGATGCCACCGGTGGAAAGCCGTTCCATCCCTTCCAGATTCGCGATGTGGCCAATGCTTTTGCTGAAATTCAGGACGAACTCCGCAGCCAGTACGCGATTTCCTACAAGCCGGCGGACTTCAAAACCGACGGGCACTACCGCTCCATCGACATCGAGGCCAACGACCGCAAGAATTTCCGGGTGCGCTCGCGCCGCGGTTGGTACGCGCCGACGCAGTAGGGCTTTCGGCTTCCGGCCACATGGGGAACGATCAAACTGCATGCAGGGATATTCAGGAACGCCACTTCCGAAGAAGCTGGGAATCAAGCCCGGATTTCGCGTTGCTCTCGATGAAGTGCCCCCTGACGTAAAGGCAGAATTGAAAACCGCGCTTGCCGACTGCGAATTTGTGCCCGGCCTCAAGAAACCAGTCGACTTCCTGATGGTGTTCACGAAATCGAAACAGGACTTGTCCGACGACTTTGCCCACCTCAGCAAGCAACTCACCCCGGCGGGAATGTTTTGGGTGGCTTGGCCCAAGAAAAGCTCTGGCGTAGCAACCGATTTGAATGAGAACATCGTGCGCGAAATCGGACTGGCCGCGGGTCTGGTCGACGTGAAAGTATGCGCGGTGACCGAAGTCTGGTCCGGATTGAAATTTGTGCGGCGCGTGAAGGATCGCTGAGAAGGAAGAAAGATAAAAGATATGGTACGAGTCGGCTTAATCGGATTTGGTCTAGCGGGCCAGGCCTTTCATGCGCCCGTGATTCGCGGTGTTCAGGGCATGGAACTGGCCTGCATTCTCGAGCGCCACGGATCGAACACCAAGCAGAAGTATCCCGAAGTTCGCGTGGCCCGCACCCTCGACGAAATGCTCTCTGACAAATCGATCGACCTCTGTGTGGTCGCCACTCCGAACGCCTCGCACTACTCCTACACAAAAGCGTGCCTCGAAGCGGGCCGCGACGTGGTGGTCGACAAACCCTTCACACCCACTATGGCAGAGGCCGAGCAACTAGTGCGTATCGCCGCCGATCGCGGCCGCCTCGTCACCGTGTATCAAGACCGCCGCTGGGACGGAGAGTTTGCCACGGTAAAGGAACTCCTGAAATCGCGCACACTGGGCGCAGTCGCCGAGTACGAAGCGCGCTTCGACCGTTTCCGCCTCGAGTCCAAACCCGGCGCATGGCGTGAGAAGCCAGACCATCCCGCCGCCGGGGTCCTCTGGGATCTCGGCCCGCATTTGATCGATCAGGCACTGGTTCTGTTCGGCACACCCGAGACGATTTGGGCGACGGCCTTCTGCCAGCGCCCGACCTCGCAGATCGACGATTCTTTCGACGTGCACATGGAATATCCGCATCTGCGGGCCACGTTGCGCGCGCGCATCATCGCCTTCGCCCCCGGCCCTCACCTACTGATTCATGGCACCGAAGGAACGTTCATCAAGTACGGCATGGATCCGCAGGAAGAAATTCTGCGCAGCCCCAACTGTCCCGACGGGCCAGATTGGGGTGCGGATTGGGGCGTCGAAACAGAGGATCGTTGGGGCACTCTGAGCCTCGTGAAAGGTGGAAGGCGCAAGGTGAAGACAGATCGCGGCGACTATCGCGGCTACTACGCCAACGTGCGCGACGCAATCGAGAAAAAGGCCCCCCTCGACGTGACGCCGGAGCAGGCGCTGCGCACCATGCGCGCTCTCCTACTCGCGCACAAGAGCAGCCGCGAAGGCCGCCGAGTGCGCTGGACCGAAGCGCCGGAGTAAAGTTGCCGGTGGAAGCCTCTTAGGCTCGATTTCAACCATTCCCCGCAGGCGGAGTCATCCTGACCGTAGCCGTTTTTCAGGCGGAGGGAAGAGCCTGCCCTGAGCGGAGTCGAAGGGATCTCGCGCGCACCAGGTGCATCATGGGCAAACTCAAGCCCCCGTCATTTTGACAATCTTTTGACAACTGGGAAATCCCGCCGTGGAAAGATTCCCTTTCGCATCCTCACGCAACCAGGAGTTCGCAATGAAAGCGCCCGCCACCCTCGCCGTTTTCGCCTGCATTCTGATCGTGGCATCTTCACTCTGCGCCGCTCAAACTTCTTACACCATCGCCGATCTGGGCACGCTCAGCAGCAACGGTTATAGTATCGCGCGGGCAGTGAACGCCACCGCTGAAGTGACCGGCGCCGCCGGCAACAACAACAGCAATGTCAGTGACATCTTCTTCTACAGCAACGGCGCAATGACCAGCCTCGGAACCTTGGGCGGCCCCTCCGGCATCGGCAACGCCATCAACGCCTCGGGTCAGGTGGCCGGCTATTCTCAGAACTCGAGTCAAGCCTACCGCGCATTTCTGTCGAGCGGCAGCACGCTCACCGACATCGGCGACCTCGGTGGCGGCTCCGCGGTCGCGTATGGGCTCAACGATCTCGGCTTTGTGGTTGGCTCCGCCGTCACCGCCAAGGGCGAGAACCATCCTTTTCTATACCGCAACGGCCGCATGACCGACCTGGGAACTCTGGGATCGAGCAACAACGACTGGTGGAACAGCGCGCAGAGCGTCAACAACTCCGGCGCTGTGGCAGGAACCTCCTATGACGCACAAGGAAATTTCTTCGGCTTCGTCTGGAAGAACGGCAAGATGACAAAAATGGGTACCCTGGGCGGCTTCTGGAGCCAGGCGTATGCCATCAACAACAAGGGCCAGGTCACCGGGCTGGCCTACACGAAAAACGGCTCGGCGCACGCCTTCATCGCGAACTGCGCCCCCTGCCCCTTGAAGGACCTGGGCACCTTCGCTGGCAGCACCAGCACCGTTTGGGGATTCGGCATCAACGACTCTGGAGTCGTAGTCGGCCAGTCCAGCTTTCAAGGGACGTATCACGCCTTCGTCTACAGCGGCGGGAAGATTAAAGATCTCAACGTCATGATCCCTGCCGGATCCGCTTGGGTTCTAATCGATGCCGAGAGCATCAACGCCACTGGCCAGATTGTTGGCATGGGCACGCACAACGGGCAGGAGCACGCGTATCTGTTGACGCCACAGTAAGCTCAACCGTAGCGCTGCCGTCTCGGCGGCTCCGCGGGCGAGACGCCCGCGGTACAGCCGCCCAGAGGCCGGCGCTACCAGATCAAAATCTAACTCTTCATCACCTTCTGGAGCGCCACCTGAAAGCGTTCCATCTCATCTTGTGTGCCCACGGTGATGCGCACCCACGTGGGCATCACCGGCCACACTCGCCCAATCAGCACATTCTCCTTCGCCATGGCGTCGCGCACTTCCTTCCCCGGCCGCTTGGTATCGAGCAGGAAACAGTTTGACTCGGAGGGAATATAAGTAAACCCGTTGCGGTCCAGCCATTGAAACGTCTGCTGGCGGATCGTGGCATTAATGCGCCGCCGCTCCGCCACCAGCGCGGAGTCCTTCAGACTGGCGGTCGCTGCCACGACGGCGGTCACCGGCATGAAGTTCTGCCCGCCGTGTGAAGTTACTTTTTCCAGCAAGTCGGGACGCGCAATCACGAATCCGCAGCGCAGGCCCGCCATTCCGTAGACCTTCGAGAAAGTCCGCAGCACGATCACGTCTTTCCCGGCCTTCACCACATCAAGTGCCGACGGCGCTTCCGTTAAATGGATGTATGCTTCGTCCACCAGAACGATCGAGCCCTTGGGCAGGTTCGCGGCGAGATACTCTATGTCCGCGTGCGGAGTCATGGTGCCGGTCGGGTTGTTCGGATTACAAATGTAATAAACCCCGGCATCCGGACCAGCCGCCAGCATGGCCTTCACGTCGTGTGCGTACGCCTTCGTGAGTGGAACTTTGACTACGCGCGCTCCCGCAATCCCCGCCATCATCATCCCCGTTTCGAAACACGGATCGGCGGTCACGTAACTCTTCTGCGGAGAAGTGAAGGCCAGAACGCTGAGCATCAGTGGAGGGGTCGACCCGGCGGTGCAATAAATCCAGTCGGGATTCAGGCCTTCCTGCTGTGCGAAAGTGTTGACCAGTTCGTCGGTAAGATTGTCGGAATAGCGTCCGCCCAGAGGAATGATGCTGGCAACGGCGTCTCGCGCCGCCTGGCAAGGTCCCAGCGGATTCTCGTTCGAATCGATCAGCACCGCGTCGCTCGCGTGCGGCCGGCGTCGCGCCGCAGCCGCCAGCATGGGCTCGGACATGCCGTGGAACGCAGCCGCCGCCGTTGCCGCCGCCGACAAATGTAGAAACGAACGCCGTGAAAATCGGGGCATGGAAACCTCCAGGAAAGGGAGTCTATCAGGAAGTGCGGACGGTTGTGCCCTGTGGCCCGATGTGGCGCCGGCGCCCCCGCCCGCGGCCTTTGACTTTGATCTTGATTTTGACTCTTGGTTCGGCGTCTGACTCTGGTCTTTGTGTTCCCGCGGTGCCCCGCACTTGGCGTGCCCCGGCCAGAAGCGTCAAGATCACCTACGGCGCGCGAAGCGACCGCTCTACGAACTCAGTCTTGTTTCCGCCCCGCGTAATACCCCGCCCGCGCCTGGATTTTGTAGTTCTGCTTGTTCTTGATCTCCAGCTTGCGGTAGGCCCCATCGAGCTTGGTATTGGTCGGTGTATAGCCGATGTTGTACTGGCTGCGCAGTTCCGCCGCGACCTGGTCGAAGGCCTCCCGCAGCTTATCGAACTTGTTGCCAACGTTGATCACTCGCCCGCCGGTTTGCTCGGTGAGTTTTTTCATGTCGCTCTCGCCGTAGTAGCCCATCCCGGCCGAAAAATACCCGCCCCGGTCGGCACACAGCAGTACGTAGACGATCGCATCCGCCTTCTGCGCCGCTTCAACCGCGTCCTTAATTTTCAGCCGGCTGCCTTCATCCTGACCATCGGTGAGCAAAATCATCGCCTTCCGCCCTACCTCTTTCGCCAGCATGTCATGCGCGGACAGGTACACAGCGTCATATAGCACCGTGCCCGGAGACGCCGCCGTGGGGACTGGCCCACCGCCCGCACCGGGCAGTGTCGGCATGGTGACGCCGGAATTGATCTTCACCGAGTTGAGCGCCCTCTGCAGGCGTTGCACGTCGCGCGTGTAGTCCTGCAGCAGACTGGCATCGACGTCGAAATCCATGACAAACGCCAGATCTTTGTCGGTCAATACCTGCTTCAGAAACGCTCCGCCGACTTCTTTTTCCATGTCGAGGACGTGCAATTGGCTGCCGCTGGAGTCAATCAGGATCCCCAATGTAAGCGGCAGGTTCGTTTCGGGAGTGAAGTACTTGATGGCCTGCTTCTGGCCGTCCTCGAAGATGTCAAAGTCATCTTTGGTCATGTTCGGGATCAGCGCGCCGTGCTTGTCTTTGACATTGAAGAAAAGCTGCACCACATTGACGTTTACCTTCAGGGTCTCAGTGGGCTGCTGCGAGTCGTCGGATTTCTGGTCCTGCAAACTGGGCAGTTGCCCAGACGGCTGCTGCGCCATCAGGAACGGAGCCGCCGCGCACAGACCTGCCAGCACCAATACAACCAGCACGCGCCGCAAAGAAACGGGAAGCTTAGGCATTCACACTCTCTCAATTCGTGGTTGGTGTTAGTCTAATCCTGTACGGTTAGATGCACCAAACGAGTCCGCTTTGGCATCTTACAGACAGAAAGTTGCGCGGGACGAGGAACGCAATGGTGCCGGTCAACGTTAAGGCAACATGGACAAGCACTTGGGGCAAGCGGGTAGCCCTGGTGATCGTGGGAGCTTTAGCCGTCCCATCCTTGCAGGCGCAGTCCGGTCAGACGCAGTCTCCGCCGCCCGCCGCCTCCCAGCCTGCGCAGGACATCCCCGACGCGCCCTCGACCGTACAACCACCGGCGCCCAAGCCTGCCATTCCGGTCCCGCCGCCCGGCACGAATCGGCCCAACGAACCCATCCCGTTCCCGGGCGACCAGCCGAAGCAGGCGAACGAGGCGACGCAAGGCACGTCCGATGCGGACAAGCCCGCTCCGCCACCCATGCCTCCGGTTGAGACGGTCCCCCCGGGTTCTCTTCCCAGAAACCAGATCAATCCCAAACAAGATCTCTACACGATTTCGACCACCGTCAACTTCGTGTCGCTCCCTGTAATGGTGAGGTATTCCGACGGGCGCCCGGTCGACGGCCTGCTGGCCCGGGATTTCACCGTCAAAGAGAACGGCAAGCCGCAGACGCTGACCTATTTCACCAGCGATCCCTTTGAGCTCTCCGTCGCGATCGTGCTCGACATCGGCATGGCCGATGTCGCCCTGCAGAAAATCAATCAGACCTACTCCTCGCTCGCCGGCGCCTTCAGTCCCTACGACGAAGTTGCCCTTTACACCTACAGCAGCACCGTCAGCCAGGTCACCGACTTTAGCGGCAAGCCTGCGCGACTCACCGCCGCGCTGAACGAAATGAAGCTGGTGAGCGGGCACAATAATGGTCCGCCGGTGATGGGCGGCCCTCTCGGCCCTCAGGGGCCCTCCGTTAACGGGCTTCCCGTGGGAGGACCTCCGGTCGCGCCAGTCTCGACGCCCCCGAGAGAGGCGCATGTTATGAATGACGCCATCCTGCGCGCGGCGCTCGACCTGAGCAAGCGTGAGCGCACCCGCCGCAAAGTCATTTTCGTCATTAGCGACGGGCGGGAACTGGGTAGCAAAGCCAGCTATAGCGGCGTGCTGCACCTGCTTCAAACCCGCGACATCCAGGTGAGAGCTGTCGTGGTCGACAGCGGGGCCTTGCCCATTTACAAGCAACTCGACAAGCTTCATATCCCCGACCAGGGACGCACCAACCTCCTCACCAAATACGTTTGGGCAACGTGCGGTGGGACCCCTTATCCTGAACTCTCGCGCAATGCCATCGAAGATGCCTACGCCCAAATCACCAACGAGGCACGAAATCAATACACTCTGGGATATAGTCCAACGGCCGCAACCGGCAGCTCGGCGTATCGCAACATCGAGATCCTGGTGGATAAAAAGAATCTGAAGGTCGCCGCCAAACAAGGGTATTATGCAATTCCGCAAGCCCATTGACCGGCCCGCGACCACCCAAAAAACCTGCTTATGGCTCCTTCGGGCCCCGGGGGGTCACGTGAGTAACCTGCGTACCCCACCTCCCGTATGATATAAAGACCGCGAGCCTCCATTAGGACATTGGTGTGCGTGGCAGCCCTCAAGGGTATGCCCGTATTTGAGGAAAGCCTTGAGTTTCATCAACTTCGCAGCGCGTGAGATCAATTGTAAGATCGTGTACTACGGCGCCGGGCTCGGAGGCAAGACCACGAACCTGCAGGTGATCTACCAGAAAACTGCGGACCAGCAGAAGGGCAAGATGATCTCGCTGGCCACCGAAACCGAGCGTACGTTGTTCTTCGACTTCCTGCCGCTCGACCTCGGCAATGTACGCGGCTTCAAGACGCGCATCCACCTCTACACCGTCCCCGGACAGGTCTTTTACGACGCCAGCCGCAAGCTGATTCTGCGCGGCGTCGACGGCATCGTCTTCGTCGCCGACTCCCAGGAACAGCGCATGGACGCCAACGTCGAAGCGCTCGAAAACTTGATGTCCAACCTGAAAGAACACGGCTACGACTTCAACAAGATTCCCTACGTGCTGCAACTGAACAAGCGCGACCTGCCCAACATCCTTCCCGTCGATCTGCTAGCCACCGAACTGCGCAAGAAAAACGAACCCATCGTCGAAGCCGTCGCCTTCCAGGGCGTAGGCGTCTTCGAAACCCTGAAAGAAATCGCCAAGCAAGTTCTGACCGAATTAAAAGCCGGCGGCTAAGTAGTACCGTCCTGCCGCATAGTAGCGCCGGCGTCCCGCCGGCTGTCCCGTGGGGCGTCTCGCCCGCGGAGTCGCGACCACCTGCATCGACCCGGAAACCGCTGCCCAAACACCCTTGTCATGCTGAGCGAAGCAGTGAGGAGATCGACGCGAGCCTCACTGCGCAGTCGAAGCATCCCTACCCTCAAGAAGCTCTATTTGAGTACCCATTTTTGGCATCCTCTGGAGCAACGAGTATCCGAGAAGCGGGCGCGAAGGAAACGCGACGCCTCGTAACGCCTGACAACAACTGGATGTCAGATGACTCGAACACCCTGCGGGCGATTTCCATTTACCGCAGCCTTGAAGGTTGCCTCTAGAGAACTCCACGCGAATATCGGCTGGCGAACAAGCACATTCGCGCTCTCCAAATCCACCACCCTCCGTCTAACGCACAGCACACTCCTCATGCCTGATCTACAATGGCTGTCCGCTAATTCCGCCCTTAATCTGGAGCCAATTCATGCGCACCCTGCGAGATTCCTTCTGCGCCCTGCTCGTCCTACTGATTTCATGCGCGCCCTTCGCCCTATCCCAGACCTCGTCCCTGCACGGCATCGACGTCACCGACCTCGATCGCAAAGCCGCCCCCTGCGATGACTTTTACGAATTCGCCAATGGCACCTGGCGCGCCAACAATCCCATCCCCGCGTCCATGGCCCGCTGGAGCAAGCGCTGGCAGGCCGGTGAATCCGCAAAGGATCGCCTGCACGACATTCTCGAATCCGCCTCCACCGACAAGGACGCCCCCAAAGGCAGCATCGAACAAATCATCGGCGACTACTACGGAGCCTGCATGGACGAATCCCGCGTCAACGCCCGCGGCATGGATCCCATCAAACCGCCGTTCGCGAAAATCGACGCCGCTCGCGACATCGCCGCTCTGCAAGAAGTCATGGCGGAAATGCACGACATTATCGTGAACGCGCCCTTCGCCCTGGGCAGCCAGCAGGATCCCCACAAGCCCTCATGGGTGCTCGCCGATCTCGGCGCGAGCGGCCTCGGCCTCCCCGATCGCGACTACTACCTGAAACCCGAACCACGCTTCAAAGAAGCCCGCGAAAAATACATCGAGCACGTCACCGCCATGTTCAAACTCGCCGGCTGGGATCAGAAGTCCACCGCAGCCGCGGCCCAGACCATCATGGGAATGGAAACAAAATTGGCCGAAGCCTCGCTCGACAACGTGGCCCTGCGCGACCCCGCCGCGACCGATCACAACACTACCTTCGCCCAGCTGCAGGCGATGGCTCCGCACGTGGACTGGGTCGGCTATTTCAAACATAAGCAAATCCCCACCGACGTCGACATGAAAGTCGACCAGCCCAAGTTCATGCAGGAAGTCGACCGCCAGATCCAGCAGACCCCGCTGGCCGACTGGAAAGTCTATTTGAAGTGGCAACTGCTCGATTCCGTCGCCAACTCGCTTTCGACGCCATTCGTCGAAGAGAATTTCGCCTTCAACGGAAAATATCTTGCCGGCACGACCGAGATGAAGCCCCGATGGAAGCGCTGCGTCGAATCCACCGATCAATTATTCGGTGAGGCGCTCGGCAAGAAATACGTCGAGAAATATTTCTCGCCCGAAGCCAAAGCCCGCATGCAGGAGATGGTGCGCAATCTCCTCGCCGCCATGCGCGACGACATCCTCAGCCGCCCGTGGATGAGTGACGACACCAAAGAAAAAGCGATGGCCAAGATCGCCACCTTCAATCCCAAGATCGGATATCCCGACAAGTGGAAGGACTACAGCCACGTCGAGATACGCCGTGACGCATACTTTGAAGACATGATCGCCGGAAGAAAGTTCGTCGAGCAGGACGACCGCGCTCAAATCGGCAAGACCGTCGACCGTGGCCGCTGGGGCATGACCCCACCCACCTCCGACGCATACTACAACCCGCTGCTTAACGAAATCGTCTTCCCGGCAGGCATCCTGCAGCCGCCCGCCTTCGACATGCATGCGGTCGACGCCGTGAACTATGGCGCCATCGGTGTCGTCATCGGTCACGAAATCTCTCACGGCTTCGACGACGAAGGCGCGCAGTACGACTATCTCGGCAGACTACGCGACTGGTGGACCGACACTGACCTGAAAGATTTCCAGGCTCGCGCCGCCTGCGTGGCCAATCAGTTCGACAACTATTACATCGAGAAAGACATTCACCACAACGGCAAGCTGGTGCTCGGCGAAAGTATCGGCGACCTGGGCGGAGCCAAGGTCGCGTACCTCGCCTATCAAAAATCGATCGAGGGCAAGCCGCGTCCCGCCGACATCGACGGCTTCACTCCCGAGCAGCAGTTCTTCATCGCCTGGGGACAGTTCCGCGGTGACGAAATTCGCCCCGAAGCCCAGCGCTTGATGGTGCAAAGCGACCCCCATCCCATCGCCAAGTACCGAGTCATCGGCCCGCTCTCCAATCTCCCAGAATTTCAAAAAGCCTGGAGTTGCAAACCCGACGCGCCAATGGTCCGCCCAGAAGGCAAGCGCTGCGAAGTCTGGTGAGTTCGTAGCGGTGTTAAGTAGCGCCGGCGTCCCGCCGGCTGTCCCGGGGGCGTCTCGCCCCCGGAGTCTCCTCCACCACAAATCCCCCAAAAACCCCGTCCCGCGCGCCATTACCAACGTAAGCTGCGCCTCCACCTTCCCTTCGATAGCCTGACCACAGGGAAGGTGTGCGCCCAGCCGCCCGCGGACCATCGGTGATTCTTTCGACCCTGATCCTTCGCTCCTCACACCCAAGCGGACTTCTGCTCTGGTGCGTCGTCGGCTTCTGCGCCGGCATCGGCCTCTTCATCTACGGATTCCGTCTGCTGCAGCGCCGCCGCCTGATTCTCGACACTCCGTTCTCGAAGATTCGCAGCGCCTCCATGGGCATGGTCGAAGTCAACGGCCTCGCCGTCGGCCCCTACACCATGCTCGCGCCCATCACTGCACGCCCCTGCTACTACTACCGCACCTTGGTCTGGGAGTGGAAACAGAGCGGACGCAATAAGTCTTGGGTCAAGGTTGCGGGCGAATGCATGCACCTGCCCTTCTTCGTCGACGACAACACGGGCCGCCTGCTCGTCGACCCGCGCGGCGCCGATCTCGACCTGCACTGCGACTTCGAACAGGAATTCTGCGACTCGTTCTTCACCACCAAAGATCCGGTGCCCGACTCCGTGCGCAGCTTCCTCGGGCGCCACGGCATCGTCACCAACAACAAAATCAAGGTGGAAGAGTTCTGCATCAAGCCCAAGAACTCTCTGTTCATCCTGGGCACCCTCAGTGAAAACTCCGACGTCGAAGTGAGCGCGCAACCGGTCCCCGACCTTGAGTCGCTCAACTCCGTCTCCTCCCATGGATTCTCGCTGTCGCTGAATTCGATTTCGTTTTCACGCAACAACGACGACTTCAAGATCGGTCCTCTGGCGGAACGACTCGGAACACAGTCCGAAGTCCGCGTCATTCGTCTTTCTCCCGACTCCGGGCCCAGCAAGACCGCCGACATGACTCAGCAACAAAAGATCGCCGCCGCGCTGCGGAAGGCAGGGATCTCGAATCCAATAGCCTGGTCTGCAGCAGGAGTGCCCACCGCGCATAACGACCCCGGCAACATGGTTCTCACGGCACTGATCACCCCGGCGAATGGCAACGGCTCCCCCTCGAATGTCCGTTCCTCAGACCAGGCAAACGGTTTCGTTCTGCATCCGCCAGTCGTTCTGAGAAAAGGCACCAACAACAAAACCTTCCTGATCTCCTGGCGCAGCCAGCAGGAACTCGCCCGCTCCCTCGGCTGGAAGTGCACCCTGATGATCTGGGGCGGCCCTGCGCTAGCGCTCCTCAGCCTCTACTTCTTCCGGGGCATCAAGAACCTGTTCTAGATTGATGTGGCGCGATTGATTTATGTGGCGCAGATCATTGATGATTCAGCCGGCGCTGAATGATTGATGATTCATTTGGCGCAGATGATTTATGTGGCGCGGGCGCTCCCGCCCGCGCAGCCGACACTCGACTAAAAAGTTTGCGGAAAGACTCGCCTTTGAGTGCGTTTGGGTGGCGCAGCGCTTT
>PMUM01000412.1 GCA_003166855.1 Acidobacteriaceae bacterium | reverse complement strand
GGCTACTACAATACCGGCGACCGCATGAAATATTGGGCAAAGTTGGTGCGTTCTGGGGAGGCTTTTGGGGGCTTTTGTTCGGATCTGCTCTCTTTATTGATCCCCGGCCTCGGCCCAATTTGTGGCAGGGTTTTCGTACTTCACAATGCTGTTCGGCGGAAGCAGTGGCGGCACGATCCACGCCACCAGAGGTCCAGCGACTAATAGCAAAGCCAGATCCGCAGGGCTGTGGCTATAGCTGCCTCGTTTGTGGAGGGCAAAGATAATGCTAACGAACGCGAACAATGTGAAGGGTCTTGTGATCCGGGCCAAGGACGGCGAGATTGGAACCGTAGATCAGTTATATTTCGACGACGAGACATGGGCAATCCGCTACCTCACGGCAGAAACCGGCAGCTGGCTTGGCGACCGCAAAGTGCTAATCTCGCCATTTTCGGTGGTTAATGTAGATTGGCAAACCAAGCGGTTGGATGTGGCGCTGACGAGAAAGCAAGTGGAGCATAGCCCCAACATCGACACACACCGACCCGTATCCCGGCAGCACGAGGCTGAATATCTGGGGTATTACGGCTATCCATATTATTGGGAAGGTCCCTATCTGTGGGCCCCAGCGTACTGCCCGATGAACTTGGATATTCCAGCAATTGCTTCTAAGGAAGCTCTGACGGAAAGGATTCGGAAAGAGTCGGCGGATTCACATCTGCGGAGTACCGAAGCTGTGACTGGCTACCACATCGCCGCGACTGATGGCGACATCGGCCATGTGGCAGGGTTCGTCGTGGANNAAGAAGGTACTGGTTTCACCCGCCTGGATTAACGAGGTGAACTGGACAGATTCCAAAGTGTTCGTTAGCCTCTCCAGAGAAACCATAAAAACGGGCCCCGAGTTCACTGAATCCATGCCGATCACTCGTGAGTATGAAAGCCGTCTCCATCTTCACTACGGCCGGTCGCCATATTGGGTGCGTGAAGGCGAACACGAATCTTCTTTTTCCATGAGCGGCGTTTAAGTGAGAGTAGAGATCCAGGAAAGAGCGTTCATCCTTTTTCACCGGCTGACGCCGGTTCCACTCATTTCCGTTTTTGTACTGGAGACGAGCATGAACAACACGGAACACGCGCATCCCGTGGGCGAGAGTCATCATGGCCATATCCCCTACTGGAAGCGCGNNGCAACCAGCACGAAGGACTACGCAAGCTCAACACGACGGCAGAGACCCTAAATGAGGAGTGAGATCAGCCCGCTGACGAAACATGAGAACAGACACACGATTCCGCAAGCACTTCCCTATCCTCTGCGATTTGAACCGATCTATCAGTATCGATTGTGGGGTGGCCGACGTTTGGCGAACCTGCTCACCGCCCCTCTACCGAGCGGACCTGTCGGCGAAGCCTGGATACTCAGCGACCGCGATGACTATGCAAGCCGAGTAGCCGAGGGACCTCTCAAAGGACAGACGATCGGTCAATTGCTGAAGCAGTTTCCAGAGCAAATCCTGGGAAAGCTAGCCCATCGATTTCGGCGATTTCCGCTGTTGCTGAAGTTCCTCGACGTACATGAAATGCTCTCCGTGCAGGTGCATCCCACGAAAGCGAATTTGAACCTGCTACCAGCAGGCGAGACTGCGAAGACCGAAGCATGGGTCGTGCTGGAAGCCGGGAGACAAAGCCGCATCTATGCGGGGCTGAAGCCAAATACGACTGAAGCCGATCTGCGGCGGGCGCTCACGAACGGCACAGTGGCGGCCCGCCTCTCATGCTTAACTCCGAAGCCCGGCGAAGCTGTTTTCCTGCCGGCTGGGACAGTGCACTCTCTTGGCGGAGACCTCGTGGTGTTCGAGATTCAGCAGAACAGCGACGTGACGTTTCGCCTGTATGACTGGGGCCATGTTGACGCGAAGACTGGAAAGACGCGTGCACTCCAGGTCAATAAGGCGCTTGCGTGCGTTGATTTTGCGGAAGGCCCGGTCGGTCGGGTGACGCCCCTGGTGGAGACGACGACCCCGGTGGAACGCGAAAGACTGTTTAACTGTGAACATTTTGTTCTGTGGCGCTTGCGCGGACAATCGTCGTTTACCGTCGGCGCCGTGGGCGTCCCGCGCATACTGGTGTGCGTCGAAGGCGCGGGGCAAGTCGAGCACGGGGGCGCCACTTACGCCGTCGGAAAAGGCGACGTATTCGTCTTGCCAGCGGCGATCGGAACGTGCGTTTTCCAGCCCCACGGCGCAGTGAACGTGTTGGAGGTTGCGCTGCCGGATTGAAATCGCGAGACTTCAGAGGGCGAAGCATAGTGAAAAAACTAATTGTGTTTGATCTGGACGGAACTCTCGCGGAAAGTAAATCATCCCTTGATGGCGAAATGTCGGGGCTGCTGCATGACCTTCTCGCGGTTGTCAAAGTGGCCGTGATTTCCGGAGGCGATTGGCCGCAGTTTGAAAAACAATTCGTCTCCAGCCTTCCACATGACGAGCGCCTGCTGAATCTATCGCTCCTTCCCACATCCGGGACAAAATTCTATCGCTACGACTCAGCGGGTTGGAAAAAGATCTACTCAGAAGATTTCACTCCGGAGGAAAGAGAGAAAATCGTTAGTTCTCTCAGGAAGGCGATCGGAGTTGCAGGCTTCGAGATCAAAAAGATCTGGGGAGAGCAAATTGAAGACCGGGGAAGCCAGGTAACATTTTCCGCTTTGGGTCAGCAGGCGCCATTGGAAGAAAAAGACAAATGGGACCCCGATGTCAGCAAGCGGAGAAAGATCAAATCGATCCTGGAGAAGTTTATTCCGGAGTTCTCTGTCCGCACCGGCGGCTCGACATCTATCG
>PMUM01000414.1 GCA_003166855.1 Acidobacteriaceae bacterium | reverse complement strand
CCCTAGCATGGTCGAAGGTCTCCTATTCCGCTGTCGCTCCGCGGGACTTTGTGTCCTGCTCGCGGGTAATTGCTTCTGCGTGGTGAACTTGCTTCATGGAGTACATGCGGCGGTCGGCCTCGGCCAGCAGGCGTTCCACATCGGTACCGTCGTCGGGACAGAATGCCATCCCCACGCTCAGCGTGATCACATCCCGCCCGCACACATGCCGTCCCGACTCGATGGCCGCCTGGTTCAGACGATCGGCTTTATCTTTCGCCGCTTCCGCAGTGAGTCCAGGAGCGGTAATCACAAACTCGTCTCCGCCCATGCGCGCTACATAGTCGTAGCCGCGGCACACGTCTTTCAGGCGCGTCGTAAACTCGCGCAGCAGTTTGTCGCCCTCCAGGTGCCCGAACGAATCGTTGATCGCCTTGAAGCCGTCGATGTCGCACACCAACACCGCCAGCGAAGTTTTCATGCGGCGGCAGCGCGCCACTTCCTGTGCCAGATGCACGAACAGCGAACGAGCATTGGGCAGACCCGTCAGATAATCCGTCGTCGCCGAACTCTCCGCCTGCTGGTACTTCAACGCGTTCTCGACGGAAAGCGCGACTTTCGAGGCCACCGCCAGCAGAATTCTCAAATGATCGGGGGTGAAGGCATCGCGATTCGCCTGATACATGGCCAGCACGCCAACCACGCCATTCAAGCCTTCGAGAGGCACCACCAGCGCCGATTGCAGCGTCGTATGCTTGCCGGGATCGACAATGTAGCCGGCTTCCACCTGCGGATTCCCGTTCACAATGGGCTTGCAGTTTGCCGCCACCCATCCGCACAGCCCTTCGCCCACGCGAATCTTCAGCGACGACAGCATCCGGAAGTTTTCGCCGCTCACCAGTTCCGGCAACAGCCAACCGTTCCGGTTCACGAACACTGCGATTGAGTCGTAGGGAATCATGCGGCGCAGCCGCATCGACAGGACCGACAGCGTTTCACTCAAACTCAGCGACACGCCCAGGTCCTGGCTCAGTTCAAACATCGTTTGCGCCTCTTGCCGCGCCGACGCGATCGAGGCCAGGAAGTCTCCGCTGTCCGAGGGACCGTGGGTGGGTTCAGTTCGTTCGAATCCTGCCGCTGGCGCCTGGCCGCGCTCCACCCGCACCGTTTTAGAGAGCCCGCGGAGGCCCTCTGTGTCTTCTGACATCTGCGCGATGCGCTCCAATTCCACATAACGATCTTGAAGAATTTCGACCACCTGTGGATCAAACCACTTCCCGGACTTCTCTTTTACCTTCGCCATCGCCTCGCCCAACGGCAACGCGGGACGATACTGACGGTGAGAAGCCAGGGCGTCCAGGCAATCCACAGCGGCCAGAATGCGCGCTCCAATTGGAATCTGTTCTCCGCTCAAGCCCTCGGGATATCCCGTTCCGTCCCAGCGCTCGTGATGCGAGCGCACAATCGGTGCTACCGGGTACGGAAATGCCACTCGCTCCAGGATCTCGGCGCCGACCAGAGGGTGCACCTTCATCTTTTCGAATTCTTCCGGGGTGAGCTTGCCCGGTTTGTTGATGATTTGTTCCGGAACCGCCAGCTTCCCGATGTCATGCAACAGGGCAGCGGCGCGCAGCGCCTCAATCTCGCCTTCCGGCAGATTCAGTTGAGTGGCGACGGCCACTGCGTACGTGCGCACACGCTGCAGATGCGTGTGCGTGGTTTGGTCTTTGGCTTCGATGGCCAGCGCCAGCGCCTCGATCGTCCGCATGTTCAGCGACGCGATCTGCTCCACGTGCCGTTTTTCTACCTCGACGCGCTCTTTCTCAGCCTCCAGTCTGCCGAGGTACAACCGGTACGATCGGTACACCCAATAGATCAAGGGCAGAATCAGCAGCGAGGTTTCCCATCCCTCCGCTCGGTTCACGATCCCCACGAGTCCCACTGCTGCCGCACCCACCAGGTAATACGGGAACGACCAGAAATAACATTCGGACCACACTTTGCGGCTCGATTTGCCCTCGGTCATCGCGATGACAATTGAGATCGGCAAGGTATTGGCGAAGAAGAACACCAGCGCCGCGACCATCAGGAGAATGGGCTTGTTCGATCCGAACCTGGCAGCTAGCCAGTGATAGCTGAGATAGGTTAGGGCACTGGCATTGGCCATCATGCCCGCCACGTTGAACAGCACCTTAACCGGATCCAGCCGCTTGCGCGCTTGCCAGACGCTCTGCACCAGAGTTGCTGTGCAGCCGATCAGCAGCGTTTCGGGAAGACTCAGTTCCAGCACGCCCAGCAGGATGAACAGAAAGTTTACCGACATGGTGCCGTCGATGCCGGGCAGTTGCACCTTTAGTCCAGAAGCCAGCACAGCAACTGCCAGGTAGCACGCGAACCGCATCAGGTCGTGCGATTGCCAATGCAGCAAGGCATACCCCAGCACCACCACGCCAAACGAGGCGGTGATGCCGACGAATGCCTTCGTCTGAATCGACAATCCGTCTTTCTCTTCGTTCATTTACAGCCCCAACCGCGACCCTTCACGGCCTCGAAGCGAGCGCGCTGTCCCCGATGACGCCCTCGTCATCCTCCCGCGAGCACACAAGAATTTACTGCGCGGACTTTGCAGCCCGCGCTCGGCCCTCGTGGAAGACATCTCTCCCGGTTCGAGCCTGCCCGCATCGTATTGCAAGGCTTAGCGGTTCTAAAGCTTACTTAAGTAACCACACGAAGGTGGGGCATCCAAACTGAAGTCTTAAGGCCGGATTTGTTGGCAGGGGTACGCCATGATCTAATTTGCCGCGGCTCTCCCGCGGAGAGCTTATAATCCGCCCATCCATGCCGCTGCTCAACGGCTTCAAACTTGGCCCGTATGAAATCCTTGCGCCCATTGGCGCAGGCGGCATGGGAGAAGTGTATCGGGCTCGGGACACGCGTCTCGACCGCACGGTCGCCATCAAGATTCTTCCGCACCATCTCTCTGACGATGCGACGCGCCGCCAACGCTTCGAGCGCGAAGCCAAAGTTGTTTCCAGCCTGAATCATCCCCATATCTGCACGCTGCACGACGTGGGCCGGCAAGATGGCGTGGATTTCATTGTCATGGAATTCCTGGAGGGCGAGTCGCTGGCCGCGCGCCTGGAAAAAGGGCCACTGCCGGTGGCGCAAGTCCTTCAGTACGGAACGCAGATCGCGAGCGCCCTCGACAAAGCGCATCGCAGCGGCGTGACGCATCGTGACTTGAAGCCGGGCAACATCATGCTGACGAAATCCGGCGCCAAGCTGCTCGATTTTGGCCTGGCGAAAGCCGATCCGCAAATGGGCACGGGAGCGACCCTCACCGATATGACGCCGCGGGCCACGCCGATGACGAAACACGGCGCGGTCCTGGGAACGGTCCCGTACATGGCCCCCGAGCAAGTCGAGGGGAACGAAGTCGATGCTCGCAGTGACATTTTTTCGTTAGGCGCCGTGCTCTACGAAATGGTGACTGGCGGCCGCGCGTTTCAGGGCAAGAGCGAGTTCAGCGTGGCCTCGGCCATTCTGCACAACGATCCGGACCCGATCAGCAAACTGCAGCCGCTCACTCCGCCGGCGCTGGAGCGCACCATCGGCGTTTGTCTGGAGAAGGATCCCGACGACCGTTGGCAGTCGGCGGGCGATCTGTGGAAAGAGCTGCGGTGGATTTCGGAAGGCGGTTCGCAAACTGGGTCGCTGTCTGGAGCGACGTCCGGAGTGACGTCTGGGACTCGGAGCGGAACCTCCTTGGGAGTGCCTATCGCGCGCGCCGGCCGGCGAGCGGACCGCGCGGGCATCGCGTGGATGCTTGCCGCTTTGTTTGCGGTCATCGCTGCAGTTGCGCTGCTGTTCGCTTTCCGCGCGGGACGCGGTCCGGAGCCGCTCGTCTTTCGCCAGCTGAACTTCCGGCGCGAGGCTGTGTTCCAGGCAGCCTTCGCGGCTGACAAACAGACTGTCGTTTACAGCGCTGCGAGCTGGGGCAACACGCCGCAAATCTTCACGGTGCGTCCGGATTATCCTGAGCCTCAACCGCTGGGCCCGCGGGGGATGCACCTGCTTGCGGTTTCGTCCCAGGGGGAACTTGCCGTTCTTCTGGATGCCCGCTACGTATGGTACCGGCTGTTCACGGGAACGCTGGCGCGCATGCCTCTCGGAGGCGGGGCTCCGCGCGAGGTTCAGGAGGGAGTGCGGCAGGCCGACTTTTCACCCGACGGCTCGCAACTCGCAATCATCCGCGAAGTCGCGGGCAAGGACCGCCTTGAGTACCCCATCGGCCACGTTCTCCGCGCGGTCAGCGGCTATATGAGCGATCTGCGTTTCTCGCCGCACGGAGATCGCATCGCGTATTTCGAGCACCCGCGCAAGTGGGATGATCGTGGCGCAGTCAACGTCATCGACCTTGCCGGAAACAACACCGCGCTTTCCGACGGCTACTGGAGCGCGCGTGGGCTGGCCTGGTCGCCCGACGGCGGCGAGATCCTTTTCTCTGCAAGCCTCAGCGGCGGAAGCTACACAGTCTACGGAGTGACGCTGAGCGGCAAGCGCCGCATCGCCTCACAGGCTCCCGGCGGCCTCACGATCCAGGACCTGGCTCGCGACGGACGCTGGCTCGCCAATCGTGTCGACTACCGCTACGTGGCGATGGTGCACACTCCCGGCGACGCAGACGATCGCGACCTCTCCTGGCTCAATACATCTCATGTGCGCGCACTCTCGCAGGACGGGCAGACGCTTCTGTTCGCCGAGACCGGCCTGGGAAGCAACTACGCCGTGTGCCTGCGCAAAACCAGCGGGTCGCCTGCGGGTTCTCCGGTTGTCCGTCTGGGCGAGGGATGGCCCGCCGACCTCTCCGCCGACGGCAAGTGGGCGCTCGCCGTGGTCCAGTCTAGGCCGCCTCAGCTTGTGATCTATCCCACTGGTGCAGGGCAGACCCAACAGCTTGCGCGCGGCGAGATTGAGAACTATGTCAGTGCCCAGTGGTTCCGCGACGGTAAGCGCATTCTTATCTGCGGCAACGAACCCAGCAAGGGCACTCGCTTCTATATTCAGGAAGTCGGTGGCGGCGCCCCGCGCCCGGTGACACCGGAAGGCACCCGCGATGGCAAGCTGTCTTTCGACGGGAAGCGGGTCTTGGCGCGCGGGAGCGACGGAAAATATTCCATCTATCCCATCGAAGGCGGTGCGCCGCAGCCGGTGCCGGGCCTTGCCGAATCGGACGTCGTCGCGCAGTGGAGTGCCGACGGCCGCTCCGTACTCGTCTACCGTCGCTCCGAGATTACTTGCCGTCTCGAGAGCGTCGATCTCGCCACTGGACGACGTACGCTCTTCAAGGAATTCGCGCCCGCCGACCGCACCGGTCTCCTCTCCATGCGTGAGATGTTCGTGACCGACGACCTGAATTCGTACGCGTACACCGGCTATTACCAGGTGTCGAGCCTGTTCGTATCGGAAGGCAAGTAGTAAAAGTATTTCTCATTCGACCCGGATCCGCCTTTCTTGGTGTGCACATTTCTGCAAGCTAATCTTCAGACCGACGTTACCTTAGTTACGCCCTTCGTAACACGCCTCTCGGTCGAAGTGCCCTGCCTGTGTCACCATCATTCCAAACGCCGACATATGCCGACTCCGCACCGCAGCTCGGACCAGCAAGAGCCATTTACCAGCGTCCCTAATGGCGCCGCGAACGCAGCGTCTGCGCAGTTGGCCGTTTTCTCCGCTGATCTCCAGGGAGAATTCAAGGCGTGCAACGCCGCATTCTCCAGACTCTTTGGATATTCATCTCAGGAACTTGTGGGGCGAGACTTTTGTGCGCTCTTTACCCAAGCCGAAAAGGTAAACGGCGAAGACCGTTCTCTCTTGCGAAAAGCGATTCTGTCGGCCATTTCCGCGCCCGTTGACTATCAATGCCGCCTCTTTGCTCAACCCAAGACTGGACCGAGTTTTCCCGTGCAGTTCTCGGCGACGATTCTGGGCACCGCCCCCGCAGCGCTGATCGCGGTGGTCGTGCCGCTAGCCGCAACGAGTCCCAGTGTCGCGAACGCGACATCGCCGGTGCTTGCCTCGCCCCCACCGGGCGTGATTTCCCGCACGATCGATGACACGATATTCATTCTGGCCAGCCCCTTGATGCACCGGTTCATGGCTCTGGTCGACCGCGTCGCAAGCCACACGGAAACCGTGCTGATCACTGGAGAGACGGGCACTGGTAAGGAACTCATCGCGCGCACCATTCACGAGTCTTCGAACCGCCGCATCCGACCTTGGGTCGACATTAACTGCGCCGCGCTTCCCGAGAACCTCGTCGAAAGCGAACTCTTCGGATATGAAAAAGGCGCCTTCAGCGGTGCTGACGCTTCCAAACAAGGCCTGTTCGAAATGGCCGATAGGGGCACGCTTTTCCTCGACGAAATCGGCGAACTGCAACCGCAAACGCAGGTGAAACTACTGCGCGTACTCGATGGCCAGCCTTTCTACCGCCTCGGCGGCCACCGTAAGATCAAGGTCGATGTCCGCATTGTCGCTGCCACCAACCAGGATCTCGAAGCAGCGGTCAAAGACGGCCGCTTCCGCCAGGATCTTTTTCACCGTCTCGGTCAGATTCAGCTCCGCGTTCCTCCACTGCGGGAGCGCCCCGAGGACATCGTTGCCCTCGCCGAACATTTCCTGCGCCTGAAAGCGCCCAGCAAGAATTTTTCTACGCAGGCGATTTCTGCTCTGCTCTCGCATCCCTGGCCGGGCAACATTCGCGAATTGCGCAACCTGGTCGCCAAGATGGCGATGGAATCCTCCGGCTCCGAAATCGACTTCGCCCGGCTCAACGCCGCTCTCACCGGAGAGCCTGCCGCGCTGCGTCAAACTGCATCCATGCCGGTCAGCAATCTCGATAGCATGGAAGAGCAGATGATCATTAAAGCTTTGGAGCGCACCGGCGGCCAGCGCACCCTCGCCGCCGAGCAACTCGGCATTTCCCGGCGCACCCTGAGTCGCAAGCTGAAGGAATACAACATCAACTTCGCTCCCGGGGAAACCACTGCTTCAATGGGCTTCATCAGCAACGAGCAGCAGAAGTTTTTCCGCACCCGCGTCCAGATTCCGGTCACCGTCAAAGGCCCTCATGGCGAAGAAATCTGCGTGCAGGGAGTCAACTTGAGCACCGGGGGAATGGGTCTCGACGGCTTGAAAGAGCCTCTGCGCTTTGCCGGATTGCTCGACATCAGCTTCGTCTTGCCCGAAACCGACATCCTCTTCCAGGCCAAAGCCCGCCTCATGTGGGTCGGCGACGAAGGCCGCGTCGGCATCCGCTTCGCCGTCATCGAACCTGCTCTCTTCGAACAACTGCAGCATTGGACCAACCGCAAGATGAAAGAAGAAGGTTGGGATTTCCCCGCCTAGGCCCGGCCTTTCCGAGCCCTCCGACTGTGCAAGAACTTTCATCCTTGACGGCCCACCCGTCGGAATCCACAATGGTTGCCAACTCCCCTCGGTCCTCGTGCTTTCCTGGGCACCGCCTGCGAGACACGACGAGCGATTCCCAAGGTCTATATCAAGGTACGGCCGAGCGGCGTGCTTTTGTTATCAGCGCCCCTCCGAAGGTGCAATCAGCTGTTTCGAGTCGGGCGTCGACCCCCTTCGTCGTCCGGATACGAATACCCAAAGTTCTCCCTGATGAGAGGATCCATGAAAGCACAGACCCGCCCCGCTCTGACCCTTGCTGCCGTTGGCATTTTGCTGATTTTGGCCGCGACTCTCCCTGCTCTCGCTCAAGACCTCTCTTCTTCGCCATCTTCGCTGGCCTTTGGAAACGTCTACATCGGCGTGCCATCAGGCAGTAAGGTGCTGACCATCACCAACCTCACGGGCAAAGGCCTCACCATCGACAGCATTGGGTTTGACTGCCCCGGCTATGACATCGCGTCGGGCGTAGCTCCATTTTCCTTCGGCTTGACCCAGAGCATCACTCATTATTCGATCTTTTTGAATCCGACCGCACCGCAGATCTACAACTGCAACTTCGTCATCAACCTGAGTGACAGCACTGTCTTCAAGGTGCCGATGACCGGTACCGGAGTTGTGAGTACGGGCGTGTCCTCCTTGAATAAGTCGGCGTTTACTTTCCCGAACCAGAAGGTCGGGAGTACCAGCGCTGGTCAAACCGTTACGATCACCAATACCGGAACCGGCACTGTGAGTCTTACCGGTATCACCTTGTCGCCGCCGAGCTTCACCACGAACAACGTGACGCTTCCCACCAATATCGCGGCGGGTGGCACCCTGCCGATTACGGTGTACTACACCCCGAGTGGAGTCGAGTCCGAAACCGGCGCGCTGGATCTGACCTATACCGAGGTAATCGATAACGGACTGACCCTTACCGGTAACGGACTCGCGCCCACTTCTCTGGTGGTCTCCAGTCCGCCGACTCTGCCGCAAGCCACGCAGAACGCTAGTTATGAAACAAATCTCGCGGCCGAGGGCGGAACCGGTTCCTACACTTGGGCACTGTCGTCTGGCTCCACATTGCCCTCTGGATTGACGCTCTCCAGTGCGGGCGCCATCACGGGCACGATCGCCTCCACCGTGGCCACAGGAAACTACACCTTCACGGTCAAAGTCACCGATACGAGTTCTGGTTCCACCGCCACCGCACCGCTTTCGATCGGCGTCTTCGCCAACCTCGCGGACAACTGCAACGACATTTCCTTCGACGTTCCCAACACCACGACTCCCATGACCGCGCTGACCGATCTGGGCACGGGAACTTATCAGGGCTCCGAAGGCGGGTTGTATCCCAATGGCAGCAACGTGCGGCCGGCGTCCCACGATGCTGACGGCGTCAACTTTGCAAAAGGAATTGTTCCTCTCGATGCCAACGGGAACTACAGTCCGACCGGCAAATACGTAATGATGTCCATCGGCGAATCGACGGCGCAGAATGAGTTTGGCCGGTTCCTACCCGTTGCGTATGCCGACCCCGCAAAGAATCCCTATCTGGTGATTGTCAACGGCGCCCAGGGTGGCGGCACGCCCTATGTATTCGAGAGCACGACGTCGGCGTATTGGTCCACGGTCATCAATAACTATCTGCCGCAGAGCGGCGTGACCGCGAACCAGGTCGTCGTGATCTGGATGGAAGACACGGACGGAATCTCGACCGGAACATTCCCGACGGACATCGCCGAACTCCAGACCGAATACGAGACCATGATGCAGACCATGCACACTCTGTTCCCGAACTTGAAGATGGTCTACTTCTCGTCGCGTGTGTATGGCGGGTATTCCAATGGCGTCGGCCATCCCGACAATCCTGAACCGTACGCGTACGAAGTTGGCTTCGCCGTGAAGTGGGCGATTCAGGACCAGATCAACGGCAACCTAAATTTGAACTACAACCCCGCTTTGGGACCGGTAGTCGCGCCCTGGATGTCGTGGGGACCGTACTACTGGTCGAATGGAATGCTGGGCCGGAAAGATGGACTGGAGTGGGACTGCGCGGATTTCTCCGCCGACGGTACGCATCCTTCGTCGCAGTACGGGCAGTTGAAGGTTGCAACCGCACTCCTCAACTTCCTCAAGACCGACGACACCACCACACCCTGGTATCTGACGCAATCGACCGTTCTCACTCCAACCGGCGGAAATAATCAGACTGGTGCTACCGGCACTACTCTGCCCACGGCCTTAACCGTGTTGGCCTCGAATAACGGTACGGCTGTGTCCGGCGTCAGCGTCGCTTTCAGCGATGGCTCGAACGGCGTTTTCACTCCGAACCCTGCGGTCACCAACAGCAGCGGTATCGCGACGACCAGCTACAAGCTGCCCGCCACAGCGGGGACATATACCATCACTGGCACCAGCGCCGGGTATTCGTCTGCAACGTTTACTGAAACGGCCACCGGAGCCGTCAAGACGCTCGCCGTGAATGGCGGTAATAATCAGACCGGAGCGGCGGGCAGCACACTGCCGACGGCACTGACCGTATTAGCCACAACGAATGGCACGGCGACCTCTGGTGTCAGTGTGTCGTTTACGGACGGCGCGGGCGGAACTTTCACTCCAAATCCGGCCGTCACCAACAGCAGCGGTATTGCATCGACCAGTTACAAACTGCCCGCGACACCGGGGACCTATACGGTCACAGCCAGCAGTACAGGCTTTTCGTCCACGACCTTCACCGAGACAGCCACCACTTCAGGCAAAGTTATTACTGTAACGGGCGGCAACAACCAGACGGGGCCGGCGGGAACTGCGCTCCCGACGCCACTGACCGTCGAGGCCACGAATAACGGAACCGCCGTCTCTGGCCTCAGCGTGACCTTCATAGACAACGGGGCAAAAGGTACTTTCAATCCCGCCACGGCGGTTACGAACAGTAGCGGTGTCGCGTCCACCATTTACACGCTGCCGAAGTCGGCCAAGTCAATCACCATCACGGCGGGCTCTGTCGGCTACACCTCGGCGACCTTTAAAGAGACTTCCACCGTAACCAAGACTCTCGCAGTAAACGGCGGCAACAACCAGTCAGGCGTGACCGGCACCACGCTGCCCACGGCATTGACTGTCTTGGCCACCAGCAACGGAACCGCCGTTTCCGGCGTGAGCGTCTCCTTCACCGATGGCACCGGCCACGGGACGTTCAGTCCCAACCCAGCCGTCTCGAACAGCAGTGGGATCGCGTCGACCAGTTACACGTTGCCCACGACTGCTGGGACTTACACCGTCACGGCCAGCAGTTCCGGCTACTCGTCGGCCACTTTCACCGAGACTGCAACGACTGCGGTGGCTGTTACTCAGCTGCAACTCATTTCGGGTGGAAAGCAGACGGGAACAGTAGGAACAACTCTCCCACAGCCCATTGTCATCAAGGCGAAGGACTCGTCCGGGGGGATCGTAGCGGGCGCTCCCATCAGCTTCACGGACGGTGTGGGCGGAACGTTCTCGCCGAATCCTGCAATTACCGGCTCGAATGGCGAAGCCAGCACTTCGTATACGCTTCCAACTAAGGCGCAAAGCACGACTGTCACGGCGTCGGACGGCAGCGTGAAAGTCACCGCCAGCGAGAAATCGGTTGCCGCTGCGGCCTCCAAAATCACAATCGTGTCTGGCAATAACCAGTCGGCGAACCCCAACACACTGCTGCCGAGCATGCTCATCGTCTCGGTGACGGACCAGTATGGCAATGCCGTCACGGGTTATACCGTGACGTTCACTGATAACGGCGCGGGAGGCACATTCTCCACCACCACGCCGATCACCAATTCGTTCGGCCAGGCCTCGGTGAGCTACACCACCGGCTCGACCGCTGGAACGGTGACGATCACGGCGGGCTCGACGCAGACCGGCAGTGTCAATTTCACCGAGACCGTCAATTGACGCGTTCGCATTGATGGAGGTTCGCCCGGGACGTAGTCTTCGCTACGTCCCGGGAAATTTCCACAGCACAATCCTGTGACATCTGACCTTGCCTTCCACAGGTAAAGAAGCAGATGATTTCCAAGGCGCTAGCGGTCTGCTCAGCCGCTCTTACCAGACCCGCAAGTTCTTTGTTATCAAGATTTTGACCCCTAACCCCTTAGGGCTCAAGATTTTGCAGAGCATTCTTGCAAACCCCGCGCCCAGCAAGGCTCTCCAGAGGGGAGGGGGGAGAGGGGGTACCCCTCGGCCGGGCATTTTGCCCAAATCGAAACTGCAAAAATCGCTCCCTCCCGCGCGAATCGCTAAATTTATTTTGAAGATTGATCCACCGCGACACGACTCCAGCCGCGAAGCGGCGAAAGAACGCAGCCCACGGCGCAAGCCGTGGGAAACTGCGAGGTGTGGTAGGAAGCTAGCCCCGAAGGGGCGAAAGAAAGATTACGCAGCAGCGTCATGGCCACCAGATCGCCAACTGCCCAAACTTTTTTGCACGATGCGTGGAAGCTGATTTACGACAGTTGCCAGACTGTATCGAGCACCGTGCCATCGACCCACTTCACGATCGCTACCGGACGATCGCGGTGCACGGGCCGCTGAGGTTTTCCCCCGCAGATGCGTTCGACTTCCTCTTTGAGTTCGCGCAACGAACGAATCGGCAACTTCGAGCCCTTCACCGCATCCAGAAGATCCTGACGCCGTGGGTTGATCGCGATGCCGCGCTCGGTCACCACAACGTCGATTAGCTCTCCTGGTCCACACAGCGTCGTAACCTCATCGACAATCACCGGAATGCGGTCGCGGAACGAAGGCACTGCCAGGATTGTGCACTTTGCCTCGAGGCAATTCTGCCATCCGCCAATGCCGTGGAGAAGGCGTCCGTCGGAGTGCGTCACTACATTCGCATTGAAGTTTGCGTCGACTTCGGTGGCGCCGAGAACGACTGCATCGACCATCGACGCGAAATTCCCTTTGCCGTGATAGTTGTAGGAAGTGAACGGGGAGGTCGCGACATGGAGCGGATTCGTTGCCATGGAGCGCACACCGTCGAGGTCGAACGTCTGCCCGTCGAGGATGTAGTCCGTGAGCCCTTCTTCCAGCAACTCCACGAGGTACTTGGTCGACCCGCCGCGCACGAAACGGGCCTTTACGCCGGCCTGCTTCATCATCTGCTTGAGATAGCTGACGAACGCGAGCGCGATTCCGCCCGACCCTGCCTGGAAGGAGAAGCCGTTGCGCATGATGCCCGCGTCGCGCAGAAAGCGCGCTACGAACTCGGCGATGCGCAGCCGGTCTGGCGAGCGCGTGATTTGGGTCGTGCCGGAGACGATTCTGGAAGGATCGCCAATGGAGTCGACCTCGACGACGTAATCCACATTGTTGCCCTGAATCTGCCACGGCACGCACGGGAACGGAACCAGGTTGTCGGTTACGACAATGACGTGGTCCGCGTAGATCGAGTCTGCCAGCGCGAACCCGAGCGAGCCGCACGCGGATTTGCCATGGGAGCCATCGCAGTTGCCGAACGGATCGGCCGTAGGCGCGGCGATCACAGCAATATCGATGTGCACCTCGCCATCCTGAATCGCCTGCCAGCGCCCGCCATGCGAGCGCAGAACGCCCATGCCGTGCATCTTGCCTTGCGTGCAGTAGTCACCGAGCGGCCCATTCATGCTGCCTTCGATGTGGTCGATGACGCGCGACTCCATCAACTCAATCGCGCTCTTCTGCGAAGGAAACGATGCGCTGGGGAACCATGTCAGGTTCTTCACGCCAATCTTCGCGGCGGTTTCCAGAGCCATAAGCGCGACGCGGTCACCGTCGCGGAGATGATGATGGGACGATACGACCATGCCGTCGCGCAGGCCGCACTTCCGCAGCGCGCTTTCGAGATCAGGCACGAGCTTATCGCCATTTTCGGGATAGTCCGCCGCGGTGCGGATCGGTGGCGAGGCCTTGCCATCGAGCGGCCGGTATTTTCCGACGCCCATGTACGGGACCTGCGGGCGCCCGTTGACGGTTTCAGGGACGATTCGTCCCGCCGCGTTTGCCACCAGTTCAGCTTTTTCGAGGATTGCCATCAGACCCCCAGCAACAAAGAACCAAGAACATTCCGACCCGGCAGCGTGGATCGATCTTCACTCGACCAATCCCATCGCTTGCGCGCGTGCCATCAGCTTCAACGCGCGCTGCACGACAGGAGGATCGATCATCTTCGAGCCCAGACTCACTACTCCCAGGCCCTTCTGTTGCGCCTCGTTGTAGGCTGCGACGATCTTGCGCGCCCGCTCGATCTCCGCCGTGGTGGGCGCGAATGCCTCGTGAATCACAGCGATCTGCAGCGGGTGAACGCAGCCCATCCCTTCAAAGCCGAGAGCACGGGATTGCAGACCCCAGGTGCGCAGGCCTTCCATGTCGCCGACGTCGCCAAAGACCGAATCGATGGCCTGCACGCCAACCGCGTGAGCGGCGTTCACAACGCGCAGCCTCGCATAGAGAGACTCCGCGCCAGTTGCGGTCTTCACCACGCCGAGGTCGGCGGTGTAATCTTCCAGTCCGATCGTCAACGCGACGATCTTGTCGCTGGCTTGGGCGATGGCGAATGCGTTCTCGATTCCCAGCGCGGATTCAAGAATCGGCATCAGCCAGATCGGCCGCGTGACGCCGTAATCGGCTTTGATCTGGGCCATGCGCGCCGTGGCCTCGACAATCTGACTTGGGCTCTCGACTTTGGGAATCAGGATCAGGTCAGGGGATTCGGGGACGATCTCGTCCAGGTCCTCCAGTCCCAGCGGTAGCTGGTTGATGCGCACCATGCGTTCGCATTGCAGAAAGTCGACGGCGCGCAGCGCATTGCGCACCAGCAGGCGCGCGGCATCCTTCTCGCTGGCATGGACCGAATCCTCGAGGTCGAGGATGATGGCATCGGCCCCGTGCAGCGCGGCGTTGACGAAATACCTGGGTTCGCTGCCGGGAACGTAGAGCCGAGAGCGGCGGAGGCGGTCGCGTGCCGAAGACTCGGGAAGCGCGATCCGGTCGGGGAGTACGCGTGTGCCCTCGCCCAGTCCGGCGCGCCGCACTGCGGCTTCGATACGCGCCGCAATCACGAATGGCAGCGCGCCTTCATCGTGGATTGAAACCTGCGCGTGTCGAACCCCGAGCGCCTCAAGCACTTCTTCGGTCTGCCTGCGAATCGATTCGCCGTAGTAGGGTTTGACGCGCGACTCGAGTTCAACCGCGATACCGCCGCGTTCGCGGGTTTCAATGAGCACGTGGAGATCCGATCGGATTTCTGGCCCTGAGTGGCCGGCTTCGCCAGTGCGGGTTTCGGTTGCGACTGTTATGAGATCACCGTTCTTATTTGTGGCTGACTTCGGCGAGTTCCGCGTGCGTCTCGGCTAAGGCCGACTGCCGCACCAGCTTTGCCAGGACTGCGTCGGTCATTTGCACGGTGCTCGCCGCGCCCTGGCTGATGGCTCTTGAGCCGCCGGAAATGCGCATCATGTCATAGGTNNGGCCTTCTCCACCTCGCCAACGTGTTCCAGCATCATAACCGCAGACAGGAACATGGCGATCGGATTCACGATGGGCGGGTCGAGTTCCGCATACTTGGGCGCAGAGCCATGCGTTGGCTCGAAGACCGCGACTTCGTCCCCGATGTTGCCGGATGCCGCGAAGCCCAGGCCACCAATCAGTCCGGCGAAGGCGTCGGAGATCACGTCGCCGAACAGGTTTGAGGCGACCACGGCTCCGTAGTCCTCCGGATTCTTGGTCAGCCACATGGTCTGCGCGTCGATGTTCGTCGATCGCAGCGTAATCCCCGGATATTCCTTGGCAACCGCCTTGGCTTCGTCTTCCATCATTCCAGAAGTTTCGCGGAGCACGTTGGGTTTCTCGCAGACAGTGACGGATTTGTAGCCGTACTTCTTTGCCCACTCGAAGGCGGCTTGGCAGATCTTGCGCGCGGCCTGGCGAGTGATGATGCGCACTGAGATCGCGAGGTCCGCACCGGGAACCGAGGCGAAGGGCTTGAACTTGGAATGAGTCGCTAGCGCAGCGCGCACCTGCTCCGGTGGATTGGTCCACTCGACACCAGCGTAGAGGCCTTCGGTGTTCTGGCGGAAGACGACTACGTTGACCAGCGGCTCCTCATAGCCTCCTGCGGTCTTCTTGCGGATGAAATTCAGCGGATTGCCCGGGAACGAGATGCATGGACGGATGCAGGTATCGAGATGGAAGCGCTGCCGCATCGTCACGATGGGGCTGAAATACGAATGGCCCTTGCCTCGAAGTTCGGCCGCGAGTTCGGCTTCCGCCTGCTTCTTGGGTTTGGAAGTGATGGCGCCGAACAATCCCAGCTTGTGCTTGGCCAGCAAATCGACGGTGCGCTCAGGCAGGGCATTGCCTTGTCGGCACCAGCATTCCCAGCCGATGTCGGCATGGATGTATTCGGCGTCGAAGCCGACAGCTTTCAGAACCCGCAAGGCCTCGGGCAGAACCTGGTTGCCGATTCCATCTCCGGGCATAGTGACTACGGTATGTTTTGCCATGATTGCTAGTCTCCTGAAATGACGACGCCGTCTTGGTACTGTGGCTCGCGATGTAGTCCCAGTTTCGCTGCGATGACATTCTCCGCTCCGCCCGCGATGACCAGTGACTGCGGCACATTGCCGAGAGGCGGGAAGGAGAAACGCTGCCCGCGCCAAACGACTGCGCCGGTAGTGAAATCGATTTCCACGTTCTCGCCCGGAATGACGGTCTTTTCCTTGTCGGCGATGTCGCTGGTGAACTGCTCGCGCAGACACTTCACGAACTCCGGAACCTCGATGCACAGAAAGCCATTGTTGTAGGCGTTGCGCAGGTAGGTTTGCGAGAAGCTCGCCGCAATGATCAGCGGGATGCCTTTGGCTTTCAGGCAAGTGACCGCCTGTTCGCGGCTGGAGCCCGTACCAAAATTGAATCCTCCGACGATGACATCTTCGGCGCGAGTGCGCAGCGCGAACTGCGGATCGTAGTTCTCCATGACCACGCGAGCCATCATCTCGGGCGTCATGTCGTCGCGGTAGGTATAGTCCTTGCCGTAGATGGCGTCGGTGTTCACATTGTCCTGCGTCATGAACACGAGTCGACCTTGCACGCGCTCGGGGAATCCGGGCAGGATTTCCACGCGTTCGGAGGCGTGTCCGTCGGTGGCGAACTCTTCGTAGTTGCGGACCAGCGTGCGATCTTCAAACCGACGAGGCCCCGTGATGTAGCCTGCGATGGCCGATGCGGCGACGACTTCGGGACTGGCGAGATAACACTGTGCTTCACGCGATCCCATGCGGCCCTTGAAGTTGCGGTTGGTGGCCGAGATGCCGACTTCACCTTTCTCGAGAAGACCCGTCCCGAGACCGATGCAGGGCCCGCAGCTGGGTGGAAGGGGAATGGCTCCGGCGTCGAGCAGAGATTGCCACACGCCGCGCTTCTCCGCCTCCTGTTGCGTCCATGCACTGGCCGCGCCGACATAGAGCTTTACGCCCGGCGCGACTTTCTTCCCGCACAGCACCCAGGCGGCAGCTTCGAGGTCGTCGATGCGCGAGTTTACGCAAGAGAGCAGATATGCCTTCTGAATTGCAACCCCTTGTTTTTCGATGGCCGCGAGAGATTGCATGACTTGCACGCTGTCAGGCCCGGAGACGTGCGGCGTCACTTGACTGAGATCAAGGACGATGCGCGCTGCGTAGGCGGCGCCCGGATCAGGACGCGGCGGACTCTGGATCCACTGCGAGATCTCTTGCTCTGTGAAGCGTTCTATGCCTTGTTCCTGCAGGTGCTGATAAACACCGCGCAGATAGTGGATGGTGACTTCGTCTACCGGGAACCAGGCGACGATTGGTCCCCATTCTGTGCTCATGTTCGAAATGGAGAAGCGGGCGTCCATGGAAAGGCTGGCGACGCCCGGCCCAGAAAACTCGACGGCAGCGTTGAGTGCTTCGTCGTGCTTGTACAGGCCGCAGAGAGTGATGATGACGTCTTTGCCGCTGACGCCTTCCGGCAGTTTGCCTTCGAGAACGACCTGAATGGTGCGCGGAATCTGCCACCAGAACTCTCCGGTGGCCCAGACCGCAGCGGCGTCGGTACGGACAATGGGCGTGCCGACGGCGCCTAGCGCGCCGTACATGTTGGAGTGCGAGTCCGACGCAACGACAAACGATCCAGGAAGGACGTAGCCGCGCTCGATCATGAGCTGATGCCCGATGCCCGATCCGGCAGGATAGAAATCGACGCCATGTGCGCGGGCGAAGGCTTCGATCGAGCGGTATTTCTTCAGATTGGCCTCGTCGCGATTCTGGATGTCGTGATCGAGGGCGAAGACGAGTTGCTTCGGGTCGTAGATCTTTTCCGCGCCGATTGTCTTGAACTTGCTCATCACGGCCGACGTGTTGTCGTGGGTCATGGTGTGAAACGGCCGGATGGAAACAAAGTCGCCGGTGCGCAGCGGACGTTGCGGGCCATCGACGAGGTGGGCTTGCGCGATCTTTTCGACGATTGTTTGAGGCATAAGAGGACTCCTGCCGTTCTGCACTAGTCGAGTTGCCAGCCGAGCGACGTCGTTACTCGATCACGGTTCAGCGAACGCCGTTACGCAAGAACAGGTTTACGTCTCTTCTGTCCTCTGGCGCGCGACCGTGCGTTGGTCTTAGTAGTGACAGTCTTGGTCTTGCGAACGTCGGCTTCCATCAACGCCATCAGTTCGCTGACGGAACCCACTCGCTCCAGATTCCAGACCGCTTCTTTGACTCGCTTCTGCGCCCCGCTGGAGAGCACGCCTTCGGCCAGCGCAGAGAACTTTTCTTCTACCTCCTGATCCGTCAACGGATTGCGCGGATCGCCTTTGGGATAGTCCAGTTGTTTGTGGAAAGAACGTCCGTCGGTTGTGTTGATGTTCACGATCACCCTTTGTAGTGCTGGAAATACCTTCTCGATCTCGGGATCCGCGACCACTTCAACTTTCCTCAGTTGCGCACGAATCGCCGGGTCCATGATCTTTTCCATGGTGAACTGCACCGGCGTTACCTGGCGGTCGACCAGGGCCGCGGCGATCACATAGGGCAAAGAGTGATCGGCAGTCTCTCGGGTGCGCGGGTCGTACTTGCTGGGATCGGAAAGAATGTCGGCGGCGCGGGCCAGCGAGCGGATCTGGATCTTCTCGACCTGATCGGGAAGCAGATCATTGCTCTTGACCAGATCGAGCACGGCCGAGATCGGGGTATGGGTTAAGGCCTCCGTNNTTCCACTCTTTGCCGAATACGTGCGTCAATCCTTCCTTGCCGTCGATCACGTGCTCCGGCCCGGTATAGCCTTTCTCCGCCAGCAGCGCTGCCAGCACACCGCTCTGGGTCGCCATAGGATCGACGGTGTTTTTCATCATGGTCAGCTTGCCCGCGGTGACCGCGCCCAGCGTGCACTGGCGGCTGGCGGAAATGCCGATGGCGTGCTGGATTTGTTCCGCAGTCAGGTGCAGAGCGCGCCCGGCGACAATGGGAGATACGAATGCGGTGAGCGTGGCGTGATGCCAGCCGCGCTCACGGACTCCCGGAAAGGCCGCTTCGCAAAAGCGCATCTCGAATTCGTGGCCGAGCACGAGTCCGACGATGAGTTCCTTGCCGCCGCTATAGGCACGTTCGCAACACGCGATCGCCGCGGGGAAGATATCGGAAGGGTGCGAAGGATCCTGCTTCCAGTAGATGTCGTTGTAATCCATGCAGCGGATCATGAGCGCGTTGGCTAGCGACGCAGAGACGGGATCGACCCGTCGTCCAGTGCCGATCACGGTGGAGAGGCCGCGGCCGGCAATTTCGTCGAGAACGTCCAGAGCAATCGCTACGTCGTGTTGGCGGTAGCCGCCCAGGGCGCAGCCGAAGGAATCGAGCAGGAAACGTTTGGCTTGGTAAACGGCTTCCGGAGACAGATCCTTGTACTGCAGAGCGGCGGCCCATCGCGACATCTTCGCGGTCACGTTCTCTGGCGGAGGAGAAATCGGTTTCGGGGATGACACAGGGCATTCTCCTTTATGTTTTGACTTTGATGTTCTTCGGGTTCTTGAAGGGCAGGAACGCCATGAAGTCGGCGTGATGCACGATGAAAGCTTCGGTGGTGCGCTTGACCAGATCGCCTTCTGCGGCGTGGGCAGCGATGATGTGGCAGACCGCGTCGGGAACGCCGCATTCCATGGCGAGCGCGACACCGGTGAAAGGATGGCGCAGGGCTTCACCGCGTTCGCTCTGCCGGCTCTTGCCGTCGGGCCCAATTTCGTATTCCAGCAGCTTGCCCACGTCGGCCAGGATCGCGCCCGCGATCACCGTGTCGATATCGATCGGCAAGGCGCGTCCCATGAAAACATGCATAGCCTGGGCGCTGTCCCGGGCAATGTGCACGACACAGCGCTTGTGCTCCATAAAGGTGATGGGGCAGTTCGGGACCAGCAGGGTGAATGGGATCTGGTTCAGGTCGTCGGCTTTCAGTGGGCTGCGCTCAAGCGCCTTGATCCAGGTCTGGGTAACTTGTTCACGCAGTTGGAGATTCGCAATCCAGTCGATCTCCGGCCAAAGGCGCTTGATAGTCTCCCGCATAGGCGTCGCGAAGCAAACTATTCAGGCTAGCTTGGGACGCGCCCGGGGACGACGATTCGGATCACAGGGGAGTGTGATTGGGGCACAAGACCAGGTTGGAAGAATCAATTCGCGATTGAAGGGGCGACGCACCCGTGATAGCATGCTTGGCTGGATTTTCGGCTGCTTGCCATTAAATGCAGGCTATTCAGTTACTTAGGAGCAAAAATTCATGCAAAAGAGAATATCTCCGCTTGTGGCATTAACTTTGGCCGCGATTAGCCTGAACCTTACGAGCGTAGCTTGGGCGCAGACTGAACAAGTGATCTATTCTTTCACGGGCGGTAGCGACGGGGGAGGGCCCGCCGGTGGCGTCATTGTTGACGCTAAGGGAAACTTGTACGGCACTACGGACACTGGCGGCACGAACTCCGCTGGCGCGGTTTTCGAGTTGACGCCGAACACCAACGGAACCTGGACGGAGAAAGTGATTTATTCGTTTTCCTACACTGGAATGGATGGCTTTCTTCCGTATTCCGGGCTGACCTTTGACTCCAAAGGGAATCTTTATGGTACGACTCTTGGGGGTGGATCTGCTGGGCAAGGCACAGTCTTTGAGCTCTCACCCGGGTCGAACGGCACCTGGACCGAGCAAATACTGTATAGCTTTCAAGGCGGCACTGATGTCTCTAGTGCGCTATGGGGGGATCTGGCAATCGACAGCTCCGGGAACCTATACGGCGCGTCCTACTCTGGGGGAACCTACCAGTTCGGAACAGTCTACGAGCTGAGCCCCGGGTCGAACGGAACATGGTCAGAGAAGGTTCTGTATAGTTTTTCCGGCGGCAATGATGGCGGCAGGCCTCTTGGGTTACAACTGGCGATTGACGCCGCCGGTAACCTCTACGGCATGACGAGTACCGGCGGTCCCCACGATTACGGATTGGTCTTCGAACTGGTGCGCGGATCGAGCGGAAACTGGACGGAAAAGATCGTGCATGCCTTTGTCGGTGGTGCCGACGGATCTAGCCCAGCCGGGAGTTTGGTGTTTGACGCGGCCGGGAATCTCTATGGTCCGTCTTCGTTCTCAGTTTTCGAGCTAATGCCGGGATCGAATGGCAGCTGGACTAAGAAGGAGATTCACAGGTTCGCTGGCGGCAGCGATGGCGCATTCCCAGAGTCTGGTTTGGTTTTCGACAAAGCGGGCAACCTCTATGGTACTACCGAGACCGGTGGCGCGCACCGCGGCACTGTTTTCAAGCTGGCTCCGAATGCCAACGGAACATGGACTGAAACGGTACTTCACAAGTTTTCGTCAAGCGGAACGGATGGAGTCTTCCCCGCCTTTCCCGCGCTGGCAATCGACGCTAAAGGAAACCTTTTCGGAACGACGGCCGCAGGCGGCACGTCCAACGCCGGCGTTGTGTTCGCCGTAAAACCGTAGTTCGCTCGTGAGTGTTTCTCCCGTTCTTCAAGGAGTCACGTTACTCTGCGGGATGTGGTTTGTGTGCTCTTACGGGTTCTGCAACAGCGTCTTAATCTCTTTTTCGAAGACCTCTGCGGATGTCGCGCCAATGTGCTTAGCGTAGATGCGTCCGTCGCGGCCGATCAAAAATGTAATGGGCAGTCCAAGAATGCCTCCGTACAGCGCGCCTGTCTGCGCCGTTCCCATCACGACGGGATAGTTCATGTGGAATTGCTGGGAGAAAGGGCGAACGGGATCGGAACTGTCGTCCATGGAGACGCCGATGATCTGCAGCCCGCTCTCGCCGTAGCGTTGCTGCAGTTCCACGAGATGGGGAATCTCTTCACGACAGGGATCGCACCAGGTGGCCCAGAAATCGAGCAGAACAACTTTGCCGCGATAGGAGGAAAGCCGAAGATCGTGTCCGTCGAGTTGCGGAAGGGTGAAATCAGGCGCGGGAAGGTGCTGGGCTGTTGCCGACGGTGTGATGCGCGGAGCATGAGGATGCCGCAAAGCATAGTGGGCTACGACGGCACCCACAGCGAAGGCGGCTGCGACCAGGACGAATCTCGTTGCCGGGCTCAGAAGTCAGTCTCCCTTGGCCACCGGGTAGCCCTTGTCTACCCAATTCGTGCCGAAATTGTCGGAGATGTAGAGCACCTTCACGTTGGTGAATCCCATGGTGTGCAGGGCGTCGTCGGCGGGTTTCACATTCGGACAGTGGCCCCAGGGGCAGCAGCCGCAATACAGAACGATGAGCTTGGTTCGCGGCAGAGATTCCACACGCTTGCGGAGTTGCTGCAATCCGGCCTCACTCGAGGCGGGGCCGATGTATTCCGATTCCGGGATGTGCGCTTGCGAGAACAGGACGTGGGATCCGACTTGGATCATGAGTGGCTTTTCTTTGTCCGGAGTCTGAATCAGTTTCACCAAGTCTTCGGGCTGGATCAGTCGGGCGGTGGGTATGGCGGATGCCTGACCGGCTGCCTGAGAGATGGAGAAGAGTGTAATCGCAGCTAGAAGTGCGGCCGATCTTGGATATCTGAGTGCGAATTTCATAGGGATGCTCCCCGAGTAGCGATTCATTAGACCAATTGCAAGAATACACCGCCCGCTCGTTCAGAACTCTCTGTCATTCTGAGCGAAGCGAAGAACCTATGCAGTTTGCCTGCAGCGAGAGATTGCATAGGTCCTTCACTTCGTTCAGGATGACAAGGCTTCTTGTGACAACGCAATTCTATGAGGACGCGCCTGCCAGGTTCCGCAGTCGTTCGGCCGCGCTCTCAGGAGTGATGTCGCGTTGTGGGGTTCCCAGCATTTCGAAGCCGACCATGTGCTTGCGGACCGTTGCCGAGCGCAACAATGGCGGATAAAAATGCGCGTGAAAATGGCACTCCGGATGGTCGACGCCATCGGTGGGCGACTGGTGGAATCCCATCGAATAGGGGAAGGGAACTCCGAAGACTTTGTCGTAGGTGGAAGTGACGCGGCTAAGAATCTTGCTTAGCGAGTGAGCTTCGTCGCCTGCGAGTTCGTTCATGCTTCCGAAATGGCGGCGGCTGCAGACCAGGATCTCGAAGGGCCAAACAGCCCAAAAGGGCACGAGCGCAACGAAATCGTCATTCTCGCACACCACGCGCACCTGCTCGCGAGCTTCCAAGTCAAGGTAATCACACAGGAGACAGCGCTCGTGTGATTTGCGGTACGCGCGCTGCGCCGCGAGCTCTTTGGAGGGAGCTTCCGGAATCGAAGACGTCGCCCAGATCTGGCAGTGGGGATGCGGATTGCTGGCGCCCATCATGGCGCCGCGGTTTTCGAAGATTTGCACGTGATTGATATTTTCCAGGCCGCCTAGCTCCCGGAACTGTCCGGCCCAGGTATGGACTACCAGTTCGATCTGATCCAAAGGGATGGTGGCGAGCGTGAGATCGTGACGCGGAGAGAAGCAGATCACGCGGCAAATTCCGGGCTCCGACTCGGCGACTAGCAAGCCCATGCCGTCGACGTCGAGGCGGCCGGAAGAGGCTAGCGGTTTCAGAGCGGCAAAGTCGTTTTCAAAGACGAATGTGGAGGAGTAGGCAGGATTTTGAACTCCGCCGGCGCGAGTGTTGCCGGGGCAAAGATAGCAATTCGGATCGTAGGCGGGTTCTTTCGTGGTTGGAAGAGGCGCGACCTCTCCCTGCCAGGGGCGCGTCGCTCGGTGGGGCGAAACCAGCACCCACTCGTTCGTGAGCGCGTTCAGCCGGCGGTGAGGATCTTCGGTGAGCTTCAAATTTGGCCTCGCAGCATTCTACGACGAGCGGCCTGCCCGATGAGTTGCAAGTCGGATGCAAGGACGGGATGATCCGCGGCTCACGCTGGCTTGTGACCGGGCTCACATTCAGCGCCTTTCTTGGAACCTAGAATTTTGGCTGATCTTGGAAAGGAGCCGTCGTGAGATCGTCGGAAAGGGTTCGCCTGCTCGTGTTTTCTCTCTTCTTAGGGATCTTGATCATATTTGCCATTGTCTATAGCCCTGCGAACGCATACAGCAGACCCGCCGATCAAGGGAACGCCACCGTGGTGGCCACGGGCACCCACACTCGCTCACGGTGAGTCAATTCGGACTATAGCTTTTTGCAATTCATGGATTGCCGGCACTCCCACTCTCGGGGAGGGTCCAGTCGCAAATCAGGTGAAAACGGCGACAACGTTGCGCGGAATCGCCGCGCGGGTTGCAATACGCAGACGGAACTTTTGGCTCGTGAGACAGCCGAAGGCGACTGTCTCCACATGAGTTACGGCTTTAGGGAGTCGCCCATCATCAGGGCGAATAACAACGGAAGATAAATCACGCTTGCCTGCAACACGTGACGGGCGCGCATCTTTGAGGGCGCACTGGAAAGCGGCAGGTTCAGGAAGGTCAGGCGGATTCCAAAATAAAGTAGAGCGAAACCGAGCACAACCGCACCGACTAGATAGATCCGGCCAGCCATGCCCATGAAACTCGGCAGCAGGCTGATGGGAATCAAAGCCACCGAGTAAATCAGAATGCGGCGGGCGGTCGAGCGGCCATCTTCTTCCACAACCGGCAGCATCTTGACTCCGCCTTTGGCGTAGTCATCGCGATACAGCCATGCAATCGAGAAGAAGTGGGGGAACTGCCAGATAAAGAGGATCGCGAATAATACTAATGTGCCCCATTCCAATTGACCGCGAGCCGCGGTCCAGCCGAGAACTCCGGGCATCGCTCCAGGAAAAGCTCCGACGAACGTGCAGATCGGCGAGATCCGCTTCAGAGGGGTGTAGGCGGCGAGGTAGACAACCGAAGTCAGGAAGGTCAGCAGTCCCGTCAGGGGATTCGTAGAGACGGCCAGGTAAATCGACCCACCCACCGCAGCCAGAACACCCACTGCCGTCGCGTGAAACAAACTCATGCGGCCGGCCGGGAGGGGGCGAAGAGCGGTGCGGCGCATGTTGGCGTCGACATCGTGTTCCATCACTTCATTCAGTGCCGCGGTACCGCTGGAGACAAGCCCAATACCCAAGAGAGAATGGAATAGCCCCCAGCTAATCCAGGAAGTGCCCGCCTGGTGCGCGCCAAAAAAGTAACCGCACCACGCGGTCATGACGATTAAAGTCGTGACCCGAAGCTTGGTCAGTTCAGCGTAGTCGCGAAGAAGGGAAGTCGCCCTGGTTCGGAAAGCGGAGAGAGGCAGTGTCATCGAGCTCATTGTTTGGCCGTGTACAGCGTTCCGGAAAAACCGTTTCTGGATGATACAGAAAAATCACGTAAGGAGCCCACAGCTCGTTACGTGCTCAAGGATTGCATAGGTACTCTGATCAGTTTCCAAAGTCAAGCGAAAACGCAAGCCGCCCGCTTCCAACACGCTAACACACCGCCCTCGAAATGTCCGGGAACACTCGCTACTGGCCGCCCGACGGCGCTGTGGAATCAAACATTTCCGGAGGATCAAAGAAGCACTTGTGCCAGAGAGCAGAATCCGACAACGTGCCGGCCTTCCATTGCTGCAGCGTCGGCATCGTGGCGGCGATCATGCCGCCGTCGGCGGAATCGAAAATCACTACGATGCCCGCCAGGTCCTGCGGTTTTTGAGCGATTTCCTTGTAACTCTTTTCAAGCAGGAACTTCGTGTACTCGAGTCGCACCTTGGCGTCTGCGCTCTTCGCATTCTCCTCGACCTTCTGCACGGAAATAATTTTCACGTTCTTGTTCTTGAGCGGCTCCCAATCTCCGGGGAAAGTCGCCGACTCTTCGCGGATGACGTGAAACAGGTCCGCCGCTGGAGCCAGCGCCGCGGTCGTGGGAGCAGTCGCGGTATCGGCGATGCCTTCGGGCATCTCGACGCTGTTGCGCCAGATCCATCCGCGCGACAGGCCCGAAATGCGAACGTGCACCCAGTCGGCGTTGAAGTCCAGCATTTCGAATTCGTCGTGCATGCTGGCCAGAAACTGCGGCTTCGCGGTCAGGCTGGGTGTCGAAACCACCGGCGTGCCCGATTTCTTGACGGCCACCAGGTTCTTGGGATGACCGGTATTCTTGAGGATCTCTTGCAGGTTGTCGGCTTCCGCTTGCAAAGCGCTGTTTGATTTTTCGTTCGGCGCGTCGGCTGGGTGCGCACTCGCGCGCACCTGATCCGCCAAGCCTTGGCTCACGGACGACGAGAAAGTTCGATCGGTGTCCGGGAACTTGGGAGCGGGCGCGGAAATCGGGGGTTCAGCCGCCGGCGATTCGGAGGACGGTTTGGGCGTCGCGACAGCGGCGGTTCGGTTACTGCGCTCGGTCGGACTCTTGGCGAGTTGCTCCGCCAGTTGGTCCAGCAAGTCGTCTTCGAGGCGGCCATTCGAAGTCAGCAACTCGTAGCCGGAGTGAGAAGCTCCCGGATCGAAGTACCATGCGGTCACTTTGGTGGTGATCCGTACGAGGGATCCGCCAGACGGGGTCGAGGCTACTTGGACAGTCGACTGGTAGTAGCCGCGCTGGTAGCGGTCGAGGGGATGGTCACCGGGTTTGGCGAATCCGTCCAATACCGGAAGATGGCCCGCCAAACTCGCCTGGACTGCGGTCAGGGCCTTCTCAACCGTGGCTTTGGACTGCGGGAATGTGCGCTCGTATGGGCTGACTTGAGCCTGCACAACGCCGGTGGCGAAGAGCGCAACGACACTCCATGCCACCGCCCGCCGCACTGCTGTGCTCATCGTTCCTACCACGGTTGTCATGGTACCAACTCCAACTCGTCGCGCAAGATCCAGCCGTGCTGGCCTTCATGGGTTTCTACCCCAAGCCAGTACGTCGTCGAAATCACGATCAGAACCTCAGTTCCGGTCGGCAGGGATTGCAAAGTGCTTGCGGTGTGGAAGGGCGCGGACTTGAGTGCAGCTCCAGGCGATTTCACCAAACGCTGAACCTGCCGCCGAAGGTCCTGAACCCGTTGCTCCAGAGTCTGCGACGGTGCCGGAGGGCCTGCGTTTGGCGGCGCGTCAGCGCCGGCGGTGTTCGTCAGGGCCGGCGGAGGGACAGCGGCAGTCGTCTCGTCGACCAAGGCGGGCATCTGCGTATTCGCCGACTGCTCCTGCTTTTCCTTCTGAGCCTCGAGGGTCTGGGCTTTCATCGACTCAATGGCGTCCAGGTGGTCGTGGATGTCCTTGTACTCGGCGCTCTCGACGGATCCATTCGAAGGGTGCATGACGTGGCGGAAATCCTCAACAAAGCGCGCATCGATGTGAAGCACAGTGTTCTTGTCGCCCTGGGGCTGCACTACGTAGCGGACGACCAGCGTCCCGACGTCACTGCTGTCCTTGAAGTTTCGCGGGTCGATAGCCTTCAGGCGCACCTTGTAGAAAACCTTGCCGCCCTCAGTCCACTCGGCGAACACCTTGGTCGAAGTGGCCGGGGTCGCACCGGTGATGTATTCGTCCTTGTTGTATTCCTTGGTTCCCCGGATGAGCCCGTTCTGGATTACGTCCTGCACGACTTGGCTGACCTCGATCTCGGAGAACGGAAGGTTCACGATCAGGCCCATGCCGTACTGGGTGGCGTCCTTCTCCCGGGGAGGCAGAGCGAATGCGGCGACCGACAGGATCAGGATTGTGGTGGTTTTCCACAGGGCAATCGAGGTCAGGCCTGAGGTTCTGCCCGAGCGCCAGAGCTTCTCGGAAACGAATTTAGAGTTCCCCACGAAATATCCCCTGTTGGCCCAAGAGTCTCAACTCTGACGCGGCTGTGTCAACCCCACTTACGGGCTTTGACCCTGAAGAAAAAGCGTTAAGCGAAATTTACCTTGTCAACAGATTGTAAAAAAATTGTCTCCAAACCCCTTGCAAGTCGTTGCGAACCCGTAGTAGGATTCCCCCCCGGTACGGTGGTAGGACCTTTTCGAGAAAAATCGGTTTAGGTCCTGCCGGAAAGCCGCATGGGAGGAGGGGTTCCCGCATGTGGCTTTGTTGAGAATATCCTTTCGTTGCATTTGTGGGAATGCAGTTCAAAAAATCGCTTGAGGAGTTCGGCATGCGAATGGGTAAGCAGTTACGCCTTTGTGGGAAGGCGCCGTGGGGGAAGCATTTCCTGACTGCGGCTTTGGTCCTGGTTTTCCTGATCCTGAGCGGCAGCCAAAACGCGAATGCCCTGCCGGCTTTCGCCCGCAAGTACGGCCTGCGCTGCTCAGCCTGCCATGAGTCCTGGCCGATGCTGAACTATTTTGGCCAGAAATTCAAAGATAACGGCTACCAGCTCATGAACGACCGGGATGCCCCGATCTGGCAAAACCCGGGGTACTGGCCGGTGACGTTTCGCATCACGCCGATCTGGCATCGTGTCAGCACGGGCAAGGTTCTGGTGGACACTTATCCGGGTGGTGTCAACTCACCAAATTCTGCAGTTCAGCGGGTTACGACCTCCGGCTTCGATCTGACCGGTCTGGACTTCCATACCGGCGGCACCCTGGAAAAGAACTTCTCTTTTTACGTACTGCCGTCCTCCGATGCCACCGCCTCCTTCCACTTCGAAACGGTCATGGCCCGGTTGGACAATCTGTTCGGCACCCCGTGGCTCAACATCAAGCTGGGTAAGTTCGAACTCGATAACCTGCTTTCGGAGAAGCGCATCCTGACGCTGACCGGAAACGGAGGAATCTACCAGCTCTACCACTTCATCCCGGTGGGCGACGGCAACATCTTCGGCCAAATGGGAGATAACCAGCTCGGTGTCGAAGTGATGGGCCACTCCTGGAATGACCGCACTCGGTACTCTGCGGCTCTGATCAGTTCTGTCGACGGTAACGTCGGTCTGCCCTACGGCAGCGCCTACACCGGGTTCTTCACCTTCAGCCAGGCGTTCGACACGGGCAAGCTCGGAGTAGATCGCATCGGAGCTTACGCCATGATCGGGGAGGCGCCGACCTACTACCTGACGCAGGCTGGTACGCCACTCGCGGGTTCGGGAATCACGAACAAGGGATTTAACCGCGAAGGTTTTGTTGGACAATTCTATTTCGGCCAGCACGTCGACCTGCAAGTGGTTACTCAGCACGGTTCGGATAACGTGTGGTTCGGGCAGGGGTATGGGGATTTGATTGGCGGCAGTGTCACGGGCAACAACGTGCCGGGGACGGCTCTTCCGACCGGTGCGCAAGCGCCTAGCTGGAACGGTGTGCTATTTGAACCCCACTACGTCTTCAGCCCGCAGCTCATCCTCATCGGACGATATGAAACGATTCGCATGTCGAAGCAGGCGAACGGAGCGGCATGCGTTGCGTGCGGCGGCTCGGGAGGCCCCTCGGCTTCCAACTTCGGCAACATCTCCACTTACACGGTCGGCATGCGGTTCAACCCGTTCATGACGAGCCGGGCCGGTTTTGCCTGGCACAACGAGTACAACTGGCTGCACCAGGATGGCACCGGACCCACGCTCGGCCTGGGCACGGCCAACGTGAACACCAGCGAACTGCTGACTGGATTTGACTTCGACTTCTAGGAGAGGGAGACATGCGGAGAACATTGGGAAAGTTGTCTCTTGTATTGGGCGCAACCGTGGTATTGGCGGTGCCGCAGGTTTCTTGGGCGCAGCTCTCAAGCTCTCAGCTTGAAGCGTGGCTGAACACTCCTGCAGCGTCGAGCCACGTCGGCAATATAACCGGAGACGCTAAAGCGGCAGCCATGCCTTATCGCCGATATTGCGTCGGCTGCCATGGTGTGCTGGGCGATGGGAATGGAGAAAACGCTGTTTGGCTCGACCCCAAGCCCCGCGATTTCCAATTGGCCGTGTTCAAGTGCCGCTCCACTCCGACGGGAACTTTGCCCACGGACGAGGACCTCTACAACACCATCGCTCGTGGCATGGACCGCTCGAACATGCCTCAGTGGAGCACCTTCACCAAAGACGAGCGCGCGAATCTGGTGGCGTGGATTAAGCATTTTTCGCCGCGTTGGCAGACCGAAAAAGCAGGAGCGCCCATCACGATTACTCCCGAACCGGAAGTCACCCCGGAGCGCATCAAGGCTGGCCGGGAGGTGTTTGCCCGTGTGCAATGCTGGAAGTGCCACGGAGTGCAGGGGATGGCCAATGGTCCGTCGGCCGCTACGCTCACGGACGATCTGGGCCGCCCGATTCAGGCATTCAACTTTACTGACGGAACTCGCCCAAAATGCGGCGACACCGACCAGGACATTTACAGAATCTTCATGACCGGCTTGGATGGCACTCCTATGCCTTCGTTTGCCGACAATATCAAACCGGATGAGGCTTGGGATCTGGTGTTCTATCTGCGCACGTTTATGGCTCAAAAGAGCAAGGAAAAAGAGATGGCGAAACAGCTTGGACTGAAGCCGGTGGATCCAAATGCCCCAGCCGGCCAGCAGTAGCGCCAGAGGGTTCGACCAATTCGTAGGGTACAAAGGAGAGATTTCAATGAGGAAGCACTTCAAATCCGCGGCTGTCTTATCGGCGGTCGCTCTCATCTGCTGTGGCGCGCTGATCCTGGGCCAGAAGGTCAATGCTGCCGGCGAAGGCAAGATTACCGGGACGGTCAAACTCGACGGGGCGGTTCCCCACATGAAGGGCATCGACATGTCGAAGGACCCTTACTGCTCCAAGGCACACGAGACTTCTCCGGCGCACCTCGAAACTGTTGTTGCCGGCGCCAACGGGGGATTGGAGAACGTGGTTCTCTACATCGCTGACTGGAGCGGCCCCGCCCAGGCATCCACCGCCGTCCCCGTATTCGATCAAAAGAATTGCATGTATTCGCCCCACGTGCTGGCGATGGATGTAGGGCAGACATTCAAGGTCACTACCAGCGATCAGACCACCCACAACATTCACCCGCTGCCCAACCCGATGACCGGCAATATTCCCTGGAACCAGTCGCAACCGCCGGGTGCGGCGGCGGTCGAAAAGAGCTGGAAGGCGCCGGAAGTGATCCCAGTGAAGTGCAATATCCATCCTTGGATGAACGGCTGGTATGTGGTGGTGAAAGGGCCCTACGCAACCACTGACGGGAACGGAAACTACACCATCGAGAATGTACCGCCGGGAAACTACACAGTAACGGCTTGGCAGGAAACCTATGGCACCCAAACCGCAAAAGTGACGGTGGCCGCGGGAGCCCCAGCTAAGGCCGATTTTACGTTTAAAGCCAAGTAGACGTCGGATCGATCCAGGTTGCGCGCTGGATAATTCTGCAGTCGTTGTGAACAAGAGCTGACGAGGCCGGGGCGGCAAGACCCGGCCGGGGAGCGAAGTATCATGGCGAAATTCTTTGCGGTCACCATCATCGCAATCGCGATCATTTCCGCGATTCCGATCCTGCGGCACACATGGTGGATGGCAGAAGATATCTCGACGCACGGCGCGCCGATTGATGAGCAAATGTCGGAGACGATGGCGGAGGCAGGCATCGCGTTCCTGGCTTCGCAGTTCATCCTGGCATTCTTTATCTGGAAGTTCTCCAATCCCAAGCCGGGTGATAAGGTCAAGAATTTCCCCGGCGGCGCCAAAGCCATGGTATGGGCCGCGGTTCTGCTGGTGGGAACGGAGGTTATGGCACTGGGCGTTTTCGGCGTGAAGGCCTGGGCCAACGTTTATTTCACTCCACCTTCCGCAGACGCGATGCCCGTTCAAGTGCAAGCCGGGCAGTTCGCGTTTTATTTCCGCTACCCCGGCCCCGACGGGAAGTTTGCTACCGCGCACCCTGACCTCATCAGCGAAGCCAACCAGAACTTCTATGGCTTGGACTTGGACCACGATCCAGACGCCAAAGACGACATCGTC
>PMUM01000360.1 GCA_003166855.1 Acidobacteriaceae bacterium | reverse complement strand
CCCCTTCAGAACCGCGATCTGACGGCACTCTCCCAGTTGGTCCCGGGATACAACGGAACCTGGGATGGTCTTCCCTCCATTGCCCAGGGAAATAACATTGACGGGGTAATCGGCAGCCCGAGCAGGATGAAGTTCGGAGGAAATTCTCAGGCCATCGTCTCGCCGCGGATCGAAGCGATTGAAGAGATGACGGTGCAAACCGAACAGCTTAATTTGGATCAGGGCTTTGGCCAAGCCAACATGCAGCTCAATTTTGTTACACGGCGCGGCAGCAACTCATTTCATGGGCGCGTTTATGACGATTTCCAGAATAGTGGCTTGAACGCGAACAGTTGGTTAAATGACACCATCACCTCGTTGGACCCGGCGAATCCGGCGCGCAAGAATCTTTTGCACCGCAATGACTTTGGTGTGAGCGTTGGCGGACCAATTCTCAAGGACAAATTGTTCTTCTTTGGCAGCTACGCGGAATTGAAAATTCCCGGCGCTTACAGTACGTCGAACAATCTATTCACTCAGGCAGCACAAGCGGGGAACTTCACGTACAACAACCAAACCGTGAATCTTTTCACACTCGCACAGGCCTACAACGCCGCGAATCCCGGTGCGAACCTTCCCACGGCGGTGCTCGATTGCACAGGTGCCGCTGCGCCGGCCAATTGCCCGGGTGGCACAGGTGGCGTATTGGCGGCAGCCAATGCATCGACGTCTGCGGGGCAGTTGACTCCGAGCGGCACAGGCGATCCCAATCTCACCCAGATCAATTGGCAAGTGAACAACGCCCAGACTAGTTATTTTCCGGCCGTCCGTGTGGACTACAACGCCTCGGAAAAAATGCGCTTGAACCTGGCATGGAATATGACCAAAGATAGCTACCCAGGCGCGAATCCTCCTGACTTTCCGGGGCCGGCCTGGGCCAAGACCGGAGCGGGCAACAGCGACAAGAGTTACACCTTGGGGCTTGGATTTACCTGGACGTTATCGCCGACCCTGGTCAACGAGCTCCGCGGCGGCTTCCTGTATAACGTCAGTCTTGGCGCTTATAACGCCCCACCTCTCAGCCTTGCTAACCCGCAGTTGGGCTGGAACTATCCCAGCGCCCCTTACCCGCAAGGCGCACAAATGTCAGGAACAATTTTTTACTCAGGCATCAACACCGAATATCCCGTGTTTAGCGCCTCCGACACGATGACGTGGCAGCACGGCGCACATACCATGAATTATGGTTTCTCATGGTGGCGCGAGCAGAACCATTATTACAATCCCGCGGCGGGGTATCCCGTCGCCAACTTCGGTCTCGCAAACGGAGACCCGGCCCAGGGTGCTTTCACCATTGGCGCCGGGGGTACGCTGCCGGGCGCAAGTCCCGGCCAGCAAGCTCAAGCCGAACAATTGTATGCGATCCTGGTGGGGCGGATAGCTGGCATAGCGGGAGGTGGAGGAGGGTATCCATTTGTAACGCAAGCGAATAACTATGTGCAAACGGTTGGACGGTATAACCTCGATGAGTTGATATCGGGCGAGGGTCTGTTCTTCCAGGACTCTTATCGCATCAGACCAAATTTGACGCTCAACTTCGGGTTGCGTTGGGATTTCACCGCCGCCGACAAAGACCTCTCCAAGCTGTACCACTCGGCAAGTCCAGCCGCTATTTTCGGTCCCTCTGGAGTCAATAATCTCTTCAATCCCGGCGCTCTAACGTCAGATCCGAATGGTCTGAATCCGATGCTCACGCAGAACGCCAACCCTTACAATTCCTGGAACGTCGCTCCGCAGCCGGCATTTGGCTTTGCTTGGAACCCCAAAAGTCGAAGCACTTTAGTGATACGCGGTGGCTTCTCGCTCCGGAAGTTTACTGAGCCTCAGCAATATGTTTGGAATCAGGCCTCTGATTACGGCTCGTTCTACTACCAGTCGTTCTTTCTCAACGCGAACACGACTGGTGTGACGGGCACCTTCACGCCCGGAAGCTTGTCGATCAGCGACTTCAATCCAAGCGCCCCTCCTACGCAGGCATTTCCACCCTATGTGTATGGGCTTTCCCCACAGACTTTCCTGAAGAGCGAAGCGGCTTCTGATTTCACGTTCCTGGGTGGCCCCGGGCTGAACGGCATGAACCCCAAGATTCAGCAGCCCTACACCGAGTCCTGGAACTTTGGTGTTCAGCAGCAACTCGGGGAAAGCCGTGCGCTTGAAATACGCTACGTGGGCAGCCGCTCCGAGCGCCAGTGGCTTAACATAAACCCTGGTGAAATCAACATCTTTGGCACGACGGCCCAATTGCCCACAAGTTTCCTCACTCAATTCAAGAATGCGCAGGCCAACCTGGCAATCAATCAAACGAATGGAATAACCTCATTCGCGGATAACGGCTATGCGGGGCAAACGCCGGTGCCGATCTTCGATGCCGCGTTTGCTGGAGAAGGGTCCGGAGGTGCTGGGATCCCCTTGTCCGATTACGGCGCCGGCAATTTTATTAGTTGGTTGCAGACTGGTCAGGCAGGAGCTATGGCAAGCACCTTGGCCGGCGTCGGCGGAACGGTGCCTTATTTCTGCAATCTCGTTGGCAAGTCCTTCCTGCCATGTGCAAACAATGTGGGGGCTGGCACTTTCAATGCGGCCGGTGCGGGATATCCGATCAACTTCTTCCAAGCCAATCCCTATGCGCAGGGCATTGGCACAAGCTACACGGAGGCTGAAGGATACTCGAATTACAATGCCTTGCAGGTTGACTTCCGCGAGCGGCCATGGCACGGCCTGCAGTTTGATGCCAATTACACGTGGAGTCATACTCTCGGGATCGCTACCCAAAACAACTGGCAGGGCCAAGGTGCCGTGTTTTCCCTGCGCGACATGCGCCTAAGCTACGGGCCAACTCTCTACGACCTTCGTCACGTTATACATATCAACGGCACCTACGACTTGCCATTCGGCAAAGGCAGACAATTTGCGAATGGCAGCAATGTGCTTAATCTCTTCGTTGGCGGTTGGACAGTGGGAACCATATTCACTTTCCAGAGCGGAGCGCCGTTCCTGCTGTTGGGGGGGACAAGCACTTTTAACGACTACGGCGACGGTGGAGTAAACTTGACCGGGGTCTCGATATCCCAACTACAGAGCTCGATCGGCAAATACCCTATTCAGGGAACCACCAACGTTGCGTTTATTAATCCCAAATACCTATCCTCGACAGGTGGTCCTAACCTAACGTATATCTCTCCCAATAGCACTCCGGGTACTTTCGGCCAACGAGTTTGGCTTTATGGGCCCCATAATACGTACGACGACGTCTCCATTGCCAAGCACTTCCTGATCACAGAGAGGTTTCGTTTCACCTTTCAAGCGGAGATGCTGAACGCCTTCAATCATCCAACTTTCGGGCCAGCGGCAACCAATGGAGGTGCGAATTATGGCTATAACGCCCTGCAAAACTCAGGGTTTGGACTCAGCGGCAATACCCTCAATGGAGCGCGCGTAATTGAACTGCGAGCGAACTTCGAGTTTTGAGGTTTCGGCCTTACCCAGTTAATGCATTCGCTGATTGCGACGGAAACTGTCGCTTCCGGCGGATGCATTTTTAGTTATTCGATCTTTGCGGGAACCCTACATGATGAGATCGATCCGCCGTTGCTGTTCGATTGCAATAGCGCTGCTGATTCTCGCGTCTCCCGCGGCGCTCGCGCAGGGCAGCTTGCAAGACTACCGGCGGGCCGAACAGTTTCTTCCGGGGCACGTGCGGCATCTGGTTTATCTTGCGGATGTCTCGCCGCACTGGATCGAGAAGACCAACCGTTTCTGGTACCGGAGAGTCGGGTTGAAAGATACCCAGTTCATTCTGGTGGATGCGGAACGGAATACCAGCGTTCCGGCGTTTGATCATGCGCGTCTGGCCGCAGCCCTCTCCCGTGCTGATAAACAGGAGTATTTGCCATCGGACCTGCCTTTTCGCGAGTTCGAGTTTGTGGACGACGGCAAGGCAATCCGCTTCTCCGTGGATACTGCGGAGTGGACGTGCTCGCTGATCAGCTACGACTGCAAGAACAAGCCAGGCGAAACTGGACATCCAAACGCACAGCTCTCCCCTAACAAGCGCTGGGCTGCGTTCGTAAAAGATCACAATCTGTTCTTACGCGACGTCTCGACCGGCACCGAGATGCAACTCACGCACGACGGAATTGCGGGATGTGACTATGCCACGCCACTTCCGTCACTGCGGCTGATGGTCGATCAAGGCACAGAAGATGTAAAGCAGTCTGCCGCGGTTTTCTGGGCGCCGGATTCGTCCAAGCTGGTGACCTATCGCATTGATTCCAGAAGTTCCGGCCGCTTCACCAGCTTGCAGTTTGTTCCGCCGAACCAGCTAAGGCCCAAGGCCTTCACCTACGTATATCCACTTCCGGGCGAGGTGTTGGCTAAAGCAGAGCCAATCATCTTTGATATTCAATCCGGCCGTCGGATCGATGTGAAGTCTGCTCCAATCGAGTTGCCGTTTCAGGACGGCCCTGGCTTTGAGTGGTTTCCTGATAGCAAGTGTCTTTACTACGACTACGACGACCGCGGATACAAATCGAAGGAATTACGTGTCGTCGATGCTTCAACCGGCGAGCAAAAAGTCCTGATACGCGAGCAGTCGGACACGTACGTAGATCCCGGCGAGACCTTTTATCGGTTTGTCAAAGGCACGGGCGAGATCCTGTGGGGCTCGGAACGCGACGGGTGGGATCATCTTTATCTTTACAGCAAGACTGGGCAACTCGAGAACCAGATCACACAGGGCCATTGGGTGGTTCAACAGATCGAATATGTTGATGAGCCAAACCGACGTGTGTATTTTTCGGCCAGCGGCCCCGAGAAGGATGAAGATCCGTATCAGACACACCTGTATAGCGTGGCCTTTGACGGCAAGGGACTTCAACTGCTCACGCCGGAGAGCGCGACCCATTCCATCAATCTCTCGCCCGATGGAGCCTACTTCGTCGATAACTATTCGCGTCCGGATCTGCCTGACAAGATCATCCTGCGACGGGCAAAAGATGGATCAGAAGTGCGGGTACTTGAACAAACTGATTCCAGTCCGTTGACGAAGATGGGCTGGAAGGCGCCGGAGCCATTTCACGGCAAGGCGAGCGATGGTACGACTGACTTGTATGGACTGATCTGGCGTCCATCAAATTTCGACACGACAAGAAAGTACCCTGTCGTCGAATTGGCTTACACCGGGCCGCAATCCTTCTTTGTCCCGAAGACATTTAACACGTTCTGGCTGCAGTCGATGGCGGAATTGGGATTTGTTGTCGTCATGATCGACGGTCGCGGCACCGCAGGGCGATCGCGCGCGTTTCGTCAATTCTCCTACAGAAATCTCGGCGGAGCTTTCGAAGATCACGTCGCAATGATCAAGCAGATGGCGTCTCGTTATCCCTACATGGATACAGAGCGCGTTGGAATCTTCGGAACATCAGCGGGGGGTTACGGCGCGGCTCACGCCATGCTCGCGTTCCCGGAGTTTTACAAGGTCGGCGTTTCCACTTCAGGCGACCACGATGCACGGTTGGATAAGGCCTGGTGGAACGAGCTGTACCAGGGATATCCCGTGCAAGACGACTACGCGCAACAGTCCAACGTCACGATGGCAAGCCGGTTGAAAGGGCATCTCCTACTGGAACACGGCGACGTCGATGACAACGTGCATCCGGTCGAAACTATGAGACTCGCCGATGCTCTGATGAAGGCCAACAAAGATTTCGACATGCTGCTGGTCCCCAACATGTTCCACGGTGAGAGCGGCGAACACGCGCTCTATCTGGTTCGGCGGCGCTGGGACTATTTCGTGCAATATCTTCTCGGCGTTACGCCGCCGGCCAACTTCGAAATTAAGGAAGATCGAGAGGGGATTTCCTCGAGAAGACGACGACGTCGCTAGCGCTCTCTTGCGGCGGTTCGACAACGAAAAGAAGACTGCGATGGACAGAAGAAAATTCCTGCAAGGTATGGCGGTGAGCGCAGCTGGTCTCGAACTCCTGGACGGTCGCGCGATTTCGGAGCCCCAGATCCATAACGATCCGCCACGGAAACCGGTTGCCGCTGCGCCTGTGTCGGTGGAAGGGTACACCCTCGTTTCAGAATTCAATGCTGATGGATCCATTTGGAAGGTCTACGAGGACCTTCGCACGCGAGATGGCTCGCTGGTCTTCGTGTCGTCTTCCGGAGCAACTCTCGCTCTTCGAAAGAGCGCTGAATCTTCTATGCCCGAGGGGACGCCTTATCTGGGTTTGGAGCTGAAAGACATCGGATTGTCATCCTCGGATCTGCTGGCGGACCGGCTGTTGAGAGAAGGCGATCCTGATCCGGAAGCGGTGAGAACGGCGGCGCCTCCGATGGCATCGGCCGAGAAGAATCCCCGAATGTGGACGACATTTGTAGGAACCAAAGAGGCCTACGACGTCACTCCTGTCTACCGCGGCGGAGGCACACGAACTTATCATCCCGGCCAGTACTCCGCTCGACTCCAGAAGGCAATGCGGCAAGGACAAATCCACGATGGCCTCGTCGGGGGCTGGATGCCCGCCGTTCGTAAAATAGTCAGCACTGAGGGCGAAGGTCCATGGGAGGTCATACTCTTCGGCGACGTCCGCCCGAACAAGAATAAGTACATCGTGCACACTTGGCATCGCGCCGCCCGCATTGAGAATGGCCGGATCGTCGAAGTGGTTTACGGCAACAGTTATCCCGCATACCCGCCGGCCCGCCAGGATCCCAAGCCGGAGGAGTTCTATCGCGCCCTGCTGGCGTTTGCCGAATATTGGCAACGACTCCTTGGCGATTTTGCTCCTGCTTCTTTGCCGCAGAACGACTGGGTTGATCTTTCAAAACATGCGTTCGTCAAAGAACTGATGACGAGGCCGGGCGGGATTTATCCGAAGTACGGAGCCGTGGATCGCGATTATGCCGGATCCGAATATGACGGCTTCCAGGACATATTCACCAGCGCCATCTACGCCAACATGGAGTGGGGGCGGCTGGATACTGCACGGCTCTTCATCGACAACTACTTTTCCGAATACGTGGACGAGAAGGGCGCGATCGATATGCGCGGTCCGGAGACCGCGCAGTTCGGCATGACACTTTCCCTTCTGGCGAGGTACTTCAACTACACGGCCGACAGTGCGCTGCTGCTGAAGCACAGGGCAAAGATCGAAGCGACCGCGAAAGTGCTGGCCGATATGGAGGACGAGAGTCTTCGGCTGCCGGAGGATAATCCGGGATACGGTCTGATTCGCGGGTGGAGCGAATCGGATTCGTGCTTGGTCGAAACCCCGTCTTTATATTGGCAGCCATATTACGCAAACAGCGCGTTTGCTGCGCGCGGGTTCAAGGGTCTGGCGAAAGTGTGGACGCAGTTAGCTCGAGTCACTTCGACGCCTGGCATGCAACCTCTGGCTGAGGATTGGCTCAAGCGGAGCAATGCGCTGAGGGATAGGACCGTCAAGAGCATCGAACGGAATGTGCAGAAAGATAAGACACCGCCTTATATCGGACTCTTCCCGGGAACAACCCTCACCTTCCGCGAGTCGCTGGAGACAGAGAAGCCCAGTCCGCAGCAATGGCCTCACCGGCCATATTCCGAACTGCTGCAAGCCGATATCCTGCCTTCGAATTTGGCGAACCTGGTGATCGACTGCATGCGGGCTCACGGCGCAACGACACTTGGAGTAGTGTCTAACGTGTGGCGTTTTGGGCCGCAGGGGCGAGAGATTCTAGGATTCATTTCTTACGGATACGCCCAAATGCTTTTGCGGTTGGACCGGATCGAGGAGTTTCTGCTGTTTCTTTTTGCGCATCGCTATCACGCTCATACGCGCGGAAGTTGGACGGCGGGCGAAGTTACGGGCATCACAGGCGAAGCCGGAACCTATTGTGTCCCCGCTCAGCAGACGATCCCATTGCTGGTTCGCTGGATGTTGGTATTGGAAGATTCAGACGAAGAGATTCTGTACTTGGCGAAGGGTGTTCCACGAGATTGGGTAGCCTCTGGGAAGCAGATCCAAATTCAGGAGGCTCCCACGCGTTGGGGCCGAGTTACTTTCGGTCTGATCTCGAGGCCCGAGGACAAGGTCGTTGTCGGGCAAGTAGAACTGACGGGAGCCAACTTTCCCAAAGAACTACATTTTAAGCTTCGCCTTCCAACGCGCATGGTTCTTCAGCACGTCACCGTGAACGGCAAGCCTGCGTCTCTTGGAGGAATTCACGGAGACACCGTGGTGATTCCAACCGCCAATAACAAACGATTCGAGATTGTTGGACGGATTGGCTGATGCGCATTCGATCCGCCCTAAAAAGAACGAGGCCGTCGAGTATGAGAACTCAAATCCTGATCGCCTTTATTACGACAATCGTTGGCTGCGCAATGGCTGCCGATTCCACGCTGGCTGCGACTCCTCCGATGGGGTGGAACAGTTGGAATCGCTTCGCCTGCAAAGTTACAGCTGAGGATGTTCGTGCTGCGGCAGATGCCATCGCGAGCAATGGAATGATGGCTGCGGGATACGTTTACGTGAACATCGACGATTGCTGGCAGGAAGATCGCGACGAGCAAGGAAGAATTCGGCCCAACGCGAAGTTCCCAGACATGAAGAGCCTGGTGGATTACATTCACAGCAAAGGTCTGAAAGCGGGTATCTACTCATCCCCCGGTCCTAAGACGTGCGCGAAGTATGAAGGCAGCTATGGACACGAGGAGCAAGACGCGCAGGAGTACGCAAAGTGGGGATTCGACTATCTGAAGTATGACTGGTGCAGCGCCGAGAAAGTCTACCGCCGCAGCGATATGACAGCAGCTTACAAGAAGATGCACGACGCCCTGGTGCGCACCGGACGACCCATGGTATTCAGCCTGTGTCAGTACGGTTACGAGCGCGTTTGGCGCTGGGGAGCTTCAGTAGGCGGCAATTTGTGGCGCACAACGGAAGACATCACGGATCACTACGACCGGATGTCTGTCATTGGTTTCGATCAGGACGGTCTGGAGCCATTTGCCGGGGCCGGGCATTGGAATGATCCAGACATGCTCGAGGTGGGCAACGGCGGCATGAACCACGACGAGTACATAACGCACATGAGCTTGTGGGTACTGCTGGCCGCACCCTTGTTGGCAGGCAATGACCTCTCAAAGATGAACCAGGAGACACTGGACATCCTGACGAATAAAGAGGTGATTGCCGTTGATCAGGACGCCAAGGGTGTGCAGGGGCGCCGCATCGCCCAAGAGGGCCCGCTGGAAGTGTGGGCGAAGCCTCTTGCCGATGGTAGTGTTGCCGTCGGTCTCTTTAATCGCAGCGAGTCCACAAATCCAATTACGGTCAACCTTAAAGATGTCGGTGCGCGGTCGAGTGTCCATTTGCGAGATCTTTGGCAGCACAAGGACTTGGGATCGTTCACTGGGAGCTACACGGGCGATGTCCCGCGGCACGGGGTGATTCTGCTCAAGATTCAGTAAGGACGAGGGTAGAACGAAAGGATTTGCAGATGCTTATGACTTCGAAGGCCGACCCGGACTCTCCGATGCAACCTGAGCCTCAGTTCGTTTTTGTTGGAGGACATCCTTGAGCGAGTCGCCGGCGTGCCGGATGTGCTCTCGAAGGAGCTCACAGGCTGCGGCAATGTCGCGCTGGCGACACAGTTCGAGGATACGGTGATGCTCTTCATTCGCGCGCTGCACGCCGTGTGTCAGATACAACTGCAGGCGGGTATAGCGCTCTCCGCTGTTGTTAACGTTTCGGATGATGGCCGTGAAGCGCGGCTGGTTGGCTCGAGAGTAGAGGATGGAATGAAATTGCCAGTTCAGGCGGCCCCAAGCGGAGACGTGTTCCTGGCGGCGGAGTTCGCTAACGTACTTACGCAACACCGCGTCTGCTTGCGAGAAGTCTTCTTCGGTGAGATGAGGTATCGACAACTTCAGGACTTCTGGCTCGAGCAGCGCGCGGATCGAAAACAGTTCTCCAATGTCACTGGGAGAGAGGGCAGGAACGATGGCGCCGCGGTTCGGAACGATAGCGATCAGACCTTCCGCGTCCAACTGGCGGAGCGCTTCGCGGACGGGAATTCGACTGACTTGGTATTGGGTGGCGATAGCGTCCTGCCGAAGCTGGGCCCCCTCAGGGATTTCGCCCCGGATGATCTGCTCGCGCAGTTTGTCCGCCACGGCGGAGGGTAGTGACTGGCGCGGGATGCCTGAATACGGTGCGCTCTCTAAGTCCATTTTCGATGGGAAATGCAGGTTCGTTTTCTCGTTTGAAAGTATATCGCACATTTTATTCGGAAGGCGTTATCTGTAGAGGAGCCGAGTGAAGCCTTGTATTTTCTTACGGTTGCAGTACGGCTTGTCGAGCAATCTGAAGGAGAGGGAAGTTTGACGATTGCATATTGTATCCATAAGATATTCTCGAAGCTGAAATAGCTAGAACCCTCGAGCAGGTTCTCGCCGGGGACATATGATGAGCCAAATGGCAGACGGCCAAACGCAACGCGTTAAGGTGATCGACTCTCATACTGGGGGTGAACCAACTCGCGTCGTCGTGAGTGGTGGTCCTGATCTTGGGAAGGACGCGCTTGCCTCCAGACTGGAGCGATTTCGCCAGCAGCATGACGATTTCCGCTCTGCCGTCGTAAATGAGCCAAGAGGGTCAGACGTCATGGTTGGCGCATTGCTTTGTGCACCGGTCGACGCCAATTGCGCTGCCGGCGTCATCTTCTTTAATAACGTCGGTTATCTGGGAATGTGCGGGCACGGGACCATCGGCCTGGTGGCAACATTGGCGTATATGAACCGCATTACGCCCGGCGAGCACAGGATCGAAACACCTGTTGGCGCGGTCTCGGCGGTGTTGCATGAGAATGGCGAAGTCACAGTGAACAACATTGCCAGTTACCGCAGCGCTGCGAATGTGAAAGTGACGGTGCCGGGCTATGGTGATGTGTATGGTGATGTAGCGTGGGGAGGAAACTGGTTCTTCCTCGTTCGTAATCATGAAATGCAGCTGACATTGAAGAACGTCGAGGAGTTGACAGCATTCACTTGGGCTACACGGATCGCGCTGCGAGAAAACGGAATCACCGGCGACCAAGGGAAAGAAATCGATCACGTGGAATTATTCGCCGCTTCGCAGATTCCCGGAGTAGACAGTCAGAATTTCGTGCTTTGTCCTGGCAAGGCGTATGACCGGTCTCCGTGCGGGACCGGTACAAGCGCAAAGCTGGCGTGTCTCTATGCCGACGGAAAGATCCAGGAAGGCCAAATCTGGAGGCAGGAAAGTATTGTCGGCAGCGTGTTTGAAGGCACAGTGAGAGTGAAGGAAGGGAAGGTTTATCCCAGTATCCGAGGTTCGGCATTTGTGAATGCGGAGGCGGAGCTCGTTCTGAATCCAAAAGATCCTCTCTGCGTGGGGATTCGCGCTTGACGGGAAGCATGAGCAAGCAAGCATACGACGTTGTCATCATAGGCGCCGGGATTGTGGGAGCAGCTTGCGCCGACGCCTTTTCCGACCGACGTTTGCGCATTGCATCACGGTTCCTTTTAAGTGAACCCCCGATTCGGTTCGGCCACCGATCTTTTCGGCACGCGTGGGAAGTCTGGCTGTCTCACCAGCACAGCAGTCGATCCCAGCACTGACAGGAGAGCTTCAATGAACTGGAAAGGTGTTACCCCTGCAATCACAACCCGTTTCAATGAGAATCTGAAGGTCGATCACGGATTCCTGGCGGAACACTGCAGATGGCTGCTGGAAAGCGGATGCACAGGTGTGGTTGCCTTAGGCTCTCTGGGTGAAGGTGCGACTCTCTCGTTCGATGAGAAGACAGAAATTCTCCGTACTCTGAGAAAAGCTGTTGACGGATACGGAAGTCTTGTCGCGTCAATCTCATCTCTCAGCACCGCTGAGTCGGTATCGCTCGCGAAAGCTGCGACCGACCTGGGTTGTTCTGGGCTCATGGTGCTACCCCCCTATGTGTATCTCGGTGATTGGCGCGAGATGAAAGCGCATGTCGCGGCTGTGTTTCGGGCCACTCCACTCTCCTGCATGCTCTACAACAATCCGGTCGCTTATGGAACCGATTTCCTCCCCGAGCAAATACAGGAACTCGCAGCCGAGTTCGAGAACTTCAAGGCGGTCAAGGAATCGAGCACGGACGCAAGGCGTGTGTCTGCAATTCGAGCGCTCGTGGATGAGCGCATCGAAATCTCAGTGGGTGTGGATGATGCTGTACTCGAAGCGGTCGGTGTGGGAGCGACGGGATGGGTTGCCGGTCTGGCAAATGCGCTGCCGCGAGAGTCCGTGGACCTGTTCAACTACGCAATCCAGGGAGAATCCAAAAAGGCTTTCGAATTGTACCGTTGGTTCCTGCCGTTGTTGAGGATGGATACGGTCCCGAAGTTCGTTCAACTCATCAAGTTGGTGCAAGCCGAAGTCGATATGGGAGATACTCGCGTAAGGCCTCCACGCCTTGAGTTGGTGGGCAGAGAACTGGAGCAAGCAAGGAAAACGATTCATGATGCACTACGAAGCCGGCCGGAATCGATGAGTTCGTATGTGTTACGGAACGGGAAGTGAATTTATGTTAAGTGCGACGACAAAACTCTCGGGGCGCTCGCTGATTGGTTTTCGCGAGGGCACAGGTTCTGGGGATCCTTTGTATGCGCGAGATCCGGCCACGGGTCAGCAATTGCAGCCAGCTTTTATTCCGGCAACGGCGGAGGAAGTCGACCGCGCGGTCAAACTCGCGGCAGACGCATTCAGAATCTATAGCCGTACAACAGGCCGTGATCGCGGTGCATTCCTGCGAAAGATTGCGGAGAAGGTCGAAGCCGCTACTGACGACATCGTAGAAAGGGCAGCGCAAGAAACAGCATTGCCCGTTTCGCGGCTTCAGGGTGAGACTGCTCGCACTTGCAACCAGCTTCGTCTGTTTGCGCAGGTCGCGGAGGAAGGGTCGTGGGTCAACGCGAGGATCGACCACGCCGAACCTGAACGCAAGCCCCTCCCCAAGCCAGATATTCGTTCGCTGATGCGGCCCCTTGGTCCCGTCGTCGTGTTCGGGGCAAGTAATTTCCCATTGGCATTCTCCGTTGCTGGTGGCGATACGGCATCGGCATTAGCCGGCGGGAACACCGTGATCGTAAAGGCGCATGCCGCGCATCCCGGGACGAGCGAACTGGTCGGTCGTGCTCTGCAGGAGAGTGTTCGTGAATGTGGACTGCCTGAGGGCGTCTTTTCGTTACTGTTCGGTCACGGGACGCAGATCGGGACTGCCCTGATGAAGCACCCTCTCGTCCGCGCGGGTGGTTTCACCGGATCGCGCGCCGCGGGACGAATCTTGATGGATATAGCTGCCGCTCGCCCGGAACCAATACCGTTCTATGCGGAGATGAGCAGCACGAATCCGGTTTTCATTCTGCCCGGAGCATTGCGCGAGCGCGCCGAAAGTATTGCGTCCGGTTTGCATGCATCCTTCACGTTGGGAGCTGGACAATTTTGTACCAAGCCGGGAATCGTCTTTCTCGAGAAAGACTCGGACGCCGCCGACAAATTCGCCAGCAAACTGGGAGAGTTGGTGGCTGGTTCGGCGCATTTTCATCTTCTGACCGAGGCCATTCATTCCTCGTACGATTCCGCAGTCGCAAATAGGAAGGCCGACTCGGCAGTGCGAGTACTGGCGGAAAAACAATCCTCCGGCGCAGCAGGCTTCTGTGCGCATGCAGCCTTGTTTGAGACGGACGCGAACTCGTTTCTCGGCTCCAATCTCGATGCCGAGATATTCGGGCCTACGACGTTGCTCGTGCGGCACTCGAGCCGCGATCAGATTCTGGAGATTGCCCGTTCTCTTGAAGGCCACTTGACGGCGACCGTCCACGGCACGGAGCAGGACCTACGAGACTTTGCGGATCTGATCGCGATTCTTGAGACGAAGGTCGGACGGTTGGTTCTCAATGGCTTCCCAACGGGCGTGGAAGTTACGCATGCGATGGTCCACGGAGGACCGTACCCTTCGACATCGGACGGACGCTCAACCTCAGTAGGAAGTCAGGCGATTTTCCGTTTCACACGCCTGGTTTGTTATCAGGAATTTCCCGACAGCGCACTGCCCGACGAACTCAAAGAGGCCAATCCTCGAGGGATTTGGCGAATGATCGACGGCAGCATGTGCAAATAGCGAACGGAACTCGGCTTGAAAGTAGCGTGTAATGCCGTAACAGCTGCTAGAAAGTAAACGTTTGCCGTGGTTAAGTGAGTGCGCTCAGTTGTGCACGTTCATCTGCGAGGTGCTGCAATGCGGAATGCTGAACATCTCTTCACCGCGACTCACGCGAAGAGAAACGTCCTTTTGGCTTTCTTGTTGATCCTCTTAGTCCAGGTGTGCGCATCTGCTCAGGATGAAAACCCCGCTCGACTGCAGAGCAGCAAGACTATCAAGCTGAACCCTCTGCCGCTGAGCCACGTGAGGCTGACGGGAGGGCCGCTCAAAGCGGCCCAGGAAGCGGACGCGAAATATCTGCTGGAACTCCAGCCAGATCGCATGCTTGCGTTCCTGCGTCTGCGCGCCGGACTCAAGCCCAAAGCGGAGGGTTACGGTGGATGGGATGGCCCCGGACGAAACCTGACCGGACACATCGCAGGGCACTACCTCTCGGCGGTCAGTCTGATGTGGGCGGCCACCGGCGATGTCCGATTCAAGGAGCGGGCGACCTACATTGTCGAGCAATTGAAAGAGATTCAAGATGCTCAGGGCGATGGATACATCGGTGCGCTGCAGGACGGTCAGGGCGTCGATGGAAAGCAACGCTTCGTCGATTTGAGCAACGGCGTCATCAGGTCGGGAGGCTTCGATCTCAACGGTCTCTGGTCCCCGTGGTACGTCGAGCACAAACTATTCGCCGGTCTCAGAGACGCATACAGGTACACCGATAATGCCACTGCTCTGCAGTTGGAGATCAAGTTTGCGGGCTGGGTCGAGAAGACTTTGTCAAAGCTGAACGATGATCAGTTGCAGCGAATGCTGGCAACTGAGTTCGGCGGAATGAATGAAGTCCTGGCCGAACTATATGCTGACACGGCGGACGAGCGCTGGCTCGTTCTGGCCGACAAATTCCATCAGAAAAGCACGTTGGATTCTCTCGCAGAGGATCACGATGTCCTCGCGCATACTCACGGCAACACACAGGTTCCCAAAGTCTACGGGGCTTTGATGCGCTACGTATACACAGGCAATGAGGCGGATGCCGAGACGGCAAAGTTCTTCTGGGACCGAGTGGTCAACCATTACAGCTTTGCTACCGGTGGGCATGGGAAGAACGAGTACTTCGGCGAACCGGACAAACTAGATGACATGGTGGACGGCCGCACGGCGGAGACTTGCAACGTCTACAACATGCTAAAGATGACTCGCACTCTCTTCTCCGTCGCCCCCGACATCCGCTATGCGGATTTCCAAGAACGGGCACTGTTCAATCACATTCTCGCCTCGCAGGATCCGAGGGATGGAACCGTCAGCTACATGCTTCCGGTCGGCCGCGGAGTTCAACATGAATACCAGCGCATGTTCGAGGATTTCACGTGCTGCGTCGGCACGAGCATGGAGAGCCATGCACTACACGGGGCGGGAATTTATTACTACAAAGGTTCCGACGAATTCTGGATCGGCCTCTACGCTCCTTCAATTGCGAAATGGGATTCGGCTGGAGTCGAGGTAGAGACGACGACTGATTTCCCACTCGGTGAGTCTGCTTCGGTGAAAATCCGAACCAGAACTCCGAAAAAGTTCACGCTAGCTCTGCGCAGGCCATATTGGGCCGGCGACGGTTTTAGCGTTAAGGTAAACGGCCAATCTCTCAAGGACCTTCCGCCGACTGATTCCTACGTCAAAATCACCCGCGTATGGCAGCAAGACGACACCGTTGACTTGAATCTTCCGAAAGTGCTGCGCAAGGAACCGCTGCCAGATAATCCTAGCCGCATGGCGATCATGTGGGGACCGCTGGTACTGGCGGGCGATCTCGGACCGGAAGTGCGGAGGAATGAAAATGATGAAGAGAATCCTCCTGTGCCCTCGGCTCCTCCGATTGTCGTCACTAACGAACCGCTGCAGCAGTGGCTTAAGCCGGAGTCCGGCAAGCCAGGCTGGTTCAAGACAACCGGCGTTGGACTCGCTCAGGATATCGAATTTGCTCCATTCTACGAGCTTCCTCGGCGAAAATATGCAGTCTATTGGGACGTTTTCACCCCAGAAGAGTGGAACAAACGTTCCGCCGAATATAAAGCAGAGCAGGAAAAGCAGCAGAAGCTTCAGGCAGCCACGATAGCTTTTGCCCAGCCGGGCGAGATGCAGTCGGAGCGAGACTTCAATGAGCAGGGAGAGAACACTGCTCCACTTCTCTGGCGAGGCCGCCACGGGCGCTCAGGCAAGGGATGGTTCTCGTTCGATGTGCCGGTCGAGAACACACACCCGGTTGCGCTCTGGTTAACGTACGGCGGCGAGGGGCACCGAAAAAGCACATTCGACATCCTGATCGACGGGAAGAAGATTGGTGATTATGTCGCGCTGCCTCGCAGCCCAGAGCAGGACGCCCATTTTGTGGATGCCAATTACACAATCCCTAAGGAGCTGATTGGAGGGAAGAGCAAAGTAACTGTGCGCTTCCAAGCGACGGATGGGAATGAAATTCGAGGCGTTTTTGGTGTACGGACGGTTCGGGATGGCGAAGCGCGCTGACTCGGCTGCAAGAGATCACGGTGTGATTGTTCCGGACCGAGAGTTGGTGTGCAGGAGCAGCTTCTTGAGAAAAAGTCGATTCCGCCGGCTTGTGATCGTATTCGCCTTTCTGAGCTCCTGCGCACTCGCTGTAGAGTCCGCGAAAATTACCGTCGACGTAAGTAAACAAGGGGCCGCCGTTCCGCGCGGACTCTATGGGATCTTCTTCGAAGAAATCAATCATGCTGGAGATGGCGGCTTATACGCGGAACTCGTGAAGAATCGCGGATTCGAAGATGCCAATCTTCCTCCCGCCTGCCGGCTGAAGGGCTCCTTCGTTGTGCCACCGCGGACTCCGCACTTCTGGAAGCGGCTCGAAGCTAGCGACTGGCAGATGCCGTGGAACGTCGACAGCAAATGGCCAGGGTGGACGATGGAAGCGTCAGGCGGCGGTGACGCTGACTTTCAGTTGGTTGAGGATCATCCGCTCACTGCTGCCACTCCGCACTCGCTGCAAGTTACGGTTCGCGCCGTCACGTCCACGGGCCGGGTTGCGGTGATCAACAGCGGTTACTGGGGCATGGCGATTCAAAGGGGAGAGAACTACAGGCTGTCTTTGTTCGTTCGCGGGAGTGGAACAAGCCTGCCAATCGTTGCCACTCTCGAGACTCTGGACGGTAAGGAACTGGCGCGCTCCCAGGTGAAAACCGATGGGATCGGATGGCAGAAATACGAAACCACCCTGCATGCCACCGCGACCGATCCGAAAGCCCAGCTTGTACTGTCTTTTCTCTGGAAGGGGCAAGTCTGGCTCGATTTCATTTCCCTATTTCCAGAGAAGACTTTTCGCAACCGCCCGAATGGCCTCCGACCGGATTTGGCGCAGATGATCGCCGATCTCAAGCCCGGATTCATAAGGTTTCCCGGTGGATGCTTTGTGGAAGGCATCACGATCGAAGATCGCCCTCAGTGGAAGCGCAGTATCGGGGTGCTCGAGGGTCGTCCCGGCACATACAGTCCGTGGGGATACTGGAGCACCGATGGACTCGGCTATCACGAGTTTCTGCAGTTTGCCGACGACATTGGAGCGGACGCTCTGTACGTCGTGAATGCGGGAATATCCTGCGCCTTTCGCAGCGGCACGTTCATCCCTGACGATCAATTAGAGCCGCTAGTCGATGACACGCTGGATGCGATCGAGTATGCGATCGGGCCAGTTGACTCGAAGTGGGGCGCCAGGCGGGCGGCCAACGGACATCCTGCGCCGTTCCCGCTCAAGTGCATCGAAGTCGGCAATGAAGATCAGGGGTCCCGTTACGGCGAGCGCGTTGCCTTGTTCGAGAAAGCGATCAAAGCGAAGTATCCCCAGATCAAAGTTGTGTTGAGTTCGTGGATCTCCGGGATTGACGAGCCTGCCATTCGTGCTGCCGGACGCGTTGATCTGGTCGACGAACATGCCTACTCACCTCTGTATTGGCCCGTCGAACACTTCGACAGTTTCGCCTCGTATCCGCGCAAAGACTGGGATCTCTACATTGGCGAGTTCGCAACTAACGGTGGTGTCGGAAGCGGGAACTTGCTCGCAGCGCTCAACGATGCCGCCTACATGATGAGCATGGAGAAGAACTCCGATCTGGTAAAGATGGGCAGTTATGCTCCTCTGCTCGAAAACGTGAACCATCCCGATTGGGAAGTAAACATGATTCACTTCGACAGCAGCAGAGCCTTCGGACGTGCCACCTACTACGTAAACAAACTCTTCGCCGAAAACATCCCGACCTACAACCTAAACACCGAGGTCGACTTCAAGCCCGCCCCGAGCCCGATTCGATTTCAACTTGGATTCGGAACATACAATACCGCGGCAGAATTCAAAGACGCGTATGTGGAGCGCGAGGGCAAGGTGATTTATCGCGCTGCATTTAACGATGTTTCAAACTGGAAGTCTCCTGCGGGACATTGGACGGCAGATCAAGGGATATACCGTCAGGGGGAAGAAGCAGTCACCTGGACTTACCTCGATGATCCGGCTCTTGCAACCCCTACCAATGCACGCACCGTTGTGCACGTCAAGGCGCGAAAACTGAGTGGAAAAGAAGGTTTTGCGATCACGATCGGAAGTGCTGAAGGGCGTCGCGTGCAATGGAACCTCGGGGGCTGGGGCAACTATCAACACGCGGTCGAAACTGATGACTCAATTGTGGGCATTCCCGTGGTTGCCAGGATTGAGGCGGGGCGCTGGTATGACGTCATGTTGGAAGTGCAAGACCGCAGCATCCGGTGTTTTCTTGATGGCGCGCTGATCTCAGAGGTCACGCTGCCGCGTCCTGAGACGGTTCTCGCCATTGCTGGAGCACAGGCCGAATCCGGCGATGTTATTCTCAAGATCCTCAATACGACCCCCGAAACTGTTGAGACGAGTGTGCGACTCGATGGCGCGACCCACGTCGCAGCAGAAGGCGGACTCACGGTTCTGACCTCCGAGAACGTCACAGACGAGAACTCGTTCGACGAACCGACCAAAATTGCACCGGTCTCCCGCAGTATCCCGACCGGAAACCCATCGACTGTTTCCTTGGCTCCACATTCGCTCAACATTCTGAGACTCCACATAAAGGAAAAGACACAATGATCGGCCAAAGGAGTTCCATTGCTAGCTCTTACCTGTTGATTTGCTGGTTCGCAGCATTGGTACTGTGCGCGGGCGTTCCCCTGCTCGCACAGGAAACGAAAAAAGCTCCTCCGCAACCCGGGCCGATGCTGACCGATGGGCTGCAAGACCTCGAAACCCCAGAGTTCCAGTTAGCGCTTGTGCGCTCATCGCAGACCGTAACTGCCCTTCATCCGAAGCAGGACTTGCAGTTCGACTTCACGCCGGGCGATCGCCTCACGGAACGGTCCCACGACGGTTACTACCATCTGGGCGACATCGACATTCGTTTACGAACCGGAGAAGGCGAGTGGAAAGACTACTCGACGGCACTTCATCGTTCGGCCGTGAAACCAATACCTCAAGATGGCGTTCTGGCTGCAGCCGACCTGAGCGGCGCATTTTCCGATCCGATTCCTTTGCAAGTGATACGTACATGGAGCATCGTGAACGGAAAGCTGACCCTTCGCTTTATGCTCACAAATCCGACGAGTGCTCCCGTTGAGATCGGCGGCCTGGGTGTTCCCATGGTCTTCAACAACGACATGAATGAGCGCACGCTGGAGCAAGCGCATGTCATCTGCTCGTTCGCCGATCCCTACATTGGCCAGGAGGCAGGCTACCTCCAGGTAACCCGATTGAATGGTCGCGGACCGGCTTTGCTTGTGATTCCTGACGGCAAGACGCCGTTCGAGGCGTACAAGCCGATCATGAATCCGCATTGGAGACATGGTCAGGAGCCGAAGCCGGAGATCTACACCGACATGACCCGGCGTGGCATGACGTTCGAGGGCTTCTACGATTGGATGGTTGTGAGCCGCGGGTTCGCTGACAACGAATGGAAGAAGGCTGAGCAGTGGAATCCGCCCACGTCGAAGATCCTAAAGCCTAATGGGACCTGGACGGTGGGATTTCAGTTTGTGGTCGCCCCTTCGATTCAAAGTATTGAGAAGACTCTCGCCGAGAATCATCGGCCCGTTGCTGTCGNNGTTACGTTCTTCCCACGGATATTTATGCGCAGTTGTTTCTGCGGTACAGCCAGCCAGTAAAGTCCATCGATGTAGAACCGTCCGGCTCGATCGATATCCAGAAAAAAAGTGAAGCGAGCAACCGCGAGTTTACCGAGTACTCAGTGACCGGGAAGCAGTGGGGACGATCGCGGGTGACCATAACCTACGAAGACGGTCTGACCCAATCGATTCACTACTTCGTCATGAAGCCACAGAGCGAGGCGGTCGCCGATATGGGACGATTCCTCACGCATGAGCAATGGTTCGACGATCCCAAGGACCCGTTTCACCGCAATCCCTCGGTGCTGACCTATGACAAGGAAGCCAACCACGTCGTCACGCAAGACAGTCGGGTATGGATCGCGGGCCTGAGCGATGAAGGTGGCGCCGGATCCTGGCTCGCCACCGCCATGAAGGAGTATGTGCAGCCCGATCCGGAGGAGGTTGCCAAGTTTGAACAGTTTGTGGACGGTGTGCTCTGGGGTGGCATCCAGTTCAAAGAGGGACCGAAGAAGTACGGAGTCCGAAAGAGTCTCTTCTACTACCAACCGAACGAACTCCCGCCTAACTATTACCGTTCCGATCTCGATTGGAAGAGCTGGACCAGTTGGAATAAGCAGGCTTCGGAAGCCGTTGACCGGTCTTTCAATTATCCGCACGTTGCGGCTGCGTATTGGGTTCTTTATCGGCTGGCCCGAAATCACTCCGGGCTTGTGAAGAATCACCCATGGGATTGGTATTTGGACCAGGCCTATGAAACATCCATGGCGATGGTGCGCTTTGGAGAAGGGCTGGCGCAGTTCGGGCAAATGGAAGGCGATATCTTCGTCGCGATTCTGAACGATCTCAAAGCGGAAGGAAGAGCAGCTGAGGCGAGTCAACTTGAGGCCGCTATGAAGGCTAGAGCCGATCACTGGAAGACCGAAGCCTATCCCTTCGGAAGCGAGATGCCTTGGGATTCCACGGGGCAGGAAGAGGTCTACGCCTGGAGCAATTATTTCGGATATACCGACAAGGCAGAAGTTACGATCAATGCGATCGTCGGATATATGCCGACTGTTCCGCATTGGGGATACAACGGCAGCGCCCGGCGTTACTGGGATTTCCTATATGCCGCGAAGTACAGCCGCATCGAGCGCCAGCTTCATCACTATGGCTCCGGAATCAACGCAATTCCAATGCTTGCGGAATACCGTGCGCATCCCGATGATATTCACCTGTTGCGCGCGGGCTATGGCGGCGTAATGGGGGTCCTGACGAACATTGACCAGCAAGGCTTCGACTCGCCCGCGTTTCATTCATTTCCCGACATGCTTCGCTTCGATCCTCTATCCGGGGACAATGGGACGAACTTCTTCGGACATGCCTGGAGCGCCGCGACATACGTGGTGAGCCACCCGGATTTCGGATGGATCTGTTTCGGGGGGAATCTTTCTGTTTCCGGCGATGAGGTAACCGTTGAACCCAAAGATGCTTCGCGGACTCGCGTCTATCTCGCCCCGGTTGGGCTCTGGCTCACTTTGGACTCCGGACAATTCGAGCGTCTCATTTGGAATGGAAAAACAGGCTCATTGCGGATCGCCCTGGCGCCGATGAATCAGTTCACGACACAAGCCCGGCTCCGAATTGATCAGCCGGCCCATCTTGCCGGAGTGGGTGAGTTTCATCCGTCCGCAATATCGGTGAAGGCGCGCGGCGCATACAGTGTGGCGCTCTTGGCTTCCGAGACCTGGGTGGACCTGATGCAATGAGAGTGCGCGCGTCGAAGCACACGGTCGGATTCCGGCCCACTATCTAGACTAGCTGGGCCACATTGCCGCGGGTCTTCTCAGCAACCTCGGTTCCGTGATCCTCAGAGTTTGATGATGCGAGAAAGATTCAGCTGGGATTGAGGATATCGTTTTGAGGGGCCACCGATACGTCTTGCTGGCGAGCCGAGATCAGAGTTCAGCTCGCTAGTTTTGTTTGGGTAATACACGGTTCACTGCGTTGAAGTAGTATGGCAAGGCTCTCCGTTCGTACATTAATTAGGACTGGGAGTCGTGATCCACAAGCGAGGCAGCGACTCATCATTAAGTGATCCCATGAATCGATTTTCCGCTTCCAGGCGCCGTTTCCTGAAACAGGCTTCCAACGCAAGCATGGCGTGCTCCGCAACCGCTCTATTTTCGCGGAATCTGTTTGCGGCTGGCGCATCCCCTCAAGCCGCTCCCTCGCCCGACGGACCCGCCCGGGTCTACTTTGATTCCAGACGAACCATTGCGCCACTGGACCGCAAGCTGTTCGGTTCTTTCCTGGAGCACTTGGGGCGAGCCATCTATGAGGGAATCTACGATCCCGGGTCCAAGCTCTCCGATGCCAACGGGTTTCGGAAGGACGTGCTCAACGAGATCCGTCAATTGGGGGTTCCGATCATTCGCTATCCCGGGGGGAACTTTGTCTCTGGATACAACTGGCTGGATGGAGTTGGGCCGAAAAAAGACCGCCCGCGCACGCTGGATAAGGCATGGGACACCCTCGAATCAAACCAGTTCGGGACCGACGAGTTCATGGCGTGGTGTAAAGCGGCGGGCACGGAGCCGCTGATGGGGCTGAATCTGGGGACGGGGACGGCGGAAGAAGCGGCAGCGCTGGTCGAGTACTGCAACGTCGATAAGGGCACCAAATGGAGCGAACTCCGGCGTCAGCATGGCATTCCTGATGCGTACAAGGTGCAGCACTGGTGCCTGGGCAACGAAATGGACGGTCCGTGGCAGATCGGGCACATGTCAGCCACCGAGTATGGCCTGAAGGCCGCGGATGCCGCGAGACAGATGCGATACGTGGATCCGTCGCTCAAGCTGATTGCTTGCGGTTCGAGCGGTCCCCTTATGCCGACGTATCTCGAATGGGATCGCGAAGTGTTGGAACAGTGCTACCAGTATGTGGACGGCCTCTCGCTTCACCGTTACTTCGGCAACAATGAGCGGGACACGGGCGGCGATACTTCGAAATATCTCGCCATGAATCTGAGGATGGAACGTCAGATCGCGGAGACCATTGCGGTATGCGATCTGGTCCGAGGGCACAAGCGATCTCCGAAGAAGCTTTGGCTGTCGTTTGATGAATGGAACGTTTGGTATCGCACCACCACCGGCGATGCAGTGGATGGCCACCGGCAGGAAGCGCCGCACTTGCTGGAAGAGGTGTACAACCTGGAGGATGCGCTTGTTGTTGGAGGCCTCATTAACTCCTTACTGCGCAATGCTGATCGAGTAAAACTCGCCTGCCTGGCCCAGTTGGTAAACGTGATTGCCCCGATCATGACAGACGCGAATGGCATCCTGCAGCAGAC
>PMUM01000267.1 GCA_003166855.1 Acidobacteriaceae bacterium | reverse complement strand
GCGCCCGCGGCCTTGGCCAGTTCCACAAAATCCTTCCAGCCGTCGGGATTGCCCCCCATTTCCCACATTACGCACTGCACTTCGTCATAATCGACGTAGCCGTGGAAGCGGCGCATGCCGTGGCCTTCGATGAAGGCGACCATGTCATCTTTCACTATGGTGAGATCGTCTGGAATGGGAGCCATATTGGGAAAAACTCGTAATTTTCTATTGTATGCTGTTCGCCACTCCGGTGCCAGCGCAAGCGAGCGAATCAGTGAGCGGGCGTCGGAGCCGTCATCAGCACGGCAAACATGCGATAGAACTTTTCGGTATCGAGGTCGACCTGAATTTCAACAGGCTGCGCGACCGGCCTCCGAGCATCTGTGGTTCCCGCGGTCAGCGTGTTTCCATAGCCGGCGCCGCGGTCCAGATCCACGGACATGTAGCGAGTTTCGGTTTTCGTAATGATTGTCGGATCGATCCACGCGGCGGCGGCGAGTTCATCCCACATGATGTCGGCGCTCGGGGTGAGCATGGCGAAACGGGCGATGTAGCGGGCCAGAGGAGTACCGCTGGCTTCGATCTGCTTTACGAGCGCGGCTGTCATGTGGGTCTTGATCGAAATATCGGTCGGAGTGCAGACAACTTTCTTCCACGATGCGCGCAGGACAATCTCCGCCGCCTCCGGATCGAACCAGAAATTGAATTCGTGACGCGGATTGTTCAGGAATTCGGGATTGTCGGTTTGCGGGCTCAGGCTTCCGCCCATGAAGACGAGTTCCTGCGCCAGTTCCGGAAACTGCGGGTCGAGAGAAATGGCGAGCGCGAGGTTGGTCATGGGCCCACCTTCGTAGATGGTCACCTCATGCGGATACTTGTGGACCATGCGAATCAGAAAGTGGGCGGCGTTCTCATCCGCAGGCTTCGTTGTCGGCTGCCCTTCCGGAAGCGGAGGCACGACCGATGGCCCGTGCCACCAGCGCTCATCCCACGCGCCGGCATAAGCAACCTTGCCATAGCGCTGCTGCCACATTTGCGATTCTTCGCGCGTACGAACTAAGGGGAAGGCGGCGCCTGAAACAACGGGAATGTCGGTGCGGCCCATGATTTCCAGCAGGCGTAGGGTGTGTGCAACTTCCTCGTCGCGCCAGGCATCTCCGCTCACGACCGTGATGCCCAGAACTTCGACCTGCGGAGACTGGATCATGATCATCAGCGTCTGCATGTTGCTGCCGCCGGGGCCGGAACAGTCTTCGTTGATGATGACTTTGCGGCGCGGCTGCGCGAAGGAAAGAGAGGCCGTCAGAACAAGTAACAAAAGCAGGAAGGATTTGAGTTTTGGCATGGGCTTCGAATTTGGTTCACGAACATGTCGGGCAACGGCAGGGGCTAAAGCCCGCAAGTCTCAATGCTCGTTCACGCGGCCCTAAAGGGCCGCTCTTCCACATTTTTCCTTCGCACAAGCTCTCCACTCCGCACGAGCTTTCCGCTCCGCACAAGCTTTCCACATCGACCAGTGTCATCGCAGCTGTCATTTCTTGCCGGGCGGGCGGGTCATCAGGTCGAGATAGATCTTGTAAAATTTTTCGGCATCGATATCGAATTGCACATTCGCGAGGCGCTCGTAGGGCGGAACCGGCGCCGAGGCATCCCAGAAGAGCGTCTTGCCGTAACTCGCTCCGTGATCAATGTCGATGTCCATGTACAGTTTCTTTTGTCCGGTGATGATCGAGGGATCAATCAGCGCAGCACCGGCGATCTCGTCCCACATGTAGCCGGGCAGAGAATATTTGTCGAGGTAGTCGGTCACCGGAGTACCGGCTTTGGCGATGGCGGCCTTCATTTCGAGCGTGTAGCGGGTCTTTACCGAGATATCGATCGGCGTGATGGTCATCTTCTTCCAGGGAGCACGCAGCACGATACGGGCGGCCTCAGGATCGAACCACCAGTTGAATTCGCGGCGCGCGTCGATCGCTCCGGTGTCAATTGCACCCTTGTCTGCGTAAAGACCGCCGCCCATCAGCACGAACTCTTTGGCCAGCGTCGCCACTGAGGGATCGAGTTTCAGCGCCAGCGCGTAGTTCGTTAGAGGCCCGCCTGCCCACAGCACGACTTCTCCCGGATACTCGTGGACCATCTGCACGATAAATTCGGCGGCCGTTCCCGGATGCGCCTCAAGATGCGGCTCTCCCTCGGGCATGGGAGGTACGATGTTGGGCTCGTGATAGGGCTCGCGGAATTTGGTCGAGCGGTTCGGCTCAAAATCCGTCCAGCAGCCTTTGTATTCGAACTTGCCGTAGAGAGCTTCCCAGCGCTCGGTTTCTTCCTTGGAGTTTAGCAGCGGGTACACTGCTCCCTGATACACAGGGACATCGGTGCGATTAGAAATCTCGAGCAGGCGCAGCACATGCTGCGTCTCTTCCTTCACCCACTGATCTCCGCTGACGGTGGTGATGCCGAGAACATCAAACTTCTCGGACTGAAGGAAGACGAGGATCGCCTGCTGGTCGCTGGTACCCGGACCGCGCGCGTCCTGATCGACGATGATCTTAATCTTCTGGGCGGCGCAAGAGCACACCACGCAAACAAAACCGAGGGCGACGACCAAAAGGCGTCTGCAGATTTTCATTCTCTCTCCGGACATCCCCTGCAACAAAAATTTAAGGGCAAACGGGCGATGCCCGTCTGCCCGAAAGTGAGCGCGCCTTTTTATGCTCAAAATCTGAGCTTAAGAGCGAACTGAATCAAGCGCGCGTTATTCACCGTGTTGTTGATGACTCCGAAGGTACTCGAAGCATTGATATCCTGCTCGCCGCTGCCTCCCGCGCCTCCCATATAGAACTCAGGATGGTTGAACAGGTTGAAGAACTCGGCCCGGAACTGCAGATCGGTGCCCTCGCGGAACGTCAGCGGAAAATTCTTGATGATCGAGAAATCTGTGTTGACGAAGCGAGGCCCGTAGACCGGAGCACGCGCCGCGGTACCCAGTTCGCCGACCGTGGCCTGTTGTGGGGTGCCTTGGTTGATCACAAACGTCGGCGCTTGTGCAAACGCGCAAGGATTGAACCAGTTCTGAATCGTATGGATTTTAGAAGGGGCAGAGCAACCGGGATTCCCCGCAACTGGCCCCGCCTTGTTTGGGTCACCGACCTGGTTGGGACGCTGGTACGTGCTGCCATTGTAGGAGAAGTACACTCCGGATCCATCGCCGCTATCCACGACGAATAGCGGGAATCCAGACGTGGCCTTTTGGATGACATTTAGTTGCCAGTTCCCGAATATCGCATTCGTGGCGCCATTCCAGGTGCTGCCAAAATGCTTGCCTTTGCCAAATGGCAAGTCATACAGGATGCTGGCCGTAAAGCTGTCGTTGAGATTCAGCTGCGACAAGCCCCAATCGAGCTTTGCCGCGCCCGGAAGCGGGTAATAGATCGCGCCAGGATTTGTGCCTAAACCGTCGGGCATACCGGAATCGAATGTGCGAGACCAGGTGTAGCCGAGCAAGGCATAAAGCCCGTGACGCGTGCTCTTGGTTTCGCCCTTGATCTCGAGAGAGTCATAGCGAGCTCGTCCAACGCTGTTGTTACTGTCAACCGCCTGGAACGGTGCAGCATAAGGCCACGAGGGAAAACCGCATCCGACGGTGTAGCCTTGGACGACCCCGCATGCACTGGGCGAGGTTAGATTCTCGTTGGCCTGGCCGACCAATATGCGCGTGCTGCGCGTACCGGCATAACCAGCGGTCAAGACCACATTACCGGGCAACTGATGCTCGACGTTCAAGTTGAACTGCTGAACCAGACCCTGCCGGAAATTGCGATTCATCGACTGAATCGTTCCGGTGTAATTGGCAGGATTAACAGGCCCCGACAGAACAGCGCCGCCTGGCACTGGAGTGCTCGAGGGGGTGGATGGGTCGACTAGGAATCCGCCTGAGAGCGAACCGAACGCACTGTTGTATCCCAAACAGAAGTCGCTGGGGCAGGGATCCACCTCAGCGTAGTAGGGAGGGTTCTGCCACAAGCCTTGCCCGCCCTGGTTCCAAGAGGAATCGTGGAGAATCCCGTAGCCGGCGCGGATGACAGTCTTGTCGCTGCCCATCGCTTTCCAGGACAATCCAATACGGGGCTCAATTGCTGTTTTGTCGAATTGAATGCCGGCGCTGCCATCGGTCGGCACGCAGATGGCGCAACTGCTCAACGTGGGGCTGCCCTTTGGCACGTACCACTTGAGCGTCTGGATATCGAAGTTCGCCTGACGGTTTTGCACCTCGGTGGTGGGCGTTGCTAAAGCCCACGCCACACCTAGGTTGATTGTCAGGTTATTGGTCACCCTCCAGTCGTCCTGCACGAAAGGACGGAACAACTTCCAGCGGCGCCCTGTGGTGCCACCTAAGAACGTCTGATCGTGAGCGGCGAAGACGCCCGTACTGCCTAGCAGCAAGTCCGCAGCGTCATCGCCCGTCAGCGCCGCATTCTCCACGACAAACCCGTCCTGAAACGCGTTGTTTCTCACGTTCATCTGACTAGCGCGGAAGGTGGCGCCAACGCGGATGTTGTGCTTCCCGCGAATCAGATCGAGCGTGTCAGAGATTGAATAGACGTTGGTTCCACCCTGATAAGGAGCGTATCCGCGATCACCGATGGCGAAGTAGTTTGACATCAGGAATGACGTCATCCCGCAACTAATGCAGTCCTTGTTGGACTGGTTCAGGCTTGCCGGGTAGCCCGTGATCGAATCGCACTTGGAGCCAAGGTCCGCACCCGGGATGCCGATATTCGCGGCTTCACAAGTGCCGGTTCCGAAAGAAAGGATGTGATTGAAGATGCGGTTGTAGCCGACTGTGACCTGATTGATCGTGGTCGGGGAGAACACGTGTGTTTCGGATATGGCTGCATTGCGCCCGTGGTTGTCGATGTACTGGTTGCTGCCGAAAGCGTTTTGTTCGGTCCATGTGGGCGAACCACCGGGCACGAAGTTGGTCGCCTGATCGTAGCTGAACCGGGCAAAAACGGAATCTTTGGTCGAAATGTTGTGGTCCAGGCGGATGTCCCACGTGCCTTCATTCAGTTTCCGCACGGGCTCATTGATGTAGTTGTAACCGACTGCATTCAGCGCGTTTGGAGCAGGGTAAAGCTGCATCACCTTCGCGCCAACTGAATTCACGACAGCGGCCGGAATAATCGGGCAGTCCGCAACACCCGGCTGAGTGTCTGGGCCTTGGCTTCCACCACCAAAAGGGCTGCCAGCTGGATTCGGAGTTACAGGAAGACCGGTGGCGCTACTACATATGAACGGATAAGTTGTCGAAGTCTGGGTTACGGGATCAGTATAGGGAAATGGATTGATGAGCGTCTTTCCTCCCAGTACGGTAGGGGCCCCACTGAAATCATAGTTGCCGTTTCCATTTGCTGTTGTCATTCCCGTAGTTGGAACGAAGCCCGTGAATGGGACGCCACGACGTTGCATTTTGGCCTGGTAGTCCACGAAGAAGAACGTTTTGTCTTTCTTGATGGGGCCGCCGAAAGAGCCACCGAATTGATTCAGATTGAATTTCTCAACCGAGGTAGCGAAGTAACTGCGCGCGTCCAGCTTTGTGTTGCGGAAAAATTCAAAGACAGAGCCGTGAAACTGATTTGATCCGGACTTGGTCGTCACCAGAACCGTGGGGCCCGCCCGCTCGCCATATTCCGCCGAATAGTTATAGGTCAGGACCTTGAATTCCTGGATATCGTCGATGTCGGAGAAAATTGCGATTCCGCCTTCATCCAGTTGGTTGTTGTCGTTTCCGTCCAGCAGCCAGTCAGTGCTCTGTTCGCGAGAACCACCGACGGAAAGCGAGAATGCTCCACGAGTGGCAGCTTCACTGCTAGCCGCACTGGTAAAGAAGCTGTTCGGATTGGTTGACTGCGTAGTGCCCGGCGTCAATGTGGCCAGTTGCACAAAATTGCGTCCGTTCAAGGGCAATTCGGCTACCTCTTCGGAGGTGATGACCTGGCCGAGGGCTGGACTGCTAGTCTCGACCGCGACTTCCGTTGCATTCACCTCCACGCTGGTGCTGACCGATGCCGGCTGGAGGGTAAAATTCAATTCGCGGTGCTCATCCAGCTGAAGGCGAACTTCTTTTTGTTCCACGGGACCAAAACCCGCGGCCTCAACGCGAATGGTGTAGAAGGCTACCGGAAGCAGCGGGATGAGATAATGCCCGGAATCGTCGGATTTGGATTCGCGAACGAGGCCCGTCCCTTCCGACGTGATTCTGACGCTTGCGCCGGAAATCACCGCGCCGGCTTTGTCGGAAATCGTGCCCGAAAAACTTCCGGTTGCCTGACCGTGCAGGAGTGGGGTGAATAGACATACCAGTGAACAGACGAACACGGCGAAGCACGCCCTCTTGCTCGACATTGCTTGAACCCCTTTCGGTGTGACACCGCGCAAAGAAAAAGACCCTCCCTCTTCCTGTGAAGTTGGGAGGTCCCCAGACCGCAGACTCGGCTTATAAATTGCTACTCACGGGTAAGTCAAGAAGTTTCGTAATCGGAAAGGGTTAGACGCGTCATTCTTTCGCATGGGCGTATGCAGAAAACCGCTGGATGATGTTGATTGTTGAAAATTGCTGCGACGGCCTGTGTGAAACGGGGTCGAAACCTCGAGCGGCACCGGCAGGTCTTCAGGACCGAGTTGCCCATTCCGCGTCAAAGCGGGCGCGGTCATAAAAAGATTTCTGCGTTCCCACGCCAGTCGTAGACAAACCCGCGTAGAGATTCGCGCGGCGAACCGCTTCCTTTTCGGGCACGCCCTCGCCAAGAAATACGGCGAAGCTGCCGATGAAGGCGTCGCCTGCTCCAGTGCTATCAACGGCGCTGACCGCGAACGGCGGCACGTGTTCGCTGCCGTCGCGGGTGGCGAGAAGAGATCCGTTTGCACCCAACGTGATGATCACGCGTCGAATGCCTCCGGCCACGAGCTTCTCGGCGCACTTCTTTGCGTCTTCAACGTTCTTCACAGGCGATCCGGTAATCGTCTCGGCTTCCGTCTCGTTGGGAACGAAGTAATCGAGATCCTTCAGTGCGCCTAGGTCGACGGGTTGTGCAGGCGCAGGATTAAGGATGCAGCGGATTCCATGCTTGCGCGCAAACTCGATCGTGTAATAGACCGTCGCCACTGGGATCTCGAATTGCAGCACGATGCAGTCGGCAGACTTCAAGGTCTCGGCGGCGGCATCGACGTCGGCGGGCTTCAGCGCGTCGTTCGCTCCCTTCACCACTAGAATGCGGTTCTGGCCGTTGGGTTCGACGAAAATCGGAGCGACACCGCTCGAGAGTCCTTCGACCTGCTTCACGTGTGTGGGGTCGATTCCCTGCTTGCGAAAGTTCTCGATGGTCGCGGGCCCGAAGAGGTCGCTGCCCACACGTGCGACCATGAAGACCTCCGCGCCGCAGAGACGCGCCGCTACGGCCTGGTTCGCGCACTTGCCCCCGAAGCCAAGATCAAACCTCTGTCCGAAGATGGTCTCGCCCGGCTTGGGGAACTGGTTCGTGAATGTCGTCAGGTCAATGTTGGCGCTGCCAACCACCGCGATCCGAGGGCGCTTTGCCATAGCCGTTGCTGTTGTCTCCGAAGTTTGAGGAAGGCCGAGTCTATTCAGCGCACCAGAACGTGTCAACGGTGATGTCGCTTCCTGTCATGGGCCAACTCGCCGTTTCTGCTATAGTTTCGTTCCTCGACAGTTACGTTTTGGGAGGATCCCATGCCCCGCAATGTTCGCTGTGCCCTAATACAAGCCAGCAACGCGCTCAGCACCGAGCGTCCCCTCGCGCAGATCAGAAAAGCCATGATCGACAAGCACCTGAAGCTGATCGAGCAGGCCGCGCGCAAGAAGACGCAGGTCCTCTGCCTGCAAGAGCTTTTCTACGGGCCGTATTTTTGTGCGGAACAGAACGCGCGCTGGTACGAACTGACGGAGCGCGTGCCCGACGGCCCGACCACGCGGCTCATGCAGAAGATTGCGGCGAAGCATCGCATGGTGATCGTGGTTCCGGTCTACGAAGAGCAGATGCCAGGCGTTTATTTCAATACCGCGGCGGTGATCGACGCCG
>PMUM01000226.1 GCA_003166855.1 Acidobacteriaceae bacterium | reverse complement strand
GCGGTCAGGATGGCCGTGACGAGGTCCTCGCCCACGGTTCCAGATACGCGCTTCAGCAACTCATGTGCGAACTCAGTCTGCTTGTCGATCGAGACGCGGAAGCCGAGTCCGAATTCAGCATTATCTTCGAACAGGGAATTCGACCNNCGCCGTAGATCGACGAGCAGCCAGTTGCGTTGGCCACGATCGCCCGGTCGCCGAACAGTTGCGAGACCAGCTTCAGATAAGGAGTCTCGCCGCATCCCGAGCACGCGCCCGAGAACTCGAACAGCGGTTCCTGCACTTGCTGCTGGCGGATCGTCCCGACTTTGATCTTTCTGCGATCGAGTTCCGGAAGTTTGAGGAAGAAGTTCCAGTTCTCGCTCTCCGGCGCACGCAGCGGAGGCTGGGGCACCATGTTGATCGCCTTCAGCCGCACCTCGCTCTTGTTCTTGACGGGGCAAACATCGACGCAGACGCCGCATCCGGTGCAATCTTCCGGAGCGACCTGGATCGTGTATTTCATCCCGGCCCACTCTTTGTCGCGGGCGTCGCAGGCCTTGAAGGTTGAGGGAGCGCCCGCTAATTCTTTGCTGTCGTAGACCTTGATGCGGATGACGGCGTGGGGGCAAACCATTGCGCACTTGCCGCACTGGATGCAGATCTTCGAATCCCACGCGGGAATTTCGAGAGCCAGATTGCGCTTCTCCCATTTCGCCGTGCCGGTGGGGAAGGTGCCGTCGCAGGAGAAAGCGCTGACAGGAAGTTCGTCGCCGCGGCCCGCATAGATCGTGCCCAGAACGTCGTGCTCGAACTTCGGCGCGCCCGGGAATGCGGCTGGAATTTCCGTCTTGCTGCTGACAGTCTCGGGAATCTTGACTTCGAACAAGTGAGCCAGGGTCGCATCGACGGCCTGCATGTTCTTCTGGACGACGTCTTCGCCCTTGCGGCCGTAGGTGTGGCGAATCGATTCGCGAATGGCTTCGATCGCCTCGTCGCGTGGCAACACTTTCGAGATCGCGAAGAAGCATACCTGCATGATGGTGTTCGTCCGCGAACCCATGCCGGCGTCCTGCGCAACCTGATAGGCATCGATCGCGTAGAGTTTGGCTTTCTTGGCGATCAGCTGCGACTGAACTTCACGCGGCAGATGATCCCATACTTCATCTTTACCAAAGGGGCTGTTGACCAGGAACACGCCGCCCGGTACCAGCGAACTCAACATGTCATAGCGCTCGAGGAATATCCACTGGTGGCAGGCGATGAAGTTTGCTTTGGACACCAGATAGCTGGAGTGAATCGGTTGCGGTCCGAAGCGCAGGTGCGAGACCGTCATCGCACCGGATTTCTTCGAGTCGTAAACAAAGTATCCCTGCCCGTAGTTGTCGGTGTTTTCACCGATGATCTTGATGGAGTTCTTGTTGGCGCCGACCGTGCCGTCCGCGCCGAGGCCGTAGAACAAGGCGCGCACCACGCTGTCGGGTTCCGTAGAGAACGCGGCATCGTAATCGAGGCTGGTGTGGTTGACGTCATCCTGAATGCCGATCGTGAAGTGATCTTTCGGCTGTTTCTGTGTCAGATTCTCGTAAACGGCCTTGACCATCGCGGGAGTAAATTCCTTGGAGGACAAGCCGTAGCGGCCGCCGACGACTCCGGGAGCGGTTTTCAGTTTTCCGTAACCCAGCTTCAAGCCCTCGTGCAGCGCGTTCACAACGTCGAGGTAGAGTGGCTCGCCGATCGCGCCGGATTCTTTGGTGCGATCTAGAACCGAAATCTGGCGAACGCTAGCGGGGAGGGCTTCCATGAACGACTTCACGCAGAAGGGGCGATACAGGCGGACTTTCAGCAGTCCGACTTTTTCTCCGCGTGCGGTCAGGTATTCGACAGCTTCGTGCGCCGCTTCTGCGCCGGAGCCCATCATGACGATCACACGCTCGGCGTCGGGAGCGCCGACGTAATCGAACAGGTGATAGGAGCGTCCCACGATCTCGGCGAACTTGTTCATCGTGGCCTGAACCTTGGCCGGAGCCGCATCGTAGTAGGCGTTGGCGCTTTCGCGAATCTGGAAGAAGACGTCGGGATTCTGCGCCGTGCCACGCAGCACCGGATGATCGGGTGAGAGCGCGCGCTGGCGGTGCTCGATGATGCGGTCCATGTTCAGCATGGCGCGCATGTCGTCTTCATTGAGCATTTCGATCTTGTTGACTTCGTGCGAGGTGCGGAATCCGTCGAAGAAATGCAGGAAGGGAATGCGCGTCTCGAGCGACGCGGCATGGGCGATCAGCGCCAGGTCCATCGCTTCCTGTACCGAGTTCGAGCAGAGCATGGCCCATCCGGTGGCGCGGCAGAACATCACGTCAGAGTGATCGCCGAAAATCGAGAGCGCGTGCGTGGCCAGGGTGCGGGCCGTGACGTGAAAGGCGCAGGGAGTCAGCTCTCCGGCAATCTTGTTCATGTTCGGGATCATCAGCAGCAATCCCTGGGACGCGGTAAACGTGGTGGAAAGCGATCCGGTCTGGAGGGCGCCGTGCACCGCTCCGGCGGCGCCACCCTCACTCTGCATTTCGACAACGTGGGGCACGCTGCCCCAGGCATTAGGCACGCTCTCCGATGACCACTGGTCCGCCCACTCGCCCATCGGCGATGAAGGGGTGATGGGGTAAATCGCGATCACCTCGCTCGCCCGGTAGGCGACATTGGCGACGGCTTCGTTGGCGTCCATGGTCTTGAATTTGCGCTTCATTTACATCCCCCAATCCGTAATCTCGGTAGCGGCCACTGGCGTGCCGCGACCACATTTTCAGGATGCAGGAAGGGGGGTGTGGATGTCGGGACGCAGGTTCACACACAGGTGTGATTAGGATCACACTTTACTCAAACGGGACTGGCTGGCAGCGCGGTTTTGGGTCTCTCGCGAGCTTGTATCTAGCTGCGAATCATGCGGTTACGGCCCAACTCCTCCGTTGTGACAATCGGCACAGCTCACTTGCGTCAGATCTCCCAAATCGACCGGATGTTTGAAACTCGGCACGGCTGTGGCGGCAAGGCTCGCTGCGCCATCGGTCTCCGACAGCAGCGTGTGGCACTGGTTGCAATCCTTGCTGATGACTTTGCCGTCGGCGCTGACGTGCTGGCCGTCGTGACAGCGGAAGCATCCGGTATAGTAGAAGTGCCCCAGGTTGTTGGGATGCGTCTGCCAGTTCAGCTTCATTTCGGGAAACGTAGTTCGTTTGAAGATCTGCTGAACCTCAGCCACGGCGTTGCGAATCTCCAATTGCTTCGTCTTGGCGACTTCGGGATATTTACTTTCGTAGTAGCTCGGTATTCCATTCGCGATTCCTTGCATGGCCGCGTCGGTGGTGGCGTAGGTGGCCGTTAGCACTGTCACCGCTTCCAACTTGATGGAGGGCAGGGAAACGTCCAGTCGCCGCGCAAGCAAGGATTGATCGACGGACTGGTCCGGCGGAACGTAGATGTGCGTGGGGCGGTTGTGGCAGTCCACGCAATCCATGTGATGCTTGTCAGCCTTGGCGATCTGGTCTTTGGTGAGCGTGGAATCTTTCGCGTAATACTCGGTCACCCGGCCTTGCAGGTCTTCGACGTGGACGTAGGGCAGGACCTGGCGCTTCTCGTCGGCGGCCACGTAGTCGATCTTGTTGCCGATGTTCATGTGCCAGTGGATGCCCTCGGGCGCGCCCGTGGCGGGATCGCCTCCGCCCGTCTTGATGATCATCCGGATCTGGCGCATAGTGTTCTTTTCATCGTTGGCGTAGTGGGTAAAGACTTTGAGCTGTCCGCCGTAGAACTTCTTCGGCCAGTGGCACTGCTCGCAAGTTTCTTGTGCGGGGCGTAAATTGTGAACCGGCGTGGGAATCGGCCGGGGGTAGGTATTGAATACAGTCGCGAAGACCTGCCGGCTGCCGGAAAGTTTGGACTTCACAAACCAGGTCGCGCCTGCTCCTACGTGGCACTCCGCGCACGCGACGCGAGCATGCGGAGAAAGCTGGTACGCCGTGTATTCCGGACTCATCACGGTGTGGCACAGCTGTCCACAAAATCCGACAGACTCGGTAAACTCGTAGGCTTTGTAGCTTCCGGCGATGCTCACCATGACGAACACCACGAGGAACGTCATAAACGAAATCACGGCGCTGCGTTGCGTGGGATCATTCAAATCGATGCGGGGATAGAACGCGCTCGGCGGCAGTTTCTTCCGCCGCTCTATGAGCACTCCGACCAGCATCAACAGCAAGCCGAGAATCAGGAACGCAGGCGACACCATGTACGCCAGAATTCCGATGTAGGGGCTGGGCTTGACGGCGATTTGATCAATGATGAAAAAAAGGAAAATGTTAGCCAGACTGACGATCGCCAGCGCCATGCCGGCGAGGCTGATCGGGTTGCGCAACAGCATGCGCGATCGGTGCCAGGGCTCTACTTGAGGCGGCGGAGTTTTCTCAGCGTCCATGTTTTATCTCTTCGGGTTCAGCTTCTGGCTCGGCTGAGACTTCCGTCGATTCCAGGACTGCGCTCGAGTCGTTGACCGACTCGGCGATCGTCGCGCCATCCAGTCCATGCTCGTCGTGGTAGTGGTGCAGCGTCATTTTTCCGTCCCACCACGCCCAGTTCATGGGGTATACGTCCGGGTCGAAGAACACTTGATAGAAGTGCCAGACGATGATGGCCAGCGTTGCCAGCACCGCTTCGTAGAAGTGAATGGCGGTTGCGACGTCGAGCCACCAGCGCGGCAGGTGGTTGCCGACGGAAACCTTGGCCCACAGCATGATTCCGGTGACGGCCATGACGATCATGCCCCAGACCAAGGCCCAGTATTCAGCTTTCTCCGCGTAATTGAAGCGGGCAAACTCAGGCTTGCGCGAAGTCAGACCGAGATAGTAGCAGATATTCTGCCACGCGCCCCGCGCATCGTCCAAAGTGGGGAAGAGATCGAGGACGAGTTTTCGTCCGGCGCGGCTGAACGCGATGTCGAAAATGTGGTAGAAGCTCACACCCATCAGGACGACCGCGGCAATACGATGCAGCAGGTGACGCCGGTTTTCCCCCAGCGACAGCATCGACGCAAACCAGGAGTCGGGGAATTTCAGAGCGAAGCCCGTCAGCACCAGCACAATGAAACTGGTCAGCAGAGTGGCATGCTGCAGACGGAAGCGCAAAGGCATCCGCATCACGAAAGCGTGCTGCTCTTTGCGCCGGGCAATCACTTTCGAACGCCAGATGATGAAGTTGTGCAGCAGCATGCCGCCGATCACCGCGAAGATCATGCTCAGATAGAAGCGGCGGATCCAGCGCACCGCCTTGCTGCCCATGTCGGCCGAGAGGGGCGCGTCCACGTGGACTTTTGCGGCTGTGAATTTTTCCGTGACGCCGGGGTGGCACTGGCCGCAAGTCCGGGCCAGATTGGCATGGTTGATGGTCGACCGAGGATCGCTCGAAGGAAAAATGCTATGCGTGCCGTGGCAACTGGCGCAATTCGCAACCACCTGTGAGCCACCCTTCGCCGCCAGTCCGTGATAGCTCGCCAGATAAGTGGTCTCGCGGCGGCCTTCTACTCCGAACTCCTGCGAGAGGCGCACGCCTTCGTGGCAGCGTCCACAAGTCACCGCGCCCACGTTTTGGGCCGAGACCGGAGAATTGGGATCGGTGTGCGCCTTGATGGAGTGAATGCCGTGGCAATCGGTGCAGACCGGCGCCTGCCAGTTGCCCCTGGCGACGGCTTGTCCGTGGATGCTCTGCTTGAATTCCTTGGAAATCGTGTCGTGGCACTGGCCGCACGTCGTGGGCACGTTGAACTTGAAGATGGGAGACTTCGCGTCTTTCGCATCGAGAATCTCGTGAGTGCCGTGGCAGTCGGTGCAGACCGCGGCTTTCTCGGATCCGGCCGCGACTGCATGCCCGTGGACGCTCTGAGCGTACGAAGCAACCATCTGCGCGCTTTGTCCGCTATCTTGCATCACGAATTTCTGGCTGTGGCAGGCGCCGCAGGTGGCTGGAATATTCGAATGGTGTACGCGCGATTTCGGATCGCTCGCGGGCAGCAGTTCATGCGGGCTGCCGTGGCAATCGACGCAGGTAGCGGCCTTGTTGTTGCCGCTCTGGACAGCCTTGCCGTGGAAACTGCGGTCGTACGCAGCCTGCTCGTCGGCATGGCACGTCGCGCAAGTGATTTTCAGGGGAGGCGTTTCGTGCGCGGAACTCTTTACGTCGGTGTGGCAGTCCACGCAGGTAAACATGCTGCCGTGGATGGAATCTTTGAAGCCTTGCGGATCAACGTGCAAGCTGACCGTTTTGCCGTTGACGTCGTGGGTCAGCGTGGCATCGCTATGGCAGGCCAGGCACTCTTCCGCAGTTGGCTTGGGGGGCTGTTTGCTGGCGGGCGGCTTGCCGGAGGCGAAGAGAGTCCCTGCGGATAAAAGCAGGGTGAGGGCAACTCCAGGCGCAAAAATGTTCCGTATTGTTCGCGTGGACATGACTCTCACCCGCCAATCTTCAGAATGGAACGATTTTTTCAAGCGGCGGATTTGCGCCGCCTGTGTCTTACTTGGCTAAACTGCGGACGTATGTAACCAGGCCCTTGATGTCCGCATCACTGAGCTTGCCGGTGTAAGACGGCATCTTGCCTTTGCCCTTGGTGATGATGTCGGTGAGCTGGGCATCGGTCTCGGCTTTCACTTCCGGCGATGCGAAGTCGCGGGTTCCCATCTTCCCGCCCTTGCCGTCCGCGCCATGGCACATGGCGCATTTTGCTTTGAAGGTTGCCGCCGCGTCCTGTGCGACTGCCGAAGTAGAGCAGACGGCCAACATGCCGCCAGCCAGCAGAGTTACGAGGCCCATTCGAAAAGAGATAAGTTTCACGTTGCTTCCTCCTGAGGAAGATTTTTCTTGCACGATAACACGGAGCAAGGGTAGCCACTGTCCAAAACTGGCCACATTCCGAAAGCGCGTTTGCACGTCCGATCGTGCTTTCGTCCTGCGTCCTGAGAACTCGCTCGCAGGCGTAGGATCACATGCCCGCCTGAGCAGACCTATGGCGTAAGTCACGGGGCCCTGTGACAGCGATCACGGGGTACTTTTCTCAATGATTGTGATGTTCATCACAGGCGCGCGTGCGACACCGCACTGCGCCGCCAGGCTTGCGTCCCTAGGATTCCGCTATGTCCACCCTGTCCAATCCGCCCGTTCCCGCATTGCGCGGATCCGGGTCCCCGGCGGGAAGAACGTCATCGCAGGCCGTGATGGAAACCGATGAGATGTTGCATGCGCCCGGATTGCCGCCGCGACCCCTGCAAGTGACCTGGGAGATGACCCAGGCGTGTGACTGGAAGTCGGCTCCGGCTCGCGCCGCGGCACGAACCCCCCGCGACCGCCATCAGTTCTCGACCGCGGAAGCCTTTCATCTCGTCGAGGAAGTTGCTGCGATGCGCGTGCCTCTGCTGGCGCTGACCGGTGGCGACCCGCTCCTGCGCCCCGACTTATTTCCCGTCATCGAGTTTGCCTCGTGCCGTTCGGTTCGCACTTCGCTGACCATGCTGCCTACGCCCTCGCTGGACGCTGCTGCGATCGCGGAGTTGAAGTCTAGCGGTCTGATGCGCGCCGGGTTCTGGCTGCATGGTTCCACGGCCGCATTCGATGACGCCTACTGGGCGGTGCCCGGCTGCCACCGGCGCACCCTGGCCGTCATCGGATCCTGCCACGAAGTGCAGCTTCCGGTGCAGGTCAACACCATACTCGCGCGGCGCAACTGGCACGACCTGGAGCCCATGATCGAACTGCTCACGAGGCTGGATGTCGCGCTGTGGAATGTTTTCTTCTTCGTCCCCGCGAGCCCGGAACAAGCGGCCGAGGTGCTCACCGCCGATGAGCACGAACAGATTTTTGCCCAGCTTTACGCTGCGTCCCGGGTCGTGAATTTCCAGATCAAGACCACCGAGGGCCAGCACTACCAGCGCTATGTTTTACAGCAGCGAGTGCGGGAGTCCCGTGGCCGCCTGACCGAAGCCGATGTCATCACGTGCGGGCCCAGGGGAGTGAATGAAGGCAAGGGTTTCGTTTTCATCAACCACCATGGCGAGGTCTACCCCAGCCGATTTCTGCCACTTTCTGGCGGTAACGTGACCACCCAGTCACTGTCTGACGTCTATTGCGATTCGCCTCTCTTTGTGTCGCTGCTCGACAGCTCCAGGCTGAAAGGCAAGTGCGGACGCTGTAACTTCCGCACGGTTTGCGGAGGATCGCGCGCCCGTGCCCATGCCATGACCGGCGATCTGTTCGCTGCCGAACCTTGCTGCGCCTACGAACCCTAGAGTCGATTCTCCCCACTGCGCTCTTTTGTGTGCAATTTTGAACAGACATGATGCGGGGGACTTTCTTACCTTTCTCCCGTTGGATTCTTTAAGGGAACCAGCCAGTCACTGTGAGACTGCAACTTAATCGCTTCCAGGAAAAAGCCTTCGTGGGGTTCCCATATTCCCAAAAGAACGCACGGGGAGGAGAAGGATTTCAGGCGATTCCCGGTTCGGAGCCCTGATTCTGCGAGTTCCCGATGTGTGATTGAAATCACATTCAAGTGTGATTCATAACCCGGCGAAGCGCCTGCGACTCTCGCTAGTATCAGGCCCATCTTTGGAACAGCATCAGAGGCCACAGAACCTCTCGAACTCATGACTAGGGGGCGATTCGACCGGCGCCGGTTGGACCGCCAAAAACAGTGCCGGACTCCGGACCTTCCGCGCACGGCAGAGAAAAGCAGTTGATGAAATTAAGGAGATGCAGATGAAAAAAGCGGCAGCCCTCTTCCTTGTGATGGTTCCGATCGTGGTTTTGCTGTTCTTTACCGCAGTGAATCCGCCGAAGGTTGAGGCGGTTCCAAGCTACGCCCGGCAGACGGGACTGGCCTGCAGTGGCTGCCACTACACGCCACCCGAACTCAATCCTGCCGGACGGAGATTCAAACTGATGGGCTACGTGGACAAAGGGGATGACACCAAGGTCATTAAAACGGACGGAAGCAAAAAGACCGCTGCGCTGGACCTGCTTGCCTCTCTGCCCCTTTCGGTGATGCTGGACGCTTCCTTCACCTCCACCAAGTCTCCGCTGCCGACCAGTCAAAATGGAAACGTGGAGTTTCCCCAGGATATCTCGTTGTTCCTCTCGGGCGCCTGGACGAGTCACGTCGGCAGTTTTCTTCAGGTCACCTACGACACGCAAGACGACCACTTCAGCATGGACAACACTGACATCCGCTACGCGAACAAAACGACCTTGGCCGGCAAGGAGTTTGTCTGGGGCTTGGACTTTAACAACAATCCGACGGTAGAGGACCTTTGGAATAGCACACCGGCGTGGGGATACCCCTGGGTCGCAAGCGATTTCGCGCCCACTCCGAACGCTTCTCCCATCATCAACGGTGGCTTAGGTCAGGATGTGGCTGGAGCCGGCGGTTACTTCATGTGGAATAACCATTTATATTTCGACGCTGCCCTGTATCGCTCGCAGCACGTTGGGAGCCCGCAGCCCAACACGGGCGCGGGCGCCGGAACCAACATTCGCGGCGTTGCTCCGTACTGGCGCCTGGCCTGGCAGCAGTTAACGGTAAAAACGCAGTATGAAGTCGGCACCTACGGGATGCACTTGCGGTCGACTCCAGGTGCGATCACCAACCCGGACGGCTCCAGCATCCCCTGGCAGGATTCGTACACGGACTGGGGCGTGGACACTCAGATCGACCAGACATTGTTCCGGAAAGATGTACTCTCTTTCCGGGCTACCTACATCCGCGAAAATTCCGATCTGCTGGCCAGCTTCAATGCGGCTCCGCCATTGGCTGCGATGGGATCGCATCATTTGAACACTGTGCTTGCCAATGCCGAATATCACTTTGGCAACCGCTACACGGGCACGTTCGGTTGGTTCAATACGACCGGGACTTCCGACCTCGGGCTGTATCCTAACAACACACCCGTGACTGGCAACTTCAATGGTGACCCGAGAGGCTCCGGGTATATTGCGAACTTTACGTATTGGCCCTGGCAGAATCTGCTACTGGCCGCGCAATACACCGCATACACGCGCTTCAATGGCGCCCAATACAACTATGATGGCTCGGGTCGCAATGCTAGTGCCAACAACACAATCTATCTGGACGCCAAAATCATTTTCTGAGGGGCACATGAGTACGCCTCCACAATTCTAAAAAGGAGAACAATTCAATGAAGGACAAAGCATTCGTACTCGTCGTACTGGCAGCAAGCTTGTGCAGCGCCGCCTGGGCGGGCGACATCGAGGGCAAAGTTACCGGAATGAAGGGCAAGTCGGTCGTCTACGTCGACACGATCGCAGGCAAGACTTTCCCCGCTCCGAAAGATCATCCCGTGATTGATCAAAAGGGATTGATGTTTTCGCCACACATTATGGCCGTGCAACAGGGCACAACCGTCGACTTCCTGAATAGCGACACTGTGGCGCACAACGTCTTCTGGACTGCCGTCGGAGGCGACAAGAAGGCGGGTCACAATCTGGGCACCTGGCCAAAAGGCGAGAAGCGTCCCTTCACCTTCGACAAATCGGGTGCGGTGCCGCTGCTTTGCAACGTTCACCCCGACATGGCCGGATACCTGATTGTCAGCCCTACTCCCTACTTCGCCGAGACTGACGACAGCGGCTCTTACAAAATCAAGGACGTTCCCGACGGCAGCTACACGCTGGTGGTCTGGCACGAAGGCGCCAAGAACCAGTCCAAGCCCGTGACCGTGGCGGGCGGCGGCAAGGCGGATTTTACTCTGACGAAGTAAAAGCAGTTTCGTCGGGTGACCGGGAGCGGTCCCGCTTGGGGCACCGCTCCCCAGTCTGTCTTCTCACCCTCAAACCAGACTAATTTTCAGCCGCTGTTCAGACCTTGGAACGATCGCAAATGCTGAAACGATTTAAAAACAAGAAGGTCGATGGGGATTGGCTGCACACCAACTTCCCCTGCATGATGGCCTGCCCGGCTCATACCAATGCCGGACGCTACGTGGGCTTGATTGCAGAGGGACGCTTTGAAGAGGCCTACCGGCTGGCACGCGAGCCGAATCCTCTGGCCAGCATCTGCGGTCGCGTCTGCGCCCATCCGTGCGAGACCGCTTGCCGCCGCGGCGAAATCGACCGGCCCATCTCGATTCGCGCGCTGAAACGGTTTCTGACCGAGCAGTACGGGCCCGAGTCGAAGCATCCCATCAACGTCAACGAAGGACGCGTCCAGAAAAAGCTTCCCTATAAAGTTGCCGTGGTTGGCGGAGGTCCGGTCGGACTCTCCGCGGCGCACGACCTCGCTCTGATGGGCTATGCGGTCACGATCTTCGAAGCTGCTCCGGTCGCCGGCGGAATGCTCTATCTCGGCATACCGGAATACCGCCTGCCGCGCGACGTGGTCGAGGCTCAAGTCCGCGAGATTCTCGAGACTGGCGACATCACACTCAAGTTGAATCACGCTGCGGGAAAGGACTTCGCGATTTCAGATTTGCGCCGCGAGTTCGATGCGGTGCTGCTCGCGGTGGGCGCGCACCGCAGCCGCGATCTTACCATTCCCGGAGTCGATCTGGACGGCGTCTACAAAGGAATCGATTTTCTGCTCAACGTGAACCTGGGTTACAAGTTCACCATCGGCAAGAAAGTGATCGTGATCGGCGGCGGCAACGTTGCCATGGATGTGGCTCGGTCCGCGGCCCGCGAAGTAGTCAAGCAGCACGCCGGCGGGGTGGAGGATTTGGAGCCTTCCGACGAAAACGTCTCGGCGGTTGCTACCAAGGAAATGGTCGACATCTCGCTTTCTGCGCTGCGCATGGGCGCGCGCGAAGTCAACCTGGTCTGCCTGGAGCGCCGCGAAGAAATGCCCGCCGCTCTCGAAGAAATCGTCGAGGCCGAAGAAGAAGGCATCAAGATGCATCCCGGTCTCGGGCCCAAGCGCATTCTTGGGAAGGACGGCAAGGTCACGGCGCTCGAAACGCTCAAGACCAAGTGGGTGTTCGATCAGAACAAGCGCTTCAATCCGGCGTTCTACGAGAACAGCGAAACGCAGATCGAGTGCGACACCATCATCATGGCGATCGGGCAGGCGCCGAAGCTGGATTTCCTGACGCCCGAAGACAAGGTTGAACTCTCTCCGCGAGGCTTGATTGCAGTGAATCCGCAGACGCTGATGACCTCGGCTGCCGGCATCTTCGCGGGTGGCGATTGCGTCTTCGGACCTCGCCTGATTATCGACAGCGTAGGCGACGGCAAGCGTGCGGCGGTGGGCATCGACGAATTCCTGCGCGGCGGAAAGCATCCCGAGCCGATCATCGAAGTTGAACTACTCAAGCGGCATTCGATGCCGCTCGATTTTCTCGATATCAACCGGCAGCCCGTGCCCATGCTTCCGCTTGAACGCCGGACGGGTGTAACCGAAGTTGAGATCGGCTATGACGCGCCCGCCGCCATGGCCGAAGCGCAGCGCTGCCTCCACTGTTGGGTTAATACGATCTTCGAAGGCGTTCCCGAAGACGGCAGCATGTGCATTCTCTGCGGCGGATGCGTGGATGTTTGTCCGGAGAAATGTCTGGAACTGGTTTCGCTCGACCGCATCGCCTTCGAGCCGGAAACCGTGCAACACATCCGCGACAACCAGGAACTGTTCGGCGTGGAATTTGATGAAGTGAAGGCGGACGATCTGGGTGTAGTCACCGGCGCTGCCATGTTGAAGGACGAGACCCGGTGCATCCGTTGCGGGCTGTGCGCGATGCGCTGTCCCGTGGGCACCATCACGATGGAGTCGTACAACCTGCTTCCCGCCGAACCGACCGGCTTGATTTCCGTCGCGTCGATCGGTGCGGGTTTGCAGAAGTAAGTCAGAAGCAGATGTTGGCGCACAAATGCGTTGTGTTGGAGTTTTGCGGGAACGAACTTTCGCACCGATCCGACACTAGCCGCGTAGCGGCGGCATGAGAAAGCCCGGTACGGAAGTGCCGGGTAGATGCGGAGGGAGGTAAGGAGTCCCGTAGGGACGGCACGAGGCACACATGGCAGACGACAACAAACTTACAGACCACGCAGTCAACCGCCGCCAGTTTTTCGCGAAACTCGGACTCGGCTCGCTGGGCATCGCCGCCGCGGGCACTGCGGCGTTCGCATATCAATATCTCGAACCCAATGTTCTCTACGAACCGTCGCCCGTGGTCAACGCGGGCAAGCCCGACCGCTATCCGCTCGGCAGCGTCACCATCGACGTCAATTCCGGCATTTACATCATCCACTCGGACGAGGGCTACTTTTCGCTCAGCGCCGTGTGCACGCACCTGGGCTGCATGACCGCGTGGAAGCCGGAGTTGAACCTGATCGCGTGTCCCTGTCATGGCAGCAAGTTCAACGAGGACGGCAAGAAGATTGCGGGGCCTGCGCCCAAGCCGCTTCCGTGGAAGCGCATCTGGCTCAATGACGACGGCGATCTTCTGGTCGATCGCTCCACCGACGTGCCACCGCTGGCGCGGGATTCCTTCGTGAGGGTCTGACTTAGAGAGAACCAGCAATGGCAAAAACAATAGACCAATATTTCGACGACTTACGTGGCACGCGGGTGTGGCGCTCGATCTTCCGCAGCGGCACCGGCTCCAGCACGCTGAAGCGCGCGCTCGCGATTCAGCAGAACGTATTCCTGCACCTGTTTTCCACCAAGGTGCGCACGCGCATGCTGAGCTTCAGCGCGACGTGGTACCTAGGCACGCTAACGCTGGGCACATTTCTCATTCTCGTCGCGACCGGCATTCCACTGATGTTCTATTACCACCCGTCGGTTCCGCAGGCGTACGCCGACACCAAGGATCTGCAGTTCGTGGTCTCGTCCGGATTATTTCTGCGCAACCTGCACCGCTGGTCGGCGCACGCCATGGTGTTTCTGGTCTTCGCACACATGTTCAAGGTATTCTTTCGCGGCGCCTACCGTTCGCCGCGCGAATTTAACTGGGTGATCGGCGTCATCCTTCTGCTGATGACCCTCCTGCTCAGCTACACCGGCTATCTGCTTCCGTGGGATCAACTGGCGTACTGGGCCATCACGGTGGGATCGAACATCGCCTCAGCCGTTCCGGTGATGGGAGAGAAGATTCACTTCCTGCTGCTCGGCGGCAATGCCGTCAACGCCAATGCGTTGCTGCGTTTCTACGTGCTGCACTGCATGATTCTGCCGCTGACGGCGATGTTCTTTGTGGCCATCCATTTCTGGCGCATCCGCAAAGACGGCGGACTCTACTCGCACGATAGCGAGCCGGCCACGGTGCGGGCGAACGCCGCGACTGCGGCCAGCGCCGCTAACGCGAAGGAGGGCCAATAGTCATGGCCGATTCCAAAGACTTCACTGCCGGCGTCGACTCCAACGCGAAGAAGTCGCCGCGCCGCATCGTCTTTATTACCCGCCGAACTTCGGCGCAGGTGAAGGCCGAGACGGAAGATCAACTGCAGACGTTTCCGGAAGTGCTATTCCGCTCTGCCGTCGCGGTGATGACGCTTGCGGTTGTACTGGTGTGGATTGCGCTGATCTTCAACGCTCCGCTCGAGGGCCTGGCTGATCCATCGCACACTCCGAACCCCGCGAAAGCGCCGTGGTACTTCCTCGGTCTGCAGGAGATGCTGCACTACTTCCCGCCTGTGGTTGCAGGCGTGCTCGTGCCGGGACTCGTTGTGATGGCGCTCATCGTCATTCCATATTTCAAGGTCAACATAGAGGCCGACGGTCTCTTCCTGAAAGACCGGCAGAAGCGCTTGCGCATCTTCTATATTGTCGCGATCGCCCTCTCCCTCTTCCTGCTTTTTTTCAAGGTCTACGCGGCGCTGGTGCCGACGCTGATCATGGCCGGAATCATGCTCGTGGCGGCGCAAAGCTCTCCGCAGTCGCCTTCCGCCTTCCGCCGCTACCTGGCCGGAAGGCCGCTGTCTTACTGGGTAATGACCTGGTTTTTATTCGAACTGGTGGTGCTGACCGCGATCGGAACATTCTTCCGCGGACCGGGCTGGGAATTCGTCTGGCCGTGGCAGAGCTGATGCACGCGTTGATGGACATGTTAAAGACGGACACATTCATAACGATGTCGACAAGGATGCTCATAAGGATGCGGCGCTCATGAAAGAAAAGCTTACGTCGCTCTGGCAGAGGTTATTCGGGGACAGCGTGCGCGCGTTCGGCGTGGTCAGCCTCATCTTCCTGGCGTCGCTGGCCATTGCTCCCGCCAAGAATTTCTTCAGCGAGTGGCGGCACTACCAGCACGGCTATCTCCGTATGATTCGCAACCGCAGCGATGCCAACACTCTGCAGCGCCACTTCCGGGGCGGAATCCAGCAGGTGTGGCTGCCCGAACTGGGCGTTGTCGACCGCTGCACTAGTTGCCACGTCGGGCTCAAAGAACCCAGCCTTGCCGACGTTCCCAACCAGCCGTTCCGCACGCATCCCGTGATCCCGCACAAGCTCGAGCAATTCGGGTGCACCATCTGCCATCGCGGGCAAGGCGCGGCCACGACGCTCACCGAAGCGCACAATAGCACGCTGGCGTGGGAGCAGCCGACTCTTCCCGCCAAGTACATCGAGTCTTCGTGCGGTGAGTGCCACCGCGGGCCGCTGCCCGGCACGCCGCAACTGAACCAGGGACGCAACCTGCTGTCCCGTGAAGGCTGCGTGCATTGCCACATTGTGAAATTGTCGGACGGAACGGTTCTCAAAGCCACCGACGATCCGCCGTCACTCTCACACATCGCTGATAAAACGTCACGTGAATGGGTTTTCGCCTGGCTCAAAGATCCGCAAGCCTACGCTTCCACGTCGACCATGCCGAACTTCAAGCTGAGCGACGACGACGCGCGCGACATGTCCGCCTTCCTCATCGCGAACAGCACGCCTCTGGCCGGGGACACGGCCACGCTTTCCGCGAAGGCGTCCTCCGATCCCGCCGCGGGCGGCAGCCTCTACGGAGAATCTTTCTGCGCATCCTGCCACGCCGTTCAAAACGCCGCCGGAAATATGGTGGGCGGCGACGTGGGTCCAGAACTGACCAAGGTCGGAACCAAGGTCAAACCGGAATGGCTACAAGCCTGGCTCAAGAACCCGCGCACCTACGATGTGGGCACGGCAATGCCGCACTACCGCTTTAAAGATGGACAGATCGCCACGCTTTCCGGATTCCTCCAAGCGAAAGCGGATCCTGATTTTGTCGCCAACGTGCACCTTGAGCCCGCCGCGCCCGAGCAAATTACCCACGGCAAGCGCCTGGTTTCCGACTACGGTTGTGCGTCCTGCCACGAGATCGCGGGCATCAAGAAGCCCGAGAACTTCGCGCCCGAACTCAGCCGCATCGGCAGCAAACCGGTCACGCAGCTTGTCTTTCTGCCGGGCATGCAGCACACGCTGCCCGACTACATCGCCACCAAGATCAAACGACCGCGCGCGTTCGGGCAGGGCTTGAAGATGCCGCAGTACACTTTCACGCCGGCGCAGATCGATTCGCTCACCACCGCTCTCCTCTCCTTAAACGATCGCTCGAACACGCTGCCGCCGTCTCTGATGGTTGCTGGCACTCATGAGTCGGACTACCAGCCCGCCGGCAAAGCCGGCAAGCTGATGACCGATCTCGCCTGCTTCAGTTGCCACCGCATCAATGGCCACGGCGGAGACATGGCGCCTGACCTCACCTGGGAAGGCAGTTCCGTGCAGCGCGAGTGGCTGGTGCAGTTCTTCAAGAATCCGGGCACGCTCCGTCCGTCGCTGATTCGCCGCATGCCGCGCTTCAACCTGACTGACGCCGAAGCCAACGAACTCACCGACTACATCATGACCGTTTATCAGAACCCCGCGGTCGACCGTGATTCCATGCCCTTGAGCGGCTACTCGCAAGGCGAGGTGGAACTCGGCAAGCAACTCTTCTATGGGAAGTATTCCTGCCAGGGATGCCACATCGTCGACACCAAGACCGATAAAGGCTACATCGGCCCGACACTGACGAACGTCGGCTCGCGCCTAACCGCGGCCTGGGTTTATCAGTGGATGAAAAACCCGCAGGCTCTACGTCCCGGCACGATCGAACCGAACCGCGCCATGAGCGACGAAGATGCGCGCGCTCTGACCGCGTTCCTGATCTCGCAGAAAGGCGGATCCAAACAGGAGGTCGCCAAGAAATGACCCGCCACCGCTTTCTTCCGGTGTATGTGGGGACAACCGCCTTCGGCTGTCCCGCCCAGCGAAGCTCGGCGATTGTCTTAGCTGTCGCAATGTTGGTGGTCTTGCTGGCGGCGTCTTGCTCGCGCAAGGCCGAGTCCGCGCCCCTGCCCAAGCCCACGGCCTTCGGCGCCGCGATCGTCGAATCCAGCGGCGGAAAGCAGTTCGCACAAACCGGCGCCCTGTTGCCACAACCAGTCGTTGTCCAGGTAAATGATGCTCAGGGAACCGCCGTCGCCGGAGCCTTAGTGGAATTCGCAGCCGTCCCCGGAGTCACTTTCGATCCCGCCAACGGCCTGACCGATTCCAGCGGTCAGGTCACGACCAACGTATCTCTCGGAGGCATGGCGGGCCGCTACCAACTCGTTGCTACCACGACCGACAAGTCAAACAAGAGAGTGGAATTGAAGATCGAAGAGATCGCTCTCGGCTACCAGCAAGCGCTCGGACGCCATCTGAACGATCAGTACTGCGAGCGCTGCCACAATCCGGAGTCAACGGTCGAGCGCGTTTCGAACTACGACAATCTGGAAGTCAAGCCGCATCCGTTTACCGAAGGCGACACGTTGAATAAGATCAGCGACGCCGACCTCACGGCCATCATCAGCCACGGGGGCCCGGCGCTCAACAAGTCGGCGCTCATGCCGGCATGGGGAAACACGCTCAGCAAGTCCGACATCCAGGCACTGATATCCTACATCCGTGCAATCTCCGATCCGCCCTCTCGCAGCGCTGGGCCTGTCTATGCGAAGGACTAGCCTCCTTGCTGTTGTGCCTGTGCGCCGTGATTTCGGCCGCCCGGGCTCAGGTTCTACCGGCGAACGAAATCCAGGATCCCACATTAAGCGCGCTACAAGCGCGCAACATGGACGCACTGAAGCAGATGGGCGCGGAGATTCTCAAGCTGCCCACGGAGTATCCTTTTTACCTCAGCCACAAGCTCGATCTAGAGGAATCCAAGCAGAAGTGGGCCGACCAGCGCTCCATTCAGTTCGACCACTACCAAGATAAGATCGTGCTGAAGATCACCGGAAACTACTTCGCCGCTTATTCCGCCGAGAAGATGAATGCCGACCAGCGGGCCCGGCAGACATTTCAGCAGGTTGTTCTGCCCATGCTGCAGATTGCGGTGGCTCAGTTCGACAAGAATTCCAGCTTCCAGGCCTATACTTTCGAAATTTCTCACCATGTAATTGCCAAAGTGCGAGGCGTTGCCGTCGAGCGTCCTGAAAATCTGGTCGTCATCCTCCCGCAGGCCGCGGCGATCCAGATGGTCAATGCGAAAGACGATACCATCCGCCAGGCCGCGATTATGCGCGGAGAAGTCTTCGTCAACGCCAAGCCCACCACCCTCTGGCTGAGCGCGGAAGGTCCACAACTCGCTCAGGAAGCGCCGCCCGACGATCCGTCCACCGCGGCACCGAGTGCAGCATCTTCAAGCGCTGAGGTTGTTCATAACGGCGAGCAGGATACCGACAAGCTCCCCAGCCCCGTTCACGTGCCCACATTGAAGCCGGTGAAGCCCGCCGAGCCCCCCAAGCCGGCTCGCGATACTTCGCCGCAAGCGCTCTCATCGATGCAGTCTGCGATTAAGCCGATTCTCGACGGAATGGTCAAGGAACTCGATCCGCAGGCGC
>PMUM01000355.1 GCA_003166855.1 Acidobacteriaceae bacterium | reverse complement strand
TCGGGGAAGGCCGCGTCCAAGCCACCTACCTGCTGCTCGATCCGGAAACCGCCCAGCCCCGCCTCACCATTTCCGCCAACTACCTCACCGACCTACGCACCGCTTCCACCTCCGCCGTGGCCACAAAATTCCTCGCTCGGCCTGATGCTTACACACTTGGCATCTTCGGAACCGGACGCCTCGCCCGCACGCATCTCGCGGTCCTTCCCCTTGTACGGAGCTTCCAGCGCGTGTTCATCTGCGGACGCAATCCTTCCCGCTCCGCCGAATTTGTCCGGAGCGTTTCCGGCGAACTCCCCGGCGTCACCATCACCGCGACCGACCCGCGCACCTGCGCCGCCGAATCCGATGTGCTCTGCACCTGCACCTCGCACTCGGCTCCGCTCTTCGACGGCCGCGACCTGCGTCCCGGAACCCATCTCAACCTGGTCGGCGCCTTCCGCCCGCAAACCCGCGAAGTGGATTCCCACACCATCCAGCGAGCGCGCGTAGTGGTCGATACCTACGGCGCTGCCTTGTCTGAAGTTGGAGAGCTGTTAATTCCCCTGCAGGAAGGCGCGATCACGCGGAGCCACGTTGCCGCCGATCTTCACGAGTTGGTGAGTGGAGCAAAGCAGGGAAGACGCAGCCCGGAAGAAATCACAGTTTTCAAGAGCGTCGGCTGCGCCCTGGAAGATCTGGTCGCCGCCGAACTCCTGCTCGCGGCGCATCCCGATCGAAAATCTTGAATGCGGACCTCAGCTTTCGAAGTTGCGCGCGGCGCGATTCGGTCTCCTAAGATCCCATCTTCGATTGCGCATGAAACGCCTAGGCCGCTTGGGCGAGCCCCGATCCCAAAGTCGGGGCCTTTTTTTATTAGGAAGATGAGCCCGCACTCTTTAGACGTGGAACGGCCGGCGCTCCACCGGACGCGACGGTTCGAGGAAAAACTACCGAGGCTTCATGTACCAGAAGATCGCCAGCCCTATGAGGACGACGGTGATGATCCACAGAACGATGTCTTTACTGCGGTTCTTTTCTTCTGCCATAGACGAAGTACAGCACACCTCAAGTTTTGGTTCAAGTGCCGCGCTGATTTCCCCTGACCGACGCGGCGACTACGGTTTTGGCGCCGCAGTAGCCGCGCCTGCCCGCTTGTAGCCCGTGAGTTTCAAGATCTCGCGCAGGTGGATCGATTGCACCTGGAAGTGCAGCGTGTCATCCACACGTGCGAACGCCGGAAACCAGTATCCATCGACCAGTTGACGGTAGCCCACAAACGTCGGCCGGATATCCATCGGCTGATTCTTCTTGCGGTGTACCACGTCGGGCACGCTCTTGCCGCACAGCTTCACGATTTGAAAGTCGCGATTGTCGACCCACACCCGTCCTTGAAAGTATCGCTTGCCCTTCTCTTCTTTCTTCGGCTCGACGTGAAACACGTACGTGTCCAGGTCGTCGACGTGCTGCTCCCCGGCATACGTCAGGTTATATTCCGGCACTTCATCGGTGGTGAGGATCCACGGCATGAAGATGCGAATGTCGTCGAAGTCGGTCTGGGTCAGTTGAACTTCCCGCAGTGTCGACTGTTCCCCAAACGTCACCTTTTCTAACCGCCTGCCCTTGTCGTCGTAAGACACCGTAGTGATTTCGTGAAACTGCCCGTCGACTTTGTTGTCGTTGAGCGTCTGCACCAGCACGTCCTGCGTGTAGGTGTAGTGGGTTCGTGCCTCCCTCACCTTCGTTTCCCCGGCGGAAAATTTCTGGATCAGTTCCGGCACCGTCATATTCTTCGGCGGATTCGTGTCCAGCACGCCATTCCCATCGGCGCAATCCGTCTGCGCCCGCCCGCCCGCCACCAGCATGCCGACCAGCACGATCAACCACGCCGCTCGTTGACCTGTTTTCTTCTGCTTTGAATTCCGCATTTTCATGCGCTTTCGCCCTCTCGGTTGGTCAGCGGAAACATACACCGCAAAAGCGCGGCGCGCAACGCAGGAATCTCGCTAGCCCCGCCGTCCGCTACTTCCCGCGTCCAGCGCGGTTTTTGGCCCGGGAAGGTCCTTCCCTAATTATGCAAAGTCTTGCGCCAGCCACCCCGGCTCCCACGTAAGTCCAAGAATCATAAGCCCTTTAGGTTGGTACCGAGGTTGCACCATCTTCTGTGAATTCGGACCCAGCACCTATGAAAATCACACTCTTTGTGCTGTTCTTTTTATGCACCGCCGCCGCCTTCGGACAGACCGGAGTCGCCGTGCTTTCCAACCAACCGCAGATTGTTTCGCTTCCTGACCATCCTCTTCATGCGGAGCACCACGACCTGGCCTGTGAGCACCCTCTGGTGGGAGGTGGGTCCACAACCTACACCTACGCCCAAGGCGAGCGTCCTCTGTGGGAGTTTGGTTCTCCCAATCCCGAGCCTACGCCCCTCGGCGACGTTGCCCGCGCCTACCGCAAAGAAAAAGTCGCTATCAAGAAAGCCGAGAAAGTCCTCGAAAAGCAAGGCTCGTAGCTTCTGCCTTCGACCGCCGGGCGCCGTCCCGGCGGTTTGCGTGGCGCGGACGGATACCCCCGTCCGCGAAACTCGCCCCAGTCCTCGACGCCCTCATAAAACGCTTCCTTCCGACCAAGCATCAGACAATTAGCATCACACCAGCTACACTCAAAGATTCGCCGAACCCGGCTCTCTGTCCGGCGGGATTCGCCGAAGTGTACACTGCCCACTAGGGGAGGAAACGTATTGATGAAGCCCGGCACGGCGGATCGAGTCCGCACGATTGCATTTTTCCTATTCGTCTTTCTCTTGGCCACGGTCCCGGCCTATTGTCAACGAGGGACCCTCGACCTGAATGTCGGCCAGACCTCCGACCGGTTCGGTTCTCTCGCGCCAGTCACCAGTGTGGTTTTCGACCTTAACGGGGAAGTGACGGTCATCAAGCCCTCCGCCAAGACTGGACGCCCAAGTGTGGTGGCTGGAGGCGAAGTCCGTGCTCCTGGCGACACGTCCAATCACTCCAAGGAATATGCCGTCTATGGTGGCGTGGCCTGGACTGTCCACAATCTTTCCATTGGTGTGAACGGTGAAGTCCGCAAAATTCTTATACCGCCGGCGACCGTGGATAACCAGATCCTCAATCGGTACAACATGAACCTGCTCGAGTTGCCCCTTGTCATCAAGTACAGATTCGGTAGTGGCAAGCGCGTCTTCGTGGAGTCACAGGGCTGGCCGGAATTCACTCCGCACTACAAAGCGTCGGTGCCAGTCGCTACGCCTCATCCGAATTTCGACCACGGCTACACCCTGCGCGGAACCGTCGGCTGCAACTTCGGCAAGTGGTGGTATGTCCAGGGTACCTACGAATCCCGCTACTTCAGTTTCAATAACAACAACGGCGGCAATCCGAGCGGCCTGTACAACTGGAAGAGCAACATGATCACCGGAGGCGCCGGCGTTCGGTTCTAAACTTAGCTGTCAGCTCTCAGCTGTCAGCTTCCAGCCGAAAAACGGCACGCCGAGGCTGCCTCAGCATTCGTGGATTTTCGAAAGCCTGGGACCAGTGCGCACTGGATCCGTTCTATACGACGAAGCCTGCGGGCAAAGGAACTGGACTCGGTTTGAGCGTCTGTTACGGAATCGTCAGGAAACGTGGTGGACACCTCGAAATAGAAAACGTGCAGCCGCATGGCGCGCGGGTAACGATCAAATTACCGGCCGCGGACGTGCCGGCACACCACTCCTGGCCGCCGTGGCCCGCGCCTAGATTCCGCAAGTCGCGGGCTGAAACACGGCTATCGGTCAGAAATTCTTTGAGGCAGTGCGTACGATTCCAGGTAGCCGCAGTTCGGGCAGTGGAACGTTGTGACCGGAACGATCTTGTCTTTCTCTAACTTGAGACCCGTCCAAAAGCTCGGCTGGGGCTCGCCCGGAGACCAGCTTTCTTGCTCGTATCCGGCGTGCGTTTTATCCACCACCCATCCGGGTTCCATGTGCGCGTGACACTTGATGCACTCGACCGGTCCTTGCATATCCAGATCTCCCAGGAAAGACTGCGTAGATAGGCGTCCGAATTATATACAGACTCCTTGCCTCGCACCTCACGCGCAGCGCTGTGTATGCTGTCTTGGTTTATGCTGTCTTGGTTTATGCAAACGAACGTTTTCACCCGGGTGATCGTTCTCGGCGTGCTCGCGCTTACAGGGCTTGCTTTCGGGCAAGCGCAGGCGCCGCCAAATACAAAGCCTGCGCAGTACTACTTCGTGCTCTTGGATCGTCCTGCGAACGCTCCCCAGCTGAGCAAGGAAGCGGGCGAACAGTTGCAGGAAGAGCACATGGCCAACATTCGCAAGATGGTGGCGGAACACAAAATGCTGGTCGCCGGCCCGTTCATGGACGACACCGTGCTGCGCGGCATCTTCGTGTTTCAGGCGGATTCCCTGGCGCAGGTGCAGCAGTGGGCCAACGACGATCCCGCCGTGAAGGCAGGCCGCTTATCGGCCGAGGTGCACGGCCCGTGGCTCATCGATCCTGGCGCGATTCACAGTCCGTCAGAGCCTCCCGGCATGGAAACATACACGCTTGTTCTCATGAAGAGCGGCGAGCACTGGAACGCCACAGCGTCAGACTTCGGCGATGCAATGAAGCAGCATGAAGCGTTCGTCCAGCAGATGACGGATCAGGGAAACCTGGCGGTTGCTGGGCTGTTCCCACGCAGCGATCCGGGCGAAGTACGCGGGGTCGAGATTTTCCGCGTCGGGTCGGAGCAGACTGCCAAGCTGCTGCAAGACGATCCCAGTGTGAAAGACGGTCTACTCAAAACGGAAATCCACCCGTGGGCGACAGGCAAAGGCGTCCTAGCGTCAGGACAACCGCTGCCGTAGCCAGACCCAACCACGTCGTGAGGACGAAGGCGAGGCCCGTCGAGACTGCGTGTCGTCACTGGTTGGAATCGACATCCTCTTGTACGCATTTGCGAAGCGAACGCGGATCAGCCAGAAGATCATCAACATCAGCGGCAGGAAACTCAGAAGAAGGAGTGCGCCTGTCTTACGCAGTAGATCCGGGAAGAGTTGTTGCCGTGCCATGAATATGGACGCTGCGGCGATGAACAGCGCAAAGCACATGCGCCAGAGATGCCGCGCGATCCGTTGTTTGCCAGAAATACCGCCGCGCAAGAGCATGCGAATGTCGCCCACGGTCGCAAGGACGGCTACGGAACCCATGAAGAAGTAAGGCCCAGGGGGATAGTCATATTTCAAGCCAGTCGGACTCATCGCCGCTGCGAGTCCTAGTACCACTTCGACGGCGGCGACAGCCCCGACAACCAGAAGCCCTCCCCAATCAAACATGCTCGTTTTCGCTTCATGGCGCTTGGCGGTCATCCACGCGGTCGCTACCAGATAAAACGTTACAGTTCCTCCCAGAATGTTGCCCGGCTGAGATTTCATGATCGCCAGAAACACTCCGGTTGACGACAGGCTGAGCATCGCGATCACAAATACGTTCCCCGCGAGGCCATGCTGGCGGGACCCTTTGCGCAGAAACACTGCCACAAATCCAGACAGCATTCCCAAAGTGCCAGATGCGATGTGAAGCAATAATAGCGGCGAGTACGACATATTTCTCTCCATGGCGCGAATCAGAGCGGTCCACGATGTCGCCGCAGTCGCACCGCAGCGAAAAGAAACGCGGCCGTAACTGCCAGCCCGAGCCACAGACCCGCGCTGGTCAGGAAATGACCTGGAGTGAGGTGCATGGCAGGATTGGTCGGGAAACTATCCGACATCGGCATCGCCTCCGGGCCGCCCGCAAAGCGGTTTCCTATCATTCCTCCGAAATACGAAGTGCCGAACGCCATCTTCTCGGCGATGCCGATCGCCAGCAACGGCACGGTGGCCCACAGGAATGCCGCGCGCCGCGCCCACGCTGAGACCATCAACAGCCAGCCATAAATGGGTGCCTGCCAAAGCGCATGAACCGTCACCAGGTGATAGAGCAGCAGCAGCGACATCTGGAACGGCGATAGCTGCGTCCACAGTGTCGCGACACTCAGGCCGCTGCCCGCCAGCGCTGCGCTGTTTACGATCAGCATGACGAATTGCGTGACCGTCGTGATGGCCCAACCCAGAAGCGGCACGATGACCAGGGGTACCGTCGCCTTCGCAAGTACCGTGGTGCGGTCAGACACCGGTAGCGACTTCCAGAACAGAATGCTGCGGTCCCGCCGCTCGCTCTGCAGGGCCTCGATGCAGTAGTAGAGTCCCACGAGCAATGACGCGAGCATGACCATGCCCGCCGCGTAGTCGTACGGTTGGGCGATCTTTTCGCGCTGGTGCATCGCGTCGAGCGCTAATGCCGCGCGCATACGGCTCGCCAGATGAATCGAACTGATCAGAAAGCCGACCAGAAAAACCCCAGCCGCCGCCAGCGGAGCAAGGTAGATCGCGCGGTTCTCCCACAGTTCGCGCCGCACCGACCAGTAGAACGGCTGGGTCGCCGACAGAACCGCGGGCGCGACTCTCTGCGATTCGAGAGGAGTTCCGTTCATGGCGTTCGCTTGCGTATTCATCTAGCCGCTCCTTGTGCCGGTCCGGCGGGACTGCCCGGCGTATTTCCCAAGACCGCAACAAACAGGTCCGCGATGCTGGGCGTGCGCGTGTCGCCGAGCGCGGCGAGTTGTTGGCGGTCCACACCACTGAACAGGAAAATACTGCGCCCGAGCATCTGCCTCTCATGCATCGGCTTGAGCGCCCGTGCCGCCGAGACGCGCTCGGGATTCACCATCACTTCCACGTAGCGCGACTCGAACTCTTCCATGTTGCAACTGAACACGACGCGGCCCCGGTCGATGAACATCAGATCGGTGAGCACGTCCTGGATCTCGTCCACCTGATGCGTGGTCACGACGATGGTGCGGCTGCGGTCGTAGTAGTCGTTCAGCAGGGAATCGTAGAACTGCTTGCGATAGAGAATGTCCAGTCCAAGCGTCGGCTCGTCCAGCACCAGTAATCTCGCGTCAATGGCCATCACCAGAGCGAGATGCAGCTGCGTCACCATGCCCTTCGACAATTCCCGGACCTTGCTGTCGCGCTTGATCGTGGTCTTCGCCAGAAATCCTTCCGCCTTCGCGCGGTCAAATCGCGGATGCACTCCGGCGACGTATTCCAGTACCTGCGAAACCCGTATCCAGCGCGGCAGCACCGCGACATCGGCCATAAACGACACGTCGCACATCACCTGCTCGCGCTGGCTCCAGGGATCGCGTCCCAGCACTCTGAGTTCTCCCTGATAAGGAGTCAGCCCGAGAATCGCGTTGAGCGCGGTCGTTTTGCCCGCGCCGTTCGGCCCGATCAATCCGAGGATGCGTCCTTCTTCGACCCGCAAATCGATGCCGTCCAGCGCAACCGTTGTGCCGAAGGCCTTGCGGAGACCGCGTGCTTCGATGCATACCATGGCTTCAGCGCTCCTTCTCTTCGGGTTTAGTCTCGGCCTTCGACTTCGCGGCATCCGGCTTTGCATCGTCAGACGACGACCGGCCCTTGCCCGCTCCATTCAGCAACTCTTCCGCCTTCAGTCCCAGCCGCTGAATGGTCGCCTGCACCCTGGGCCACTCTTCCGCAAGAAACTTCTGGCGCTCGCTCTGCAGTAGCAGATTGCGCGCACCCGCATTGATGAACATGCCGCGACCTCTCTTGCTCTCGACCAGTTGCTCGTCCACCAGTTGCTGATACCCCTTCAGGACCGTGAGATGGTTCACGCGATATTCGGCCGCCACCGTGCGCACCGAGGGCAGCGGATCGCCCTCCTTGAGCACGCCGTCCAGGATCATCGCGACCACGCGGTCGCGAAGCTGGCGGTAAATCGGCTGATTGTCGTTCCACTCACGGTCCATCATGGGTTCCCAATCACTTTACTGAACATACGCTTCCCGTCATTTCGCCCGCTGCAACTCCATGTGCGCCCGCACCGGCTTGTCCCCAGGCTCCATGTAAGTCCAATCCTCGGTGTGATGGTTCGCGTCGATCTCGGTAAAGTCTGCATGGTGCATGTGTCCATACTGCAAGCTGCCCGAGACATCGAGGAAATCGAAGTCCACCGTTTTTCCGTCGGCCAAAATCTTGCCCGCCATCCGCGGCCGGTTGCCGGCATCACAATAGTGCGTCAGCACCAGCCGGTCCCCATCCAGATAGACCATCGTGACCGGATGGTCCGGTCTGCCCATTCCCGTCATTTCATGCACGACCGCGTTCCCCATGGACGTTACACGAAGCGAGACCTGTATGGCCTTGCCGTCGATGTCAGGGTGGGGCGGCGTCGTGGTCACGTGACCTTCCCACGAGCCCTCCATCGTTTTGATTTTGTCGAAAGACTTTTGCGCGTCGGACTGCGCCACAGCCATGGCGCAGAGCGACAGTAGAACCAAGGGCACCAGCACTCGAAGGGACTTCATATTCATTCTCCTTAATACTTCTCTCGGCGGCAGAGTTTCCGTTCGCCCGCGAACTAGGCGCGGCCCGAATCACTCTCGCTCGCAACGCTGTTATAGTTAACTATAACACTATACTTAATGCAAGTGTTTTCTTTAGATTTTTTCAGCGGTGCAGACGCAGGTGCGAGGACGTACGTGTGCGAAGGTATATGTAGGGACGGACGCATTCGTCCGTCCCCCGAGCGAAGCGAAGGAAGGGTTTATGTGGCGCGGGCGCCCCCGCCCGCGTACTGCCAGGTGCAAAGACGCCCGATCGCGAGATGGGAACTTGGGCACCACCGGCAGCGCCCTCCGCAGTTCCTATTTCGGGAATCCTTCCCACAAAAACTCCCCATCTCCCGTTGCGATCGCTCCTCCCGCTCATAAACTATTCAAGAGTGTTTTCGATTTTCAAAAAAAGGCGGAGCCCCAAAAAGCTCCGCCCTTTTCGTCCAATCATCAGCGCATTCCTACAAGGAGTTTCCTATGTCCACCGGTGACCCCAACCGCAAACGCAAGGGCAAGAACAAACGCAAAGCAGAAAGGGACAGCAAAGGCCCGAATAAAAGCAAAGGTGTAGGTAAGGATAAAGCCAGCGCCAAAGGCAACCAACGCGAGCCCAGCAAGCCCGCCCCGCACAAAAATACCAAGATCACCGGAGAACGCTCCGAAGCCGGCTTCCTCTACAAAGCCGCCTACCTCGAATTCGGTATCGCCAAACCCTGGGGCGACAGCCTGCGCTACGACTTCATCCTCGACAACGGAGGCCGCCTCCACCGCATTCAAGTCAAATGCACCGAAGCCATCCGTGCCGGTGCCTACGAAACCCGCGCCACCTACACCACCGGCAATACCCGCGCCGTATACACCAAAAGAGATATCGACTTCATCGCCGCCCACGTCGTCCCTCTCGACATCTGGTACATCATACCCGTCGAAATCTGCACACCT
>PMUM01000316.1 GCA_003166855.1 Acidobacteriaceae bacterium | reverse complement strand
TTCGCCAGTTCGGGAGACGAAGAACTCAAGCGAAACGGCGATCTCATGGTTGCCGAACTTGCCAAGTGTCAGGCGCAACACAAAAACGGCTATCTCAGCGCGTTCCCTCAGGAGCTGTTCGACCGCCTTCGTGATGGAGTGAACGTGTGGGCTCCCTACTACACCATTCACAAAGTCATGGCCGGTCATCTGGACATGTACACGCTGGCGGGCAACGAGCAAGCTCTGGACACAGTAGAGAAGATGGCGGGATGGGTGCGGGGTTGGTCCGACCCTTTGAGCGAACAACAAATGCAGCGCGTGCTTCTGGTGGAGTATGGCGGAATGGGCGAAGTGCTGGCCAATCTCTACGGGCTGACGGGAAAGCGCGAGTATCTGGATCTGGCACAACGTTTCGACAAGAAGGGGTTCTTCGATCCTCTTGCGGCGCACCGCGACGAACTCAAGGGTCTACACGTGAACACGCACGTTCCTCAGGTGATCGCTGCCGCCCGGTTGTACGAACTCACCGGGAACAAGCGCTATTGGAACATTGCCAACTACTTCTGGAACGAAGTTACTAGCGAGCGTTCATTCTGCACAGGTGGCACCAGCAGTTTCGAGCTTTGGAGATCGGATCCCGGAGTGCTCTCGACACAGCTCAGCTCGGAGACGGCAGAAGATTGCTGCGTCTACAACATGATGAAGCTGACGCGGCACCTGTTTGCCTGGTCGCCGCAAGCGCAGTACATGGACTACTACGAGCGTGTGCTCTTCAATCACCGCATGGGCACGATCGATCCTGAAAGCGGAACAACCGTCTACTACCTGCCCCTCGGAAACGGTTACTCCAAAATCTACGCTAAGCCGTTCGACTCCTTCTGGTGCTGCAACGGCACGGGCGCGGAGGAGTTCGTTAAGTTGACAGACACGATTTATTTCCATGACGACAGTTCGATCTTCGTGAACCTCTACATCGCTTCCGAGGTGAAATGGACAGAGAAAGGCATTCGCGTACTCCAACAAACATCTTTCCCGGAAGAGCAAGGAACTACTCTGCTTGTGTCGGCGGAAAAGTCCGTTGAGATTGATCTGAAGCTGCGCGTTCCGTACTGGGCGAAAAGCGGCAGCGTCAGGGTGAATGGGCGTCCGATACCGGCGTTCGCAAATCCTGGCAGCTACCTTGTTCTGCGCGGGCCTTGGAAAGATGGCGACCGCATCGAACTCAGCCTTCCCATGCACTTGCATGCGGCTACCATACCCGACAAGGAAAGTCTTCAAGCCGCGATGTACGGGCCCCTGGTATTGGCCGCACGCTTCGAAGAAGAACCTCGGGAGAAGTGGTACCGGCACTTCGCCTCGGAAGAAAAACAGGAACCCTCGCCCACGCTGCAGTTCAAGGGCAAGCACGACAATCCCACGAGTTGGCTCGAACCCGCGGGTGGAGAACTCACGTTCCGCGCGGCGTCACAAAATCAAGCTGTGGCTTTTGTGCCTTTATCCAGCATCGTGCATGAGCGTTATTCCGTGTACCACGAGATTCATGACAGTAATTCCTGATGGAGCGGCCTTTCCCTATGAATTGATTCTTTGGGCCGCATTATTGGAGACGATATGAACGCACCCAACTCGCGAGTTCTGATTTCGATTGTCATATTCCTGGCCGTCAGCGGCTTACACGCCCAAAATACTCTGCAACCTGCATATCTGAACCAGAGCTTGTCGCCACAACAGCGCGCCGAGGACTTGGTTCGCCGTATGACCGTCGAAGAAAAAGTCACACAACTCGTGAACCAGTCGCGGGCGGTGCCGCGTTTGAATGTGCCGGACTACGACTGGTGGAGCGAAGCGCTGCATGGTGTGGCTCGGGACGGAACCACCGAGTTTCCCGAGCCGGTCGGTCTGGCCGCAACTTTTGACACCGATGCGATCCACCGCATGGCGATCGTCGTCGGCACCGAAGGCCGCGCCAGTTACGTCCGAGGCATGCGCGATGGGCATAGCGACATCTTTGAAGGGCTGGACTTTTGGGCGCCGAACATCAATATCTTTCGCGATCCCCGGTGGGGACGCGGTCAGGAAACCTATGGCGAAGATCCATTTCTGACGGCGCGCATGGGCGTGGCGTTTGTCACGGGCATGCAGGGCGACGATCCAAAATATTATCGTGTCATTTCGACTCCCAAGCACTACGCGGTACACAGCGGCCCCGAGTCGACCCGCCACGTGGCTGACGTGAAAGTCAGCAAGCATGACGAACTGGATACTTACCTGCCGGCGTTCCGGGCGACGGTGACGGAGGGGAAAGCCGGTTCGGTGATGTGCGCCTATAACAGCATCAACGGGCAGCCGGCCTGTGTAAACGACTTCCTGCTGCAGGATCAGCTGCGCGGCAAGTGGGGCTTTCAAGGCTATGTAGTTTCGGATTGCGAGGCAATCGTCAACATTTTTCGGGATCATCATTTCACCAAGACCCAGCCGGAAGCTTCTGCGCTGGCCGTACAACGCGGCATGGATAACGAGTGCGTTGACTTCGCCAAGGTAAAAGACGATCACGACTACAAACCCTACCTCGATGCATACAAGCAAGGGTTCTTGAAAGAAAGCGAAATTGATACGGCACTTGTTCGTCTATTCACGGCAAGAATGAAGCTGGGGATGTTTGATCCGCCGGAGGCGGTGCCCTATTCACAGATTGACGAAAAAGAACTCGAAACTCCCGAACATCGTGCGATGGCTCGCGTGCTCGCCAATGAATCCATGGTGCTGCTCAAGAACGACGGCATCCTTCCTCTGAAACAAGGAGCACTCAAAATCGCATTAGTCGGGCCGCTCGCAGATCAGACCAGATACCTGCTCGGCAATTTCAACGGAGTTCCGACGCACACGGTTTCGGTGCTGGAGGGCCTTAAGGCAGAATTTCCTGAAGCGCAGATCAGCTTTGTCCCGGGGACGCAGTTCCTGCGCAACGATGGCGACGCAGTTCCCGCGTCGGCGTTCACTACGAACGACGGGAAGCCGGGCCTTAAGCTGGAGTTCGCCACTGGGGAGATATTCGGTGGAAAGCCGACTATTCTCGCCACCCGCGACGTAACCACCGTCGATTTGAAGGCGGAAGACATTCCCCAGGAGGCCACGGGCAAGTACCCGCTCGGCGTCCAATGGAACGGTTTTCTCATACCTACCGAGACCGGCGATTACAGCATCGGCCTGCGTTTTCAAGGCGGTTTCGTAAGGGTCTTGGTCGATGAGAAGCCCGTCGCTCAAGGTTGGACCGGTGCCGACGACGTTGGGGACGCAAAAGTCGGCCGTGTTCATCTGGAGCAGGGGAAAAAGGTCTCGCTCAAAGTGGACTACTCGAAACCCGAAGCCGGTCCGATCCGAGCGCAGCTGATCTGGTCGAAGTACGATCCCAAGCCCAGTTCTGAAGCGATTGCGGCGGCAAAAGACGCGGACGTTGTCGTCGCAGTGCTCGGAATTACAAGTGAACTGGAAGGCGAAGAAATGCCGGTGAGCGAGGAAGGGTTCAAGGGAGGCGACCGCACGAGTATCGATCTGCCGAAACCCGAAGAGGAGTTGCTCGAAGCGGTGACCGCGACTGGAAAGCCTGTAGTTCTAGTCCTCGCCAACGGCAGCGCGCTCGCCGTGAACTGGGCCAGGGAACACGCCAATGCGATTCTCGAGTCTTGGTATGCGGGCGAGGAAGGTGGGGCGGCGATCGCGGAGAGTCTTTCCGGCAAAAACAATCCAGCCGGACGCCTTCCAGTCACGTTCTACACCGGCGTCGATCAACTGCCACCGTTTGAAGACTACGCAATGAAAGGACGCACGTATCGCTATTTCGAGGGCAAGCCGCTTTATCCATTTGGATATGGCCTGAGCTACACGACGTTCTCTTACAGTGGGCTGACGCTACCGAACAGCGCAATCAAGGCGGGTGATCCCCTGACCGCGGAAGTGACGGTTACCAACACGGGAAAGCGAGACGGAGATGAAGTGGCGCAGCTGTATCTCGAATTCCCGCACACGGTGGGTGCGCCACTGCGTGCGTTACGTGGGTTCAAGCGCGTTCATCTGAAGGCTGGCGAATCGCAGACAGTGCACTTCGAGCTGAGAGATCGCGACTTGAGCATGGTTACCGAAGCCGGTGCACCGATCGTTGCGAAAGGCAAGTATTCCGTTTCCGTTGGGGGTGGCCAGCCGAATACCGAGGCGCCGTCGGTCTCGGGAACGTTTCAAGTGAAAGGAACCGAGACGCTCGCGGAGTAAGCAATGCAGAGAACTGCATGGTTAGGGAGCTCTGGATCCGCGAGCGCTTTTGCGAGTCCGGCAAGGTACTTCATTGCAGTTCGGTGTAGGGCAACAAGCTTAGATTGACCGGGAGGAGATCATGAGGTTGCATCAACTGTTCTTATCATTATTGACTCGTTGGTTGGGCGGTATTGTGTTGTTTTCTTTCGCGTGTTCCATCACGCATGCTCAGAGCGCCACGGCTCCCACTGCGTCCGAAGATCCCGCGAAGATTGATCAGATTTGGCAAAAGGCTAGCAGCAAGTACGACGCCGAGCGAGCAGCTCTGCTGAAGGAAGTCGATGCCATTGTTAACCAAGGCCCGTTCCGGCCCGACTGGGAGTCACTACAGAAATATGAAGCTCCTGAGTGGTACCAGGACGCGAAGTTCGGCATTTTCATTCATTGGGGAGCCTATTCGGTTCCGGCTTTTAGCAGCGAATGGTATCCACGAAATATGTATGAGCCTGGATTCGACGCGTACAAGCACCACATCGCTACGTACGGACCACTGGACAAGTTCGGGTACAAAGATTTCATCCCCATGTTCAAGGCCGAGCACTTCGATCCTTCTGCATGGGCCGACCTGTTCAAAAAAGCGGGCGCAAAGTACATAGTACCGGTGGCAGAACATCACGATGGTTTTGCCATGTACGACAGCGGACTGAGCGATTGGACGGCGGCCAAGATGGGACCGCATCGCGATGTGATTGGTGATCTATCCAAGGCAGTGCGAGCCGAGGGACTGCACTTTGGCGTGTCGTCGCATCGTGTGGAACACGATTTCTTCCTGGGTGTGGGTCGCAAGATCCCATCGGACGTTAACGACCCGCAATACGCCGCCTTCTATGGTCCCGCACAACCAGGCGTGTATCAGTGGGGCACTCCCGTCGGCGCTGATTTTACCTATGTTTCGTCGGCGTGGACCGACGACTGGCTTGCTCGGGGCGCCGAACTCGTCGAGAAATATCATCCCGATCTCGTCTACTTCGACTGGTGGATCGGCCAAGCATCGATCCGGCCGAACCTCACGCGCTTTGCCGCGTTTTATTACAACCGTTCCCTGAAGTATGGTGATCACGTTGGAGTGATCAACTATAAGGACTACGCCATGCAGGAGCACTCGGCTGTGCTTGACTTGGAGCGTGGCCAACTCGGCGACATTCGCCCGCTCTATTGGCAGACCGACACGTCGGTGAGCAACAAGTCTTGGGGATATATCAAGGACGACACCTTCAAGTCGCCCGAATTCGTCGTTCATCAGCTCATTGATATCGTCAGCAAGAATGGAAACCTGTTGCTGAACATCGGCCCGCGCTCTGACGGGACCATCCCGGAAGAGGTACAACAAGTCCTGCTGGATGTGGGCACATGGTTGAACGTAAACGGAGACGCCATCTACGGCACTCGGCCCTGGAGAACCTATGGCGAGGGACCGACAAAAGTGGCGGCTGGTTCGTTTCACGACACGGACACCACTCACTACACTCCTGAAGATTTTCGCTTCACCACCAAAGCCGGCGCACTCTATGTGATCGGACTCGCTTGGCCGGCGAACGGGGAGGCAGTGATTCGCTCGCTTGCAGCGACGGTGGGAAGCCAATCCGTGCAAAGCGTGTCACTGTTGGGCACCTATGCAAAGCCGACGTTCCAGCAGCGTCCTGATGGATTGCACGTGCAACTGTCCGCGCAGCCACCGGCCAAGTATGCGTACGTGCTCCGTTTAACGTTCTGAAAGCGAACGGGCGTGACCTCTTACGTGCATGAGCGGACTTCGAAGAGCCCGGTATAAAGCGCGAGGGCTCGAAGCGAGCGTCCGAGATCCGGTTCCAGAACATACGTTTGCTAGATTACTCGAAAGGCGTATCGATGATAACGACACACGTATTTCGGGCAATAAACGTTGTGAGAGTCATTGGTCCAGGGCTATGCAGGGTCAGAAGTTCTCTTCTTCTCGCGATGTGCTGTTTCCTCTGGAGTCCAGCGGATGCGGTGGCTCAGCTGTGGGACACGCCCCCACTGCCTCCAGTAAAGTATTCGCCGGCCCCTGACGGTATGACAGTCTCGGTCGGAGCCGAGCAGGTTCATGTTTCCGTTTGCCGTTCCGCCGTTATGCATTTTGTCGCCAATCCTGAGCCATCCAACGCGATCCGACAGAACCAGCCATGGATGCTTGATTCGAAGGAGTCGTGTCCAGGGCCAAAGTTCCAGATATCACAGACCGCGGATGAGGTAATCCTCACAACCGATACTCTGAAGATCGAGTTTTCGTTGAAGTGGGGAAACGTTCAATACAGCACCTTGGCAGGCGAAACCCTTTTGCAGGAGCGAAACTCGATCCCGCGAACTTACGAACCCGTCGAGTTGAACGGAGAGAAAACATTCCACGTCGAAGATCGATTTCCGGCGGACTTCTCGGAGGGACTCTACGGTCTGGGACAGCATCAGAGTGGCTTGTTCAACTACCGCGGAGCCACTGTGGAACTCGGCCAGAACAACACTGACATCGCGATTCCATTGCTGTTGTCGAGCAAGGGCTACGCCGTGATGTGGAACACCGCCTCCCTTACCTACGTGGACAACCGCTTTCCACTGGACTTGAGTCTGAATTCGCTGGCAGGACATGCCGTGGATTACTACTTCATTTACGGTCCGGAAATGGACCAGATGATCCATGAATATCGAAATCTCACCGGGCACACGCCGATGCTTCCCCAATGGGCTTACGGTTTTTTCCAGTCGAAGGACCGCTACGTTTCACAAGACGAGGTTTTGGGCATCGCGCATCGGTACCGGCAAGAGCACATTCCATTGGATGCCATCGTGCAGGACTGGTTCTGGTGGAAAGCGGAAGGCGATCCTGTCTTCAATTCAAATTTCCCGGATGTTCCTGGTGAACTGAAGCAGTTGCACGATGAACATGTTCACACCATGTTGTCGGTGTGGGGAATGTTTGATGCGAAAGCGCAGAATTTCCAGGAACTCATTGCCAAACACTTCGATGTGCCGAACGCGCGCGTGTACGACTCTACGAATCCGCAGGCGCGCGATTTCTACTGGAACAACCTGGTCGGCAAACTGTTTTCGCAGGGATGGGATGCGTTCTGGCTCGACAGCGCAGAGCCCGAGGAATACTGGCCACACTGGGGTGACGCGATTCTCAGTAACAAGCAGATTGCGATTGGCAATGGAGCCGAGTACACGAATATATTTCCGTTCACTCATACGCTCGGAATCCAGCAGCACTGGAGAGCGACGACGAACCAGAAGCGCGTCTTTCTCCTGACGCGATCCGCTTTCTTCGGCCAGCAACGAGTGGGAGCGACGGTGTGGTCGGGCGACGTCTATGGCTCGTATTGGGGTTTGCGCCATCAGGTGGCCGCCGGGCTGAACTTCGCGCTCTCTGGCTATCCGTATTGGACAACGGACATCGGAGGCTATTGGCCGCCTCACGACAATCCTGTTGAAGATCCAAAATTCCAGGAACTCTACGCGCGATGGTTCGAGTATGGAGTATTTTGTCCGATTTTCCGCACTCACGGGCACCGGCCGCAAAATGAGATTTGGGCATTCGACAAAGTTCGGCCCATCTTGGTCGGCTATGACAAGCTTCGATATCGTCTGATGCCGTACATCTACTCCCTCGCCTGGCGCGTTACGAATGAGGACTACACGGTCCAACGGCCACTGGTGATGGACTGGCGGACTGATCCAAACACGCGCGACCTCGGGGACGAGTTCATGTTTGGACCTGCAATTCTGGTCAGCCCGGTGCTGCAGGCGGATGCTACTCGCAGAACTTTGTATTTGCCCGATTCTCCAGCCTGGTACGACTTCTGGACAGGAGCGTCGCAGAAGGGGAGCCGCGAAATTGACGCGGATGCTCCTCTCGACCGCATCCCCCTCTATGTACGTGCCGGTTCGATCATTCCCCTTGGGCCGGAAATTGAGTACACGAGTGAGAAGCCCGCAGGACCGATCGAACTTCGGATTTACAAGGGAGCCGAGGGCACGTTCGATCTGTACCAGGACGCGGGAGACAGCTATGACTACGAGAAAGGTGCGCGAGCTGTCATCCCATTGCGCTGGTCTGAGTCCAACAGAACTCTGACGATTGGTGATCGGAAGGGCGAGTATCCCGAAATGCCCGCGAGCATTCAAATCAATATCGTCTGGGTGTCCGCCGGGCACGGTGCCTCGGTCGCACTAGTGGCCAATCCCGACAAGACTGTGGAGTACACCGGGAAGGCAATTTCGGTAGTGGAACCGTGAAATCGTAAGAGATTCGCGAGGAGGGTATTGATGAGAGCGAACAAGTTTCTTAGTCTGATAACGCTGGGGGTGGTCGTCAGCCTTGGGCCTGGTCTTACGGCGCAAGTTCCGACCGACGTGCCACCTGTCGTGGCAGGTGCTAAGGCTGTCACGGTCGAGCGCATAAAGATCCACGGCAAAGCTCTCGAAGGGAATTCAGAGGGCGACGTTGTTGACCGCGACGTGCTGGTGTTCCTACCGCCGAGCTATGCCAGGGAGAAGTCGCGCCGCTATCCCGTCGTGTATGCACTCCACGGATATTCCATCGGCGCAGAACAGTGGTCCCACGAGATCCATGTGCCCCAGACCATTGAAGGCGCTTTCGCCCAGGGAGCGAAAGAGATGATCGTCGTTCTGCCCGATTCGAAAACGTTGCACAACGGCTCCATGTATTCGAATTCGGTAACCACCGGAGACTTTGAGCGATTCATCGCGCACGATGTTGTCGCGTATATCGACGCTCATTACCGCACGATTCCAGAGCGAGCTAGCCGCGGCCTGGTTGGCCACTCCATGGGAGGCTACGGCGCGACACGCATCGGCATGAAGCATTCCGATGTGTTTGGCAGTCTGTACATCATGAGCCCCTGCTGCCTATCGCCTCGGTCCGCCCCGAATCCAGAAGTGGACAAGGCTCTGGAGGCCGTGAAGAAGCCGGAAGACTCCGCCAACCTGTCTTTCTTCGCGCGGGCCACGCTCGCCACGGCAGCGGCATGGTCCCCTGATCCAAAAAGTCCACCGTTGTATCTTGATCTGCCGACCAAAGACGGCCAGCCGCAACTGGAAGTCCTCGCGAAATGGACGGCCAATGCGCCCCTTGCCTTTGTAGACCAGTACGTCGACACCCTGCGCGAGTATCGCGGCATTTCGATGGATGTCGGCGACCAGGACGGATTGCGGGGCGATACCGCCAAACTTCACGATGTTCTTGACAAGTACGGCATCACGAACAGCTTCGAGGTGTACGAGGGCACTCATACGAGCAAAGTCGCCGATCGCATTCAGAATCACGTGATCCCGTTTTTCAGTCAGAATCTGTGTTTTCAGGCAGGTTGCCGGTAGCTGCCGTTCCGATCGATACCTCCGTTGCTAAGAAAGTGAGGACAAAATGCATTCGCGCTTTGGACGGAACGTCGTGTGGCCTTTGCTTCTGCTGAGTACTTCTGGAATTGCTCAGCAATCGGACTCATGCGCCAGCCTGATGCACTTCAAAGCAGCTAGCGTCGAGATTTCAAAGGCTGCACCGATTGCTGCTGGAACCACGGAGCTGAATCCGTGGGGGCCGGGTCACAGCGCGCCGATTCCTGCATATTGCCGCGTCGAGGGCGTGATCACTCGCCGCACCGGCGCCGGCGGCGAAGAATTTGGGATCAACTTTGCACTAGCCATGCCTGAGAAATGGAATGGCGATTTCCTGATGCAAGGCGGAGGTGGCGGAAATGGAGTGGTGATGGCCCCGCTTGGTCTCAATGCTGCAGGAGAAACGCCCGCCCTTATGCGCGGGTTCGCGGTGGTTAGTACGGATACAGGTCACAAGAGCCACCGTGGACCATTCGACTTCGATTTCATGAAGGATGAGCAGGCGTATCTGGACTTCGCTTATCTCGCCAACGTGCAGGTGGCCGCGCTCGCCAAGCAACTCATCGCGCAGTATTACGGAAAACCGGCGGCCTTTTCTTATTTCTCCGGATGCTCCACCGGGGGCCGTGAAGGCATGATTCTTTCACAGCGTTATCCCACGGTCTTCAACGGCATCGTTTCCGGTGATCCAGCCATGCGCACTGGCCTGTCTAACCTTGCCATCGCCCAATGGATCCCCGTTGCCTATAACCAGGCCGCTCCCAAAGACGCCTCCGGCAAGCCCCAGATCGACAAATTCCTCACCGACAGCGATCGCAAGCTATTCATGGATGCCCTCATGAAACAGTGCGACGCGAAAGACGGTGTAGCCGATGGCATGATCTCCGATCCTCTCG
>PMUM01000279.1 GCA_003166855.1 Acidobacteriaceae bacterium | reverse complement strand
ATTTCAGGCTGAACCAACACAAACCGAGATGCCCCAACGGGCACGATTCGTCGATTCCTCCGAAGTGTCCTGCGCTGATGTTTGCGACCTGTCACCACTACAGCACTGAAGCCACTTGGAATGAGTACTGCATAACGTGCGGCGTCCGCCATGCACCGTTCAGGATTTACTGGTACTCCTTTCGCATGGATGATAAAGGAGTGCCTGCCAAGGACTACTGCGGATACAACTGGCAGAACGAGAGAAATCAGGAATACCTACGACCTGAAGCAGCAGGTGAACACGAGGCAGGCCCACACGGGCTTGCCTCTTTTTTTGTCTTGCAGTCGCTGCGCCGGATCAGGACAAGCGGATTCGTTTTTGCTAAGATCATTTCAATGCGCCCGTAGCTCAGTTGGATAGAGCGAACGGCTACGAACCAGTTAGGTCGGGAGTTCGAATCTCTCAGGGCGCACCATCCTTAATCTTTACTCTTTAGCTTCTTTCCAGCAAAGCACTTACCTTCGAAGGTACGGCGCGATGCCGTTGCAGCCGGGTTTCTGCTAATCTCGATTTAGCCCTGTTGCTTCTGTCGTCGATTTGTTTCACTTCTGTTCGGTTAAATTACCTCCGGGTGAGTCGTCTCCGGCTATTCGGGTTAGCGCGCCATGACGAAAGCCATTCAGCAGCAAGATGTTTCCATATTGTCGAGCGCCAAGAACGGATTGGTGTATCTGACGCCCAACGACTGGGCACTGGTCGCGGACAAGGCGGTACGCCGGCAGTTCAAGGCGGGCGAGGCGATTGTGTCGAAGGGCAAGCGCACGTATGGGGTGTACCTGCTGCTGAAGGGCACCGCCGTGGTGCAGATTCCGGTGCAGGGGTCGGTGCTGGGAGTCAATCCAGGAGAGCCGTGCGGGGAGATTTCGTTTCTGGACGAACTGCCTGCGTCGGCGAATGTGCTGGCCAAAGAGGATGTAGAGGCGTACTACCTGGACCGGCCGACGTTGCAGTCGATGTTCGAGCTATTCCCTCATCTGGGATCGCGGTTCTACCGTTCGCTGGCAGCGATTCTGTCGCGGCGGCTACGGGAACTGATTGGTCCGGGGGAGACGCCCAAGGGCGTGGCTGCCAAGCCCGGTTCAGGCGCGTAGGACGGTTTGGTTTTAGTCCGCGCGAGATCCCTTCGACTTCGCTCAGGGCAGGCTCCTCTCTTCGCCTGAAGAACGGCTCCGTTCGGGATGACGCCGCTAGTAAGGCCGGGTCGAGGGTCCGGAGTTTGTGCTAGCCTACAAGACGAGCGCGGCTTGTGGAGCGACCTGATTCGCGAATTTTCCGCGCGGAATTCTTTCTTTGGTTGATCCCGTCAATCTACGACTCGCCTTGGTTTCGGCCGCAATGCTGGGGTTCCGGCACGGGCTGGATTACGACCACATCGCGGCGATCACGGACATCAGCAGCGTGCAGTCGAAAGCCCGCGACGCGATGCACTACGGGTTGCTGTATGTGGCGGGACACGCGACCACGGTGGCGATTTTAGGATCGGCGGCAGTGGGGTTTCGCATTGCGCTGCCCGCGGCCAGCGATCGCTGGGCGGAACGGTTGGTGGGCGTGACCCTGCTGGTGCTGGGACTTTATGTGCTGGGGACGTTCTTTCGTCCTTCGACACACAGCCACGCGCGACCGCGGACGAGGATCACGCTGCTGATCAACGGGATTTTGTGGATCTACTGGCGGCTGAGCCGGATCTTTGGCGGGACGCGGGTGGAAGCTCCGCAAGTGTTCAAGGATGGATATGGCACCAGTTCGACGTTCCTGGTGGGCGTGATTCATGGGCTGGGGGCGGAGACTCCGACGCAGATTCTTCTGTTCCTGATGGCGGCGAATCTGGGTGGAACGGGCGCGGGGCTGCTGGGTTTGCTGATGTTCATCGTCGGGCTGCTGGTGATGAACACGCTGATGTGCGGTGTAGCGGCGGGATTGTTCTCCGCTGACAAAGTGCTTTTATGGCTGTCTCCGGGTAAAGGCTCTGATGGCCTCTTCTCACGGGCGCTCAATTCTGTGATGACGGTGGTTAGCGCGAACGCGGTGCCGGGACTAACCCTTCTGACGTCGGCGTATAGCATTGTTGTGGGAACGATCTTCCTGCTGGGATCGGCCGGCAAGCTGCCTTCGCTGACAGGATAAGGGGCGTCGGGACGGAGTAGTCTGCTAGTTTCCCCGAAAACGTAAGAAGCGTCCTGCAACTCTAGCGAGTAGCAGGACGCCCGAACAGCCCTCCCCCAGAACTGCTCACCGCACAAGCTACCTGCTTCGGGCAAGTTTGAGAATGACACTTTCGTGCCATAGGGGAGGCACGAGTGGGCCACTTGAAATTGGACGGATGACGGGTTTAACGTGGGGGCCGGTTTGAGGACGGTTGCATTGGCGTAAGTGGCAAAAGGATGTTTCAAGTGTGCATCAGTTTGCACTTGGACATTTTGCAGGTCCGGCCAATATCCGAATAACTATATTCCTTGCAATGTTTTAGCAATATTGAAACTTTGGTACTCCGAGTGCATTGATTCATGTAGGATACCGTCTGTGGGTAGCTGTTCCACAGCGAGATTCAGGAGGAGTTATTTATGAAACGGATCATGTGGACGGTTCTCGTTGCCCTTGCATTGCCGATGGCGGCGTTTGCCAGCAGTTCAGTGGATTTCACAAATAGCGGCGGCACTTTGTCTGGCAGCAGCTCGGGATTGAGCCTGAGTGGCTCGGTGCTGATTGCGGTCAACGGACTGAACGGACTGGGGCTCGTCACCGGTAACGACTTGGGCAGTTTGAGCTTTACGACGGGGGCCCTGAGCTCTGGCAGCCTGCAGATGGGTGGAACGTTTGCTGGCGGCGGGTCTTTCATGATTATAGGTAACGGGACGAGCGGCATCCCGAACGGTACCCTCTTCAGCGGAACCTTCGCTGGTCCTGTGACTTGGACTCTGGTCACCTTGGCGAATGGAACCCACAACTACACGTTGACGGGTTCGATTTCGGGAACATGGATGGGCGGCTCCTGGGTAAACGGAGCGACCGTACAGCTGACCATCAATACTGGCAAGGGTTTCTTCAACGGGTCGACGACGATCTCGAGTGGCGACACAAACATTGTGGTGGTTCCCGAGCCGGGCAGCCTGACGCTTCTGGGCACAGGGCTAGTTGGTCTTGCCGGAGCGATTCGGCGCAAGCTGAAAGCGTAGAGCGACCTCGGGTACTAATCTCCTGAATCGAAAGCCCCGCCAGGCAATGGCGGGGCTTTTTATTGTTCCAAAACGAGGGCATCTTCCATTACCCCGGTAATCTGGGTGGGGGGATTACCGTTGACCCATCGGGCGTAGGCTCCTTAAATTGCCAACAGGGGGTGGTATGAAAGATATTCATGAGGTCCTGCGGCAGAAGCAGGCGAAATACGCCCAACTTGGCAAACAGATCGAGATGCTCCAGCAGGCAGCTGAAAAGCTGCGAGAAGTGGCACCGTTGCTGGCCGAGAACGATGATGACGACAACGGAGTGCTGGCGGAAGTGGACGACTCCGCGCTTCAGGGAGAATCGATGGCGGCGAAGGCTGGTGCAGGTTCAGGCAGTGCAGCGTCTTCCAAAGCAGCGCGGCCCACAGCTCCTCGCTGGCCGTAATCACGCCGGCGCCGGGGACACGACGTACTTATGACTCTTCAGGCACTACTGGTTTCGACCGACGATTCCGCGTCTGACGTGCTGGGCAGAGTACTGCCCGCGTTCGGCATTGCGATGGACCGCTCCAGCGATCCGGAAACCACGCTGGCCCGAATCCAACAGCAGAAGTTCGACGCGCTCATCGTCGATTTTGATAATCCTGAACTGGCGGAGAGTGTGCTGCGGCAGGCCCAGCAGCTGGGAGCGAACCCGTTGAGCGTTGCTCTGGTTGCCGACACCGGGAAGGTGCGCGACATTCTGAGCGGCGGGGCGCACTTCGTGCTGTACAAACCGATTTCTGAGGATGCGGCGAAAGCCGGACTGCGCGCAGCTGCGGCTCTGTTGAGCCGGGAGCGGCGCCGGGCGGTCCGGATTCCGGTGCAGGCGCCGGTGGAGATCACGCTGCCGGACACGCGCAAAACGGATGGCATTCTTCTGGATCTTTCCGAAACCGGGATGGAAGTACTGACTGCGGAGTCACAGGTGCCGGGATCGTCGCTGGCATTCCGCTTCCAGTTGCCGGACACGACCGCGGAAATCGAGGCACACGGACAGGTGGCCTGGGCGAATTCCAACGGGCAGACGGGCGTTCACTTTCTGGATGTTGCGGAGACCGCGAAGGCTGAGCTGAAGACATGGCTGCAAGCCGCGGCCAACGGTATAGGCGCGGATCCCGACGAGACGGTACCTCACTGTAAGTTGACCGACCTGAGTCTGGGCGGGTGCTACGTGCAAACGGATGCGCCATTCCCGGAGCGCGCGTTAGTCGATCTCTGTCTTAAAGTCCAAGAGCATGAAGTTCACACCGAGGGCATGGTCCGAGTGGCGCACCCTGGGCAGGGCATGGGAGTCGAGTTCCCTTCCCGCACGCCGGAGCAGCGCGCACAAGTTGGCAATCTGATCGAGTTCCTGCGCAACTGCCCTGCGACCATGTTGGAGCTGGTTATTTCTCCGCGGGCGCTGGTTGCAGACCTCACGCAGTTCGAGCCGGAAGAGAAGAAGGCCGAAGAGACCGGCGACGAACTGGAGGATCCGCTGCTCGAATTGCTGCGGCGGGGCGCGCAATTGCAGCAGGACGACTTCCTGGCTGAGCTTCAGCATCAGCGTAGTTAGAAACGTTCTGCCGGCGTTTCCATTCAATTAGTTCTATTCCGCTCATTTCCATTCCACCGTCCATTGGTACGCGCGCGGGCCTGTCCGGGCGGCTGCGCGGTTGCGGAAAAAAGCCTCCCGTGGCAGGTCGATGGGCAGATGATCTTTCACGAGAGATTTCGGGCGAGCGGTTTGGCGGGAGAAAATGCGCGGGAGCGGGAGGCTTCAGCGGTGGCAGCCTGTCGAAGAACCGAGGGACCCAGGCCCCGTCTTTGGCGCGGGCCCCTCAACTCTTTGTGGTCTGTTCCACCCCATTGCGATTACGGTACCGGACGAGCATTGCGTGATGATTTCAGCAATGTTAAATCTCCGTTAAAGTAGACTGTGTTTTTCGGTTCGGGCGCATTCATGTTTTTTAGCGTCGAGGGGAGTGAGTCTGGGAAAAACCAGCGGGGCTGAATCTCGGGTCGGATGGCAAGGCGGAGCCGGGCTGCTGTGGGCGCCGTTGCTGGCCATTGGTGGCGCGGCATTTGCGGTGGAGATTCCCTTCTTCTTTCTCGGGACGCCGTCGGGACACGACGTGGAATTTCATTTGTACTCGTGGCTCGAGGTGCTGGCGCAGTGGAAGCACGGGATTTTTTATCCACGGTGGGCGGCACTGGCGCACTTCGCTTACGGTGAGCCGAGGTTTGTGTTTTATCCTCCGGCGTCGTGGACACTCGGCGCTTTCTTGAGCGCTATCTTTCCCTGGACCGTCGCGTCCTGCGTCTACCTGTGGATCGTGCTGGTGGCGGCTGGTGTCGCGATGTTCGTTTTGGCGCGGCGATGGCTGGATCCTCAGAAGCTCGACCGGCGCGACGCCATCTTTGTGGCCGTGCTGTATGCGGTGAATCCCTATCATCTGGTGATTGTTTACTGGCGCAGCGCGTTTGCCGAGTTGCTGGCAAGTTGCCTGGTGCCGCTGTTGCTGCTGTGTGTGCTGAAGGCTGTGGATGCGGGGATGCGGGCAGTCGTGCCCCTGGCGCTGGTGCTGGCGGCAGCGTGGCTGACGAATGCTCCGGCGGCGGTGATGATTCATTATTCTCTGGCGCTGCTGTTGGTGTTCTTTGCCTGGCAGCGGCGGTCGCTGCGGCTGCTGCTTGTGGGCGCGGGGGCGGTGGGGCTGGGGGCGTGTTTGGCGGGGTTCTATTTACTTCCTGCGATTTACGAACAGCGGTGGATTGATATTGCGCAGGCGGTGTCGGCGGGATCGCGCCCAGCGGATAACTTTTTGTTTATCCACACGACGGATGCGGACCACGACGCGTTTAACCGCATCGTCACCTGGTTGGCGGTTTTGGAGATGGTGGTGATTGTTGTGGCGGCGTGGGCGGCACGGCGGTGGTGGGAAACGCAGCGTGAAGTTTGGAATGTGCTGGTCGGGTGGGCGATTGCCTGCAGCGTGCTGATGTTTCCGGTGGCGGGGCTGCTGTGGCGGGTTTTGCCGAAGATGCAGTTCATGCAGTTTCCGTGGCGCTGGTTGTTGTGTTTGAGCCTTATCTTTTCTCTGTTCGTGACGGTGGGGTTGCGGCGGTGGTGGTGGCGGGCGGCGGTTTGTGCGGTCTCGATCCTGGTGATTGTTGGGGCGTGGCGCTATGCGCAGGCGCCGTGGTGGGACACGGCGGATGATCTGCGCGAGATGCAGGACAACATGGCGACGGCTGCTGGCTACGAGGGGACGGAGGAATATACGCCTCTTGGGGCGGAGCCTGGGGCGATCGACAAAGAGGCGCGCAACGTGACGGTGGAGGGTCCGGCGCATGGGGCGATTCGTGTGCAGCGGTGGGATGCGGAGTCGAGGATGTTTACGGCGGAGATGTCGGCGGCGGATCAGGTGGCGCTGCGGCTGTTTCGGTATCCGGCGTGGCGGGTGGAAGTGAACGGGCGGGTGGTGGAGACGACGGCGCGGGCGGAGACGGGACAGATGCTGGTTCCGGTGGGGGCGGGGATGAATCGGGTGGAGATTCGATTTGTAAGGACATGGGATCGGGCGGTGGGGGGATGGATTTCTTTCATCACCGCGATTGCGGTTATTGTTTGGCTCTGGATGAGCCGCGTCAGGACCTCGGACCGGCCTGTTTAGATTTGCGTCTGTCTTCTCGGCGCCAGCAGGGTGCATAGGTCCTTCGCTTCGCTCAGGATGACAATTTGGTTTCGGGATCGGTTCTCCATCATGCGACGAATATTGATTGCTACTTCGAATCCGGGGAAGGTGCGGGATTTTGCGGGGGCGGCGGCGCCTCATGGGATCGAGATTGGGAGCATTCCGGGGTTTGCTTCCCTGCCCGCTGTGGTTGAGGACGGGGTCACGTTTGAGGAGAACGCGCGCAAGAAGGCGGAGGAATATTCGCGGCACGCGGCGGGGGAGATTGTCGTGGCGGATGACTCGGGGCTGGAGGTGGACGCGCTGGGTGGGGCTCCGGGGGTGCATTCGGCGCGGTATGCAGCGGATCAGCCGCATTTGGCTGACGAGAATACGGATGATGGGGCGAACAATGCGCGCGTGCTGCGGGAGTTGAGAAAGGTTCCGGCGGAAAAGCGTGCGGGTCGCTTTGTGTGCGTGCTGGCTGCGGCGCGGGATGGGCGGACTCTGGCTACGTTTCGCGGGACGGCGGAAGGAGTGATTCTGGATTCGCCGCGGGGGACGGGCGGGTTTGGATATGATCCGCTGTTTTATTTTCCGCAGATTCAGAAGACGTTTGCCGAGTTAACCGCGGAGGAGAAGGCGCGGTATAGCCATCGGGGGGCGGCGTTTCGGCAGTTTCTGGAGTGGTGCGACGCGGGGTCGCGGGAGTCGGGACGGGCGTGACGACTTCTAAGCTTACGGCTCCATCCGCTCTGATTTTCGATATGGACGGAGTGCTGGTTGATTCCGAGCCGTTGCACAAGCGGGCAAAGGAATTGGCATTTCGGCAGGTGGGGATCGAGTTGTCGGAATCGGTATATGACAGTTACAAGGGGCGTCCGGATGAGACCATGCTGCCGGAAATTTTGCGCGAGCACGGAGGCTTGGAGAGGCTAGCTGAGTTATCGCGGTTGAAGCGCGAGTTCTACGAGAGCATCGAGCATGAGCAGCAGGCGGTGCCGGGGGCTGTCGAGTTTGTGATGTGGGCGAAATCGCGGTACCGGATTGCGCTGGCGACGTCGGCGACACCACGGAATCGTAGGGCTGCTTTGGAGAGGTTGGGGATCGGCGATGCTTTTGAGGTGATTGTGGATCATGGGCGGAGGCCGCGTCCGAAGCCTGATCCGGAAGTTTTTCAGATGGCGATGCGGGAGCTTGGAGTGGGGGAGGGGGAGTGTTGGATCATCGAGGATTCGCTGAATGGAGTTGTGGCGGCGAAAGCCGCGGGGTGCGTGACGGTTGGGATTACGACGACGTTTGAGGCGGAGAAGCTTGCGGCTGCGGGCGCGGATGTGGTGGTGGAGTCGTTCGCGGAGTTGCGGGGGATGCTGGAGGCGCTATAGGAGATGGAGGCAACCTCTTCCCTCTCACAAATTGATTTTCACGGCGACGATTCCGGTGCGACCAGAAAGGTATCCTACAATCCGCTTCAGGACTTACGTGTGGGCCAGTCCCCTGGTATATGATTCGCTTTCCCCTAAACCACAGGTGAGGTCTGCTCCATGAGCCACAAGGAAGGCCCTTGGTTCAAGAATCCTGATTGGCACATGGTGTGGATCACGGTTCTTCTATTCATTGTCGGAGTCTATACAGCGTACGTCTTCCATCGACAGTTCAAGGAAATGCAGACTCAAACTGCCATCCTTAATTCGCAGGCTCAGCAAGCCGCGTCTGATTCCGTCGAGGCCGCGAATAGGGTGGAAAAACAGCTCGCGATTGCTAAACAGCAAGCCAAAGCGGCTCAAGACAGCGTAGGCGCAATCTCCGGTCAAGCGCGAATTGCGGAACAGCAACTTGAATTGTCGGAACGCCCATGGATCAAGGTGAAGAACAGCATTGTAAGTCCGTTGACCTTCGATGTTGGAGGAAGAGCTGGTGGTGTCCCCGTCGCAACGATGACTATAGAGGACACGATGGAAAACGTCGGCCAAACAGTGGCTGTCGATGTTCTGTCGTGGGAGGACGTTATCCCAGTAGACACCGACCATTCGACCAGAACAGCTCGCGCTCGACAGAAACAGTGGTGTGATGCTAACCGTCATCCTAATCCGAAGGGACTTTCAGGGTACACCCTGTTTCCGCACGCCCCGTCGATTCAACAATCCACAGTCGGTCCCCCAATGACCAAAGTCGCCGAAGCGACAATTCGCAGTGAAACTGGACTCAACGGCAAGGTCGCGTTCGTTCTTGTCGGTTGCGTCTGTTATAGATGGTCGTTTGAGCCAAAGAGTAGGCCCACCCACCAGACGCGGTTCATTTATTGGCTAGGGGTTCCTCAAACTGCCGGCTTTCAACCATATGTCGTTCCTCAGGGGACGGCTACCGAGCTTCGCCTAATAGCCGCGCCCGATGGGTTTACCGCGGACTAAGGCTGGTATCGCCTCTATTGGCCGCATAGGACAGCAACCACCACGAACTGACCGAGTGTGCTTTCCTTGACTTCACTTCTCCCGGCACCCGATAATGAAAAGTTCTTTTCCCTTTGTTGGACAAATAAGCGGAATTCATAAGGAGCGATTCGTGGCGTCAGCCAGTTCTACTGCTCCCGTGGTAGCGCATGGAGTGGCTCCGTTGCGCGGAGGTCAGGGATATTCATTTTTGTTGCGCCGGCTGCATTCCCTTTCGGGGATCGTTCCGGTGGGCGCATTCCTGTTTGAACATATTCTGGTTTCGAACTCGACGGCCATTACCGGGCCGGATGCGTATGCACGACAGGTGAGCTTTCTGGCGAATCTGCCGCTCGTATTCTTCCTTGAGTTGTTCGGGATCTGGCTGCCGATTTTGTTCCACGCGCTTTATGGGTTCTACATCTGGTATCGCGGAGACGGGAATGTTGCCGCTTATCCGTGGAGCGGGAACTGGATGTATACGGCACAGCGGTGGACGGGCGGGATCGCATTTGTCTACATCCTGTGGCACACCTACACGATGCGGTTTACTGGAGTCGATCTGCACGACTTTCCTCACGAGTCATTCGCGAAAGTCCAACATGAGGTGATGCACACGGGACTGTTCCTGTTCTACGTGGTGGGACTGGTAGCGGCCTCGTGGCACTTCGCGTACGGGATCTGGTTGTTCTCGGCGAAGTGGGGGATCGTGTCGGGGGACAAGGCGCAGAAGAGGTTATTGCGCTTGTGCCTGGCGCTATTCCTGGTGTTGTGCGCGGCGGGGCTGGCGAGTTTGTATTCGTTCCGCTCGCGTCCGGTGGCGGACGACGACCAGAACCGCACCATGATTCATTCCCCGATTCATTCCCCTCATAAAGCGGGCGCGCAGACCGCCAGCAACGGAAGGCCGGTGCAATAAGATGGCGACTCCCAAAATTATTGTGATCGGCGGCGGGCTCGCCGGGCTGTCGGCGGTGATCAAGATCGCGGAGATGGGCGCGAACGTCGATTTGTTTTCGATTGTTCCGGTGAAGCGGTCGCACTCGGTGTGCGCGCAGGGCGGGATTAACGCGGCGAAGAACCTGAAGGGCGAAGGCGATTCGACCTGGAATCATTTTGACGACTCGATTTACGGTGGCGACTTTCTGGCCAATCAGCCGCCGGTGAAGGACATGTGCGAAGCGGCGCCGGGGATCATTGACCTGCTGGATCGCATGGGTGTTCCGTTCAACCGCACGCCCGAAGGGTTGCTCGACTTCCGGCGCTTTGGCGGGACTTTGTTCAATCGTACTGCGTTCGCCGGGGCGACTACCGGACAGCAATTGCTGTACGCGCTCGACGAGCAGGTGCGGCGGTACGAGTCCGAAGGCAAGGTGAAGAAGTTCGAGCACTGGGAATTTCTGTCGGCGGTGCTCGATGGCAACCGCGTATGCCGCGGCATCTGCGCCATGGATTTGCGGTCGATGGAAGTGCGGACGTTCCCGGCGGACGCGATCATCATCTGCACGGGCGGGAACGGGGCGATCTTTGGCAAGTCGACCAATTCGGTGGTGTGTACGGGATCGGCTCAGTCGGCGCTCTACCAGCAGGGGTGCTACTACGCGAACGGCGAATTCATTCAGGTCCATCCCACCTGCATTCCGGGCGAAGATAAATTGCGGCTGATGTCGGAGTCCGCGCGCGGCGAGGGCGGGCGCGTCTGGGTTCCAAAGAAGGCGGGCGACAACCGCGATCCGAAATCCATTCCGCAGAATGAGCGGTGGTATTTCCTGGAAGAGTGGTATCCGAAGTACGGGAACCTGGTGCCGCGCGATGTGGCGACCCGGGCGATCTTCAAGGTGGTGTACGAATACAACCTGGGGATTGACGGCAAGCCGATGGTGTATCTCGACCTGACGCACATCGACCGCAAGATTCTGGACCGCAAGCTGGAAGGGATTCTCGAGATTTACGAGAAGTTTGTGGGCGACGATCCGCGCGACACGCCGATGAAGATTTTCCCCGGCATGCATTACACCATGGGCGGGCTATGGGTGGACTTCAAGCAGGCCACGAACATCGCCGGAATTTATGCGGCGGGCGAGTGTGAATATCAATATCACGGGGCGAACCGGTTGGGCGCGAATTCGCTGATGTCTTGTATCTACGGCGGCGGGATTGCCGGGCCCAATGCGGTGAAGTATGCGCGCGGGCTGCAGGCCACGTCTGACGGGAATGGATGTTTCGCGGCGGAGCAGAAGCGGCAGGAGGACATCAATGCCCACCTGATGAAGGCGGATGGTGCGGAGAATCCTTTCAAGTTGTGGCGCGAGATGGGCGAGTTGATGACGAAGGATTGCACGGTCATCCGCTACAACAAGGCGTTGAAGCAGAGCGACGCCACGCTGGTCGAGATGCTGGAGCGCTACGGCAAGATCAACTTGAGCGATCGCACGCAGTGGGCGAATACGACTGTGGTGTTTGCGCGGCAGCTTTACAACATGCTGCAACTTGCGCGGGTGATTGCGCTGGGCGCGGGGATGCGGGATGAATCGCGCGGGGCGCATTACAAGCCGGACTTCCCGGAGCGCGACGACAAGAACTGGTTGAAGACGACGAAGGCGTATTTCGCGCCGGATGCGGATGAGCCGAAGTTTGAGTTCGAGGCGGTGGATACGTCGCTGATTCCGCCAAGGGCGAGGAAGTACTGAATATATTTGTGTTGTCATCCTGAGCGCAGCGAAGGACCTATAGAGTTTGCTGGCGTCGGCCGAGTGCATAGATCCTTCGCTTCGCTCAGGATGACAGTGGGTATTAAGAAGGCTAAGAGCTAATGGCTGATAAATCCGTCATCATCAAGATCAAGCGTCAAGCGACTCCAACTTCCAAGGCCTATTGGGAGGAGTTCTCAGTTCCCTACCGGCCGAATATGAACGTCATTTCGGCGCTGATGGATATTGCCACCGAGCCGTCGACGCGCGAAGGCAAGGCGACTACCCCCATCACTTACGACTCGAATTGTCTCGAGGAAGTGTGCGGATCGTGCGCGATGCTGATTAACGGGAAGGCGCGCATGGCGTGCTCGGCGCTGATTGACAACCTGGAACAACCGATCCGGCTGGAGCCGTTTTCGAAGTTCCCGGTGGTGCGCGATCTGGCCGTGGACCGCAGCGTGATTTTTGAGAACCTGAAGGCCGTGAAGGCGTGGGTGCCGATCGACGGCACGTACGACCTGGGAGCCGGACCGCGGATGTCGGCGGAGGAGCAGGAAGCTGCGTATCCGATTTCGCGGTGCATCTCGTGCTGCTGCTGTATGGAGGCTTGTCCGCAGTTCAATGAGGACACGGGGTTCGTGGGGGCGGCGACCATCGCGCAGGTGCGGCTGTTTAATACGCATCCCACGGGCAAGGCGCTGGAGCGGGAGCGGCTGGCGGCGCTGATGGGCGACGGCGG
>PMUM01000454.1 GCA_003166855.1 Acidobacteriaceae bacterium | reverse complement strand
ACTTCCAGGTCATCCAGCTGGCAAGGGCTCGAACTTCATCGAGGGTGACGTCGGGAGCGTAGCGGATGCCGCCTTTGGCCGGACCGCGCGCGATGGAATGCTGCACGCGGAAGCCCGTGAAGACCTCGAGGTGGCCGTCATCCATCTGCACCGGGATGTAGACCGTGAGTTCGCGGTTGGGATAACGCAGAACGCGCCACAGGCCCTCATCAAGGTTGAGCTTCTGGGCCGCCAGGTCAAAACGCGCCCGCTGGGACTCCCAGGGGTTGCTTTCTTGATCCACGTGCGGGGGCGTTGCGATCGTCGTCATAGAAGTGGTCTCCGGAATGATTGCAGGTCAGGTGCTGCCGGCTCCGGGAGAGTTCCCGGACGGAGCGGGCAAACGTTCCGAGTATATGAGGGCCGATGGCGGGGAAGCAAGCTGAAGGGGCGGTAGGTAGTGCCTCAGTTTGAAATTTCAGTGGATGAGCCAAGCAATGATGCCCAATCCTAGAACGAAGAGTGAGAGAGCGACCCACGCTATGACAGTCTGCTTCTTTCGCTCGGCAGGGTCTGTAGAGGCATATATCAAGCGTTTGCCCCGCCATTTAGTCGGCTTGTAATAAGTCTTCATCCTAGCCATGCTCTCAGAAAACAGGCTACCTTACTACCGCTTTTGAGGCACTACCGGACGGTATGTTGGTGGTTCAACTTCCGAATTCGCGGGAGACTTGCCAACGCCTGGCTTATTCTGAGGGCAGGATTAAGAGAGCCAACATCATGACCCCTGTGCACGAAGAACTTCTCCAGGAATTTCGGAACTCCGCCAAGAGCGCCGCCACCGCGGAGTCACTGATGGATCACATGGCGCAACGTCTCCATGAGAAGGTGACGCGCTACAACTGGGTGGGTTTTTATCTGGACGATCCGGCGGATCCCGGCTTTCTGGTTGTTGGCCCCTACGTGGGCAGCTTCACGCCGAACGCTCGCATTCCCCTTGACACGGGACTCTGCGGCGCGGCAGCAACCACCGGGCAGACCGTAGTGGTGCAGGATGTGACCAAGGATCCGCGCTACCTTGCAGGTTCGTCCATGGTGAACAGCGAAGTCGTCGTGCCGATTTTCGTGAAGGGCAAACTAGCGGGGGAACTCGACGTCGAGAGCTACTTTGCTAATACCTTCGATCCGGCCGAACAGGAATTTGTCGAAGCCTGCGCAGCCGTCGTCGGAAAGTATTTGGCAAAGGGATCGTCCGGCTGAGACGTGGACTCTACAACCGTTCGTACAACCGGCCTTGACGAAGCTCCGGAGCGATCTCGGCTGACTTGATGGTGTGCGTCAACTGTTGGTGCCAGGTCTTGTCGCGCCACATGCCTACGAACTGCGGACCACAGAAGTTGCTGCTCGCGATCGCGAGCCACTGGCCGCTTGATGCCGCTCGTTCTGCGCCCAGCACACACAGGTCCTTCACCCAATCCCATTTCAGCAGCGGCCAATCTTTGTAGTCGACGATGCCCCAGCACTCGGTTGTGATGAGCGGCATTTTCATTTTTCGCGAAGCTACGGCGTGCCGGTCGATCGCCTGCACCAGCGCCTTCTGCCAGTATTCCGGACGTGCGCGATAACTGTCTTCGGCTTTGAGACTCAGGTTCGTGTATCCCTTGGCATCAAACCGTTCGTAACCGTATTCCGTGAGCTTGTAGAACTCACCATCATTCTGCTGGACCATCCAGATGTGGGGATCGAGCAGGTCGAAGTCGCTCAGGTCATGCTCGAGATAATTTTCCGGGCGGTCCTCAGCGCAAGAGAACAGCAGCGGCATGTGCGGATAGTGCGCGCGGACCAGGGCGATCGCCTTGTGCATGTAGTCGAGCGACGCGGGCTTATCCCAGTCGCCGTACGTCATGTGGGGCTTGACGAACGGAGCCCAGTCGTCGCCGGGCCACTCGTTGCAGAGATCGGTGTAAAGGATGGAATCGATATAGCCGGCTTGCGAGATAAGGTCGAGAGTCTTGATCCAATTCGCCGCCAATACGTCGGGGCCCTTGATCGTCATTCGCGTGTCGGCGTCATCCTTCCTGAACCAGGTGGAGAGTCCCACCATGATGCCGCGATCGCGGCACTTCGCGAGAAAGTCGAATAGAGCGGGGAGGAGCACGATGCGGTTGACATCGGGCGATCCCCACATCTGCGTGTTCCACTCGGGCCAGAGAGTCCATGTCTTGTGAGGATCGGCGGCGAGCAAATGGGGAAAGGGATCAATTCGAACCGCGTCGTAGCCGCGCTCACGCAGGTCATCGAGAGCTCGGTCCCAGTCCTCATAGCCCGCGCCGGGCCAGCGCCGTTCGATCCAGGAGAACTCCCACATGGTGATGGCGCGCGGATGCTTGCCGGGAGCCGGCATTATGTCTGCCGGAACGGGGTTCGGCTGGGACGTCGTCTGGGCAGCGAGCGCTCTCGCCACTGTCCTGGAAACCATTATTGCGGAGGCCGCGCCGGTCAGGAACATTCTGCGATTCATGGTTGTTCTCCAAAGTGCGAGTCGGCGGAAGGAGCGGAATCAGCACGACCATCATAAAACGGAGTGGGAGTTGTGTTCTGCGAGGACTGAATTCATGACTCCCCAGCGGAAAGATTGCGCAGTGGGCATCTCCGAACCGGGAATGAAGAAGAAACCGCTGGGAATCTAAAGCAGAATTTCCAGGCCTTCGGCGGCAGCGCGGACTTTGGGATAGTAGTTGCGGGCGTCCTTCACGACTTTGTCGACGATGGCGTCGCTGTGGTCGGGGTCGTGGTGGTAGAGGATTAATTCCTTCGCCCCGCTTTCCATCACAACGTTGACGGCTTCGCGCCAGTGGCTGTGTCCCCAGCCGCGGCGGCGGGCCTCGTACTCCTCGGGAAGATACTGGGCGTCGTAGATCAGGACGTCGGCGCCTTCGGCCAGCTTCCGCACGGCTTTGTCGAAATTCGGATCGCCGGGCTCATTGTCGGTGGCGTAGACCAGCACACCTTCTTTGGTTTCGAGGCGGAATCCCATGCAGCCCTGCGGATGATTGAGCCACGCCGTCTTGATGCGCGTGCCGTCGGCCATGGGCAGGCATCCATTTTCGATGTTGTAGAACTCGCGCTTCCCGGTCATCTGATCGAGGTTGACGGGGAAGTAAGGGGCTGCCATCTGCTCGGCCATCACCTGCTCGAGTCCGCGTGTGCGGCTGGACGAGTGAAAGACGAGCTGGCTGTTGGGATTTTCATAGAGCGGGCGGAAGAAAGGCATGCCCTGGATGTGATCCCAGTGGAAATGCGAAACGAAGACGTGGGCGGCGAAGGGACGGTCGCCGAACTCGCGTTTCAGTTCGTGCCCCAACACGCGGAATCCAGTGCCGCAGTCGAAGATGTAGATCTCATCTCCGACGCGCACTTCGACGCAGGAGGTGTTGCCTCCGTAGCGCAGATTCTCGGCTTGTGGAGTGGGCGTGGAACCGCGCACGCCCCAAAACTTAACTCGCATAAACTCTGATGTTTGCTTAATCCGTAATCTTCGACCGCAAAAGTCGTCCCGTCAATGTGAGTGCTGGTCCGCTCAGTCTGTTTTCTGAGTGGTGGGGTAACTCAACTTTGTCGGACACCCAAGATGTTCATAATACTCGGGATACTAACGATTCTAGCTGTTGTCCAGAGAGCAACAAGTGACTAAAGTTTCGCTGATGGATGCGAAATCAGTGGCTTACGGGCTTACTTACGACCTAGTGGTATTGCAGCCACCAGTCGTTACGCTTCAGTTTGAGCGCGGCAAACCACCGGCATGCAAAGTAGAGTAGCGCGATGGCGATCGCCCAGACTAGGTAAAGAAGAGGGAGGCTCCACACGTAGCCGTCAGGTGGCTCTGGATTGCCCATGGGATGGTTCGCGAAAAGCCACGGACTGACGACCCCCAGCCGGATCTTCGACACGACCAGTGCGAGCGCGTGAATTAACGGGATGTGAAGCATGTAGAAGAAGAACGGCACACGGCCGAACACAGTCACTGCGCGAACTACGGGTCCGCGGAGGTTTTCGAGCAAAGGGATCAAGGCGATGATGGGGCCGAGCGTCATCAACAGGAAATCGAGCGACGCCGGGTATTTGGTCGTGTTCAGGAACGCGAACAAACCTGGCATCGGCGGCCGGCCGTTCTGTGCGGCTACGGCGGCATGCCACGGGCGCGGATCTCCGTACAAATTAAATCCGCGGATTACAAGAAAGAGTCCGATGGCGGAGAGTCCGATCGTGAGGCAGAGCCGCCTTCTGCGCGCGGGCTCCAAGGTCAAAATCCTTCCGAATGCGTAACCGGCTGCCATGACACCAATCCATGGAACGATGGAATAGAGCACGATCAGGTTGGGTCCATTCGGGCCAAACCGGATCGGGCCGGCAAAGAATCCCATATACATGATTTTCCAGAGACCCGAGAGCCGGTTCTGGTCGAGCCCTTCCAGCAGCGCGCGCATGTGTGGATTCATCAGGTTGTGGGCGGCGATGATGACTAGGCCGATGGTTCCGACCGCCGCCAGCGGCAGTCTTACCAGTCCGGCCATCAGAATCATGCAGATTCCAATCACCCAGATGACGCCTGCCATCTCGTAGTGGCGGAAATCGAAGTTGAAGGTCCAGGCGACGCGCAGAAATGTGAATTCGAGCAGGATGAGCCAAGCGCCTCGGATCAGCAGATACCGTGACACATGGTCGTGCTTGCGTGCATAGAGGAAGATACTGGTGCCGGCCAGAAAGATGAAGGCGGGAGCGCAAAAGTGGGTGATCCAGCGGGTGAAGAAGACTCCGGCCGTGGGGCCGCCGGCCGGAACGCCGGAAAAGACACGTACGTGATCGATGGCCATCAGCATCATGACCGCGCCGCGGATGAGGTCGATGGATGCGATGCGGGATTTCGAGGCGGTCTCAGCGGTGAGGGGAGTGGCAACGACGGTAGCGCTCATGATTCTGCTCCAGGTGCGGAGTACCCATCGACGGGAACTCGCTCATTCCAGTTGATTGACGATAGACCCCTGTAATCGTTGGCCCTATGATGCGTCTTTTTTACCGGAACCCGCTGAACAGGACGACACTGGCATTATTCGCTTTCGAACGTGACTAAGACTGCGCTCGCAGGCGGAAGGTCGAGGGCCGCGACTCCGTTTTTAATAGGCAATGTTTCTTCCCGCGCAGCCGACCACGCGCCGCCTGCTCCTACGGGCGCTCCGCCGAGGGTAGTGTCCGTGGTGGCGTCCACCCGCGGGGCGTGCAGACGCAGCGCAGTTACGCGCTTTGCTCGTTGCCCCGGATCGATCGTGAGGCGCACGCCACCGTCCATGTTCTTGTTGAACGCCGCTACCTTGATTGCTCCTGTATTGCTGCGGAGACCGTAAGCCGTCAGCAGGGGCGCGTGTTCCAGCTGATCGAGCTTGCTTTCGACAAGCTGCCCTGCGCCAGCCTGCGCAAACAGCAACATGCCGTAATAGATCGGCCGCGCCAGGAATCCATTTTCCTGCGTGCCCGCAATCGGTGTGTACCAGCCATAACCGCCGCCGTGAAAGTTGATGCCTGTACCACCGGCTGTGGCGAGCTGATACATGAGGTCGGCACTCCAGAGAGCGGAGGCGAAAGTATCGCTGACACCCTGCTTAC
>PMUM01000319.1 GCA_003166855.1 Acidobacteriaceae bacterium | reverse complement strand
CTGATGGCGCTGACCATCGCCACCGGTTTCGTGGTCGACGACGCGATCGTCGTGATCGAAAACATTGAGCGGCACATGGCTGAGGGCGAGCACAACTCCCGCAAAGCAGCGGCAGCAGCCACCGCCGAGATTACCAGCGCTGTCATCGCCACCTCGCTGGTGCTGGTTGCCGTGTTTGTGCCGGTTGCGTTTTTCCCGGGAACGACCGGCATTCTCTTCCGTCAGTTCGCGCTGACCATCGCGTTTTCCATCGCCATTTCCGCGTTCAATGCGCTGACGTTGGCTCCGGTGCTAGCGGCGATTTTTCTGAGCGGCGGCCACCGGGAAAAATGGTGGTGGCTGCAGAAATTTGACGACGGCGTTGTCGCCATGACCCGCGGGTACCGTAGCCTGCTGCATCACGTGCTGGAATACAAACTGGCGATGGCGATACTGTTTTTCGCCGGCCTGGGGCTGACATATTTTGTGTTTCTACGCGTGCCGACGGGTTTCGTGCCAGACGAAGACCAGGGATATTTCATCATCGTGATCCAGGCGCCGTCGGGCGCATCGCTGGAATACACGAAGGCGATCGGGAAGCAGGTATCGGGCATGCTGGCGGGAGTCGAGGAGGCCCAAGGGACATTCTCCGTGGCCGGCTTCAGTTTTGCGGGTGCGGCGGCGAATCAGGGATTGATTTTTGTACCGCTAAAGCCGTATTCGCAGCGCAAGGGCGAGGTGCATTCGGCCACGGCTATCGTGAACCGCGTGCGTCCGATGCTCTTTGGCGTGCAGGGGGCAATCGTCTTTGCGACGCTGCCGCCGCCGATTCAGGGGTTGGGACAGTTTGGCGGATTCCAGTTCGTGGTGCAGGATCTGGCGGCGCACAAACTCGAAGAACTGGCGAGCACGGCGCAGGGCTTCCTGCTGCACTCTCGGGAGCATAAGGAACTCGCCGGATTGTATTCACCGTTTACGGCGAATGATCCGCAGTATCTGGTGACCATTGACCGCGAGAAGGCGAAGAGCCTGCATGTGCCGCTGTCGCAGATCACGGATACGCTGGGCATTTATATGGGTTCGGCGTATGTGAACGACTTTGATTTCAACAACCGGTCGTACCGCGTGTATGTGCAAGCGGACAAGCAATTCCGGGCGGAGGCGGAGGACATGAAGCGGTTCTACGTGCGCTCCGACAGCGGGGCAATGGTGCCGCTGGACAACCTGATCAGTATTACGCAAACAACGACGCCGCAGGTGATCAGCCATTACAACCTGTTCCGGTCGGCGGAGATCGATGGGTCGCCGGCACCAGGATACAGCTCCGGGCAGGCGATTGCAGCGATGGAGCAACTGGCAACGAAGATGCCGCAGGGATTCTCCTACAGCTGGACTGGACTGTCGCTGGAGGAATTGCAGGCGGGAGGAACATCCCTGCTTTTGTTTGGACTGGGCACATTGGTGGTGTACCTGACGCTTTCTGCGCAGTACGAGAGTTTCGTGTTGCCGTTCATTGTGCTGCTGGCGGTGCCGATGGCGCTTCTGGGAGCGCTGGGCGCGCAATGGATGCGGGGATTGCAGGATGACGTGTTCTGCCAGGTCGGACTGGTGATGCTGGTCGGACTGTCGAGCAAGAATGCGATTCTGATCGTGGAATTTTCCGAGCAGTTGCGCGAGCGCGGGATGCCGCTGATGGAAGCGGCAGTGCAGGCGGCGACGATCCGTCTGCGGCCGATTCTGATGACATCGCTGGCGTTCATCCTGGGCGTGGTGCCGCTGGTGCTGGCTACCGGCGCGGGAGAGAACGGACGGCATTCGGTGGGCACGACGGTGTTTGGCGGAATGATCATGTCGACCTTCCTGAACCTATTCTTCATTCCGGTGCTGTATCTGATTATTGAAGGATGGCGGGAGCACGGGAAAGTACGGGTTCGGGGCAGCGACGAGGCTGTGTCGTAGGGTTTCGTTCTCCTCTCCAGGTACCTCAGGGGCTAAAGCTCTACGGGAAAAGAGACGATCTATCGCAGCGCTCAAAGCGCTGCGCCACCCAAAAAAGCCTCCCCAAAAGCTTTTTTCTTTTCGCGCGCCTCGCTCTCTGGCACGCTGAATTCAGACAGGCGCCGGCCCGAGGAATCCCTTATCTGGCGGGGCTTACCACGGCGTTCCCAGCTTACCTTAGTAACTCGAAAGCGCACGTCCGGGGCGCTATCCTAACCGTACCCATTCCCCGGGTCTCCGACGGCCGAGTTTTGTCGCGGCGACACGGAGGACCGCTTGGGGCGGAACTGGAAAAACGAAATGTCTACGAAAATCGGCCACTTCGAAATCTTGGGTGAACTGTCGAAATCACCCACGGGCACAGTTTACAAAGCCAACGATCCCGAAAGCGGGCAGACGATTGCGCTGAAGGCAATCCAGCTGAGCGCGTTTGGAGAGAGCGCGGCGGCGCTGGAACAGGCGCTGCTGGCGGAGGCCGAGGGCACCAAGGTTTTGAGCAGTCCGAACATCACCAGGGTGAATAGCGGGGCCGTGATTGACGGCCAGTTCTGCGCTCCCATGGAGTACATCCAAGGCAACAGCATCGCGACCATGCTGGCGCGCAAAGAAGGATTTTCGATCTGGGATCTGCTCGATATCGGACGGCAACTGTGCAGCGGTTTGGAACACGCCAAATCGCACAGCATCGTTCACTACAGCCTGGAGCCGTCAAAAATCATGTGCGGCTGGGACGGGACTGTCAGGATTCTGAGCTACGGCGTTTCGAGCGTGGGCAATTTCGCGCAGCATGTTTCGGGAGGCGTTCCTTCGATTCTGCATTACATGTCGCCGGAGCAGGTTCGGGGCGAGGCTACCGATAACCGGTCGAATCTGTTCAGCCTGGGCGCCATCTTCTATGAAATGGTGACAGAGCGGAAAGCCTTCGATCGAGAAGATGCGGAATCGTTGCGGCAGAGCATTCTGGAGAGCACCCCTGTGCCGCCGCTGCATATGAATGCCAAGGTTCATCCTCTGCTCAGCGACCTGATCATGAAGGCGCTGGCGAAGGATCCCGGGGCACGCTACCAAAGCGGCCGGGAATTGCTGGACGATCTGGAGAAGTGCAAAGAGTCGAGGCCCGCAGCGAAAAAGGCGGAAGCACCCAAGAGCCCGGCCGTTCCCAAGGCGAACCCGGTGGCGCAAGCAAAGTTTGCGGCTCCGGTGGCTGCGAAGCCGGCGGCTACGGCTGCGCGCCCAGTGGTTGCTGCTGAAGCCAAGCCCGTAGTCGCTAAGCCAGTGGAGCAAAAACTGGCCGCTCCAGCGCCGCCCAAGGTGGAAGCAAAGCCGTCGGTGCTGGCCAAGCCAGCGTCGAGGCTGGCCATGCCGAAAGCGGCCGCCGCTGCTGCAGGAGTGGGAGGCGGCGAACCGATGGTGTCTTCTCCCGAAGGTTCGGGATTCGAAGCACCGAACGAAGTTATGACTTCCAGTGCGGCGCAGACTACTGAGGCGCCGGAAGCACCTTCCGCGTATATGTCTTCGGCGGCGGCGGACGAGCCAGCGGTCGAAACCTTTGAGCCGCGGGTTACCGAAGAAGGTCCGAAGATCGCCGTCGATCCCATGATGGCGGAGGGCGGGTCGAAAAGCAGCGGCAGCGTAAGTTTTTCGGAGATGACGGAACTGCCTCCGCTCAAGGAAGTTTATATCGCGCCACCGCCCCCACCGGTTGAGCCGGCGCCGGTTGCAACTCCGACTGCGACGAGGTATCAGGGCAGCGGGCGGAAGGCCGACGAGAAGCCGAAAGTACAGCCCCGCGAAGTTGCCCAGAAGGCACTTAAGGAAATCAAAGGCGTTCCGCCCAAGCTGATGGCATACGCGATCGGAGGGGCGATTGCGCTGATCCTGGTCATCGGTATTGGGGTCACCATCTACGTTCATAGCCTGAACAGCGACGACGATACGGGCGCGTCACGCCCCGCAGCCGTGGCGGAGACACCCGCACAGCCGGAAGCCAGCCAGCCGGCGCCCAAGAAAGGGCCCACACCAGCCCAGCCGGTCGAGATTCAGCCGGTCCAGACTGCCCAGCCTCAAACTGTTGAAGAGGAACCCGCTGCTCCTGCGAAGGCGAGAAATCCGAAGAAGAAGGCGGCTGCTCCGGTGGTGATTCCGGGACAGCTGGCGATTGACTCCATGCCGCAGGGCGCGCAGGTGCAGGTGGATGGCAGGACCGATGCGAGCTACGTTACACCGTTCGCGTTAACGAATGTGCAGCCCGGACAACATAGCATCACTTTCAGCAAGGCGGGCTACTCGACCGATACGCGTAACGTGAATGTGAGTGCGGGAAACCGAGCGACGATCTCTGGACGCCTGGCGCAGTTGATGGCGACGCTGGTGGTGAGGAGCGATCCGGCGGGAGCGAACATCTACGTGGACGGCCGCGATGTGGGCGCGAAAACGCCGGCGCAGGTCAGTGTGGATAAAGGACAGCACGTGGTGCTGGTCCGCATGTCAGGATACATTGACGAAACCATGAGCACGCAGTTCGCGCTGGGACAGACGTTCAACTTCTCGCCCACGCTACGCTCGCTGGGCAATGTCGATAACATCAAGACCGTGGGCAAAATGTCGAAACTGTTCGGCGGAAAAGGCGGGAACGCTGGACAGGGGACAATTAGCATCCACACGCAGCCCAAGGGCGCGCAGGTCGCGATCAACCAGCACATGCTGGACAAAAACTCGCCAGTGGACGTGATGCTCGATCCGGGTAACTACGTCGTCGACATTACGCTGAGCGGGTATGCGCCGATACACAAGATCGTCACGGCGGACAAGGGCGGCAAAGTTGTGGTCGACGAAGTGATGCAGCCACAGTAAGAGCCGCGCACCGACCTAAGAAAGCCCTTACCGGGTTTACGTTTCGTGGTCTCGCTACAGTTGATCCTTCAGTTCCTCTGGAGGAAGCGGCCCTCAGTGGCTAAAGNNCCAGAAATCCGGTTCTCACGCATTCTCTAAAGCCCTAACAGAAACGAAACGCTTTATCGCAGCGCTCAAAGCGCTGCGCCACCCAAAAGCGAGTTTTTCAGCAAGCTGTAAAGCCCACACCCATTCCATATGGCTTACGCGGCCCTGGAAGGGCCGCTCTTCCACAGCAGTGCACGCATTCGGTTTCTTCCGCATGTCTGAAAGCCGTGCCCTACCCAAATCATCTGTAGGACGCTCAGGTTTCCAAAAAAGCCGCATGGGGTCCGAGACTCATTCGGATTACATTCGTTTCCGTCGAGTGCCCAAGTGATCCCCGAGGATTGTTTTGTTTCCTGCCGGATTACTTCCGATTTGTATTCTGTGGAAACCTCGGTCGAATTTGATTTTCACGTTCAATTCATTCTCGTGAAACCTTCGTGAAACATAAGCTCGATATGGTTGCTCTCTAACCCCGATTCCGGAAACCGGCGCGAAGGCTGCGGCAGTGGGGCCGTTGTCTTCAGGGCACTGGCCCGTGCGGGGCACAGGAGAAGCTATGATGAAGAAGCTGCGAATTGAAGCTCCCAGGAAGACAATGGCTCTGCTGCTGGCATTGACCACGGCCTTGGGACCAACCGCCATGCCCGCATTTGCCGCGTCCAAGCCGGCATCGAAAGCTCAGAGGCCGACGGCAACAGCAACACCAATCCAGCACCTGGTGGTGATTTTCCAGGAGAACGTTTCTTTCGATCACTACTTCGGAACCTACCCGGTTGCGACCAATCCCAAAGGTGAATCGAAATTCAAGGCGGCGTCGAATACGCCGACCGTAAACGGTCTGACCAATGCGCTGTTGACGGTCAATCCGAATCTCAATCCGGTGAATGGAGCCGCGGCGTCGAATCCTTTCCGGCTGGATCCTTCCCAGGCAGTTACCTCCGACCAGGATCACAATTACACGGCGGAGCAGCAGGCATTTGATGCCGGCTTGATGGACCTGTTCCCGGTTGACACGGGCAACAGCGGGAGCACAGTCATGGCGTACTTCGACGGCAACACAGTAACGGCGGAGTGGAATTACGCACAGTTCTTCGCCATGAGCGATAACTCTTATGGGACAACGTTCGGTCCGTCGTCGCCGGGGGTCATCAACCTGGTTTCCGGCCAGACTAACGGAGTGATTGCGACGCTGAACGGGACGGGAGACGAAGTAAGCGGGGGGAGCGACGGTTCTTTGACTCTGATCGGAGACGCCGACCCGCTAGGAGACGTTTGCTCCAGTTCCACGCGAGCCCAAGCCACCATGGGAAGCAAAAACATCGGCGACCTGCTGACCTCGGCAGGAGTGACTTGGGGATCGTTTATGGGCGGTTTCAATCTGACCACGGTCAATCCGAATGGATCGACAGGGTGCAGCCGAAGTTCCGCCGGCCTGGCAGGAACGACGGCCGACTACATCCCGCACCATTCGTTTTTCAACTACTACACTTCGACGGCAAATTACGCGCACACGCCTCCGGCTTCGGTTTCTGAAATCGGAAATGCCGGGCCGGCGAACCATCAGTATGACTTGCAGGATTTCTTCACGGCAGCGGCTGCGGGAAATCTTCCGGCGGTGAGCTTTCTGAAGGCGCAGGCTTATCAAGATGGGCACGCGGGTTATTCGGATCCGCTCGACGAGCAGACGTTCCTGGTCAACACGATTAATTTCCTGGAAACGCTGCCCACCTGGAACAGCACCGCGGTCGTCATTATGTACGACGACTCCGATGGATGGTACGACCACCAGATGGGTCCCATCGTCAACACCTCGACCGGAACGGCCGATGCTCTTACTGGGCCCGGCGCTTGCGGGACAGCAGCAACCGCTTTGCCCGGCTTGAACCCCTTGTTGACGCACGCACTTGGACGCTGCGGGTACGGCCCGAGACTACCGCTGCTAGTGATCTCGCCGTATGCGCGGCAGAACTTCGTCGATCATAGTGTGACCGACCAGTCGTCGATCATCCGGTTCGTAGAAGACAACTGGCTGAGCGGCGAGCGCATCGGCCAGGGTTCCTTCGATGGAATCGCAAACTCAATCACGCAGATGTTCAACTTCAGCAAAGTGAGGAACAACGGGGTGCTGTTCCTGAATCCGAGCACCGGAGAAAAAGAATAACGGGTTGGCTTTCCGAGATAGTTTTGCCGAAACAAACAGGGCATGCGAAGGTCGTTCGCATGCCCTGGTATCGTTCGCGGTGAATCTATCTGGGTGCCTTGAAGTTGATGGTGATCTGGGTCTGAATCTCGACCGGTTCGCCATTGAGCAGGTACGGCTTGTACTTCCACTGTTTGACGGCATCGGTGGCGGCCTTGGCTAGTTGCCCATCGCCGCTCACCACTTTCACGTGCGAAATGTCGCCTGTCTTGGAGACGGTCGCAAGCAACTCGACAGCGCCCTCAACATGCATGGCCAGGGCGTTCCTGGGATAGACAGGCTGAACTTTCTTGGTGAGCAAGCCCTGCGACACGCCTTGCGAGACATTGAGCGTCTGCAGCACGGGCTTGGGCGCGCTTCCTGCGGCGCCAATGTTGGGCGGAGGTGCTCCAGCGCCGGTGGTCGCAATCCCAATCATGCTGGGAGCTTCGGTGTCGGGCGCTGCCGGTTTTGCGTGCAAGGCAGGAGATCTGCCTCCTTTAAGGACCAAGGGCGCGGCGGTCGGCTTGCTGGCAGCAGGCGAAGGAGCATCGTCGTCGGAAGCAGTGTCGGTGTTATTCGCGGCCTGACTCTTCGCTGGTGCGGCGTCGGGCTGGGAAGTCGGAAGCTTTGTGAGGGCCGCGGATACAGGTACAGCCGCAGGCGCAGATGTTGCGGGAATCGCGGGAGCGGGCTTGCCGCTGCTCGGCTTCGGGGTCTGCGGAACCGGGGCCGGCGCGGGAGCGGTTTGCGACGGAGTGCTTACTGGCTGACTCGCGCGTCCATAGAAAACGGTAAACCCGATGTAGATCGCTCCGGCAAGAAACGCTGCGGCAGCGACTCCGAAAAGAATCTTCTTACTTCCGCCACTCGATTTTTCCGGGACGTTGGCTCCGCCGAAGGTAAATGATGGCGCGGACCCGACATAGCTGGAGGATTCGCTGGGAGCTGCTTTTGCCGGCTCGTCCGAGAGAATGTCGTCTTCAGCGGGAGAGCTTGCGGGCGATGCCGCTGCAGCGGACGCCCCATGAACTTCACGAGCTGGTGCGGGCGCGCTGGCGGCTCCGCTGCCGTGTGCGGCCGGTACTCCGGCGCTGAAAGGGGCAGGCGCAGATGCGGCGGGCGACTTTGCCGATTGCTCGGCGACCAAAGGCACAGCAACTGGCGCGCCGGAGCCGATGTCGAGAAGATCGTCATCATTCGAAGCGGGAACATTGGCAGCGGGAACTGAGCTTGCTGCCGCGGCTGCGGGCCACGCCTGAGGCGGGGCGGGCTTCACTTCTGGAGGCGCGGCCGGAATCGAAACGGTGACTGCAGGCGGCGTCAGTGGCGCTGCTGATTTCAAGGGTGGAACTGGTTTGGCGGCGGCGACGACGGGCTTTGCGGGCGGCACTGCGGGAGCCGCGGACGCTGGTTTGGCTGGTTCACCCTTACGCAGCAGTCCGCGGGCCACGCGCAGAGTTCCTTTGGCCTGTTCGATATTGATGGGTTTGGTCAGGACGAGGTTGGCGCCGATACGAAACGCCTTGGCGACCCCGGCCTGACCTTCCACTACGGCTACGGCAAGCGACGCCTGGTTGGGCGTGGAGTTGCGCGAGCTCTTGAACAACAATGTGGCATTCTGCTCGTTATCGCAGTCGACCACGACAGCGTCGAAGTGTTGGCCCATCAGCTTCTTGACTGCAGCAAAGGGTTCGATGCAGGACTCGACGGCGAACTCGAGCTCGCTCAGGACCTGCGTCACCGTGCGGGCGGTTTTTTCGTCGGGACAGAAGAGAAGAGCTAGGTAACCCATACCAAGGCCATAGTAGGTACACCGGTAAGGCGCGGCAAGTTACGGGGGTAATTCGCGGTCCGTGGATTTTTGTGGTGTTCCGGGTTCCACAGCGAGATCACCGCGCGGAATTCCCCACCTCTCTCGCCCGGACATGGACCGGCGAAATTACCGCTAGCGGGTCGCATACAATAGCGGGCCATGCGGCTGCCTCTGTGGCTCAAGATCGCGTGGACGGTGTGGCTGCTGGTGTGGGCTCCGGTGTACTGGCGGCAATATGGGGCGCAGAATTTTCTTTTCTTCTGCGACCTGGGAAATGTGCTGATCGGAATTGGCTTGTGGCTGGAGAGTCCGCTGATTTTTTCTTGGGTAGCGTCGGGGTTACTTTTGTTACAGACGATCTTCACGGTGGATTTTGCGGGAGCTCTGCTGACGGGACACCACCTAGTCGGAGGCACGGAGTACATGTTCGATCCGGGCGTGCCGCCGATGATTCGGCTGCTCAGCTTGTTTCATGTGGTGACGCCGCCGCTGCTGCTTTGGGCGATCTCGCGACTGGGATATGACCGGCGAGGATGGAAGCTGCAAACGCTCATGGCGTGGATCGTGGTGCCGATCAATTATTTCTGGCGGCCCGAGCAGGATGTGAACTGGGCGCGGGGGCCGTTCTTCCATGAGCAGCATGTTATGCCGGGATGGGCTTATCTGCTGGTGTATCTGACTGTGGTGCCGATGTTCGTTTACTTTCCTACGCACTTATTTCTCGATTGGGCGACTCGGAGATGGAAGCCGCGTTCGTGGTAGCGCCGGCGCGGCGGGCGAGACGCCCCCCGGACAGCCGCCGGGACGGCGGCGCTGCTCTTTTCAGCTACCTGGCTTGCCGGAATCGCCCGGCTGTTTGCGGACGGCCGATTCGGGTTGCGGATACTCGATTAATCCCTTGAACGAAGAGATGTCTTCCTCGTGAAAGTCCGGGAAGGGTAACTGCTTCCCGTCACGCAATTCGGCGATTTTCTTGACGGCGTTCTCGGCCTTTTCTTTTTCGACTCCGGAATCGCGGCTCAAATAAAGTGTCTGCGAGGGGAGCGCCAAGCCGCCGCCCGCGTCTTCGATGATGTCCATCATGCGCAGCAGCAAGTCTTCGCGAATCGCGGTGAATTCGTTGAAGTCGCGCGTCAGGATGTAGGACAGCACCTCGACATTGAGCGAGGTACCCGCGATATCCGTGAGGCGCACGCGGACTGTTTTGGTTTCGACTTTGGGATGGCTGTAGAGCAGGCGGCGGATTTCCGCGAGCACGAAGCGCACATGGTCTGCTTTGCTTTCGGGGCGCAGGCCAAGATTCGTCTTGAAAAGAATCTTGTCGCGGCTGCTGAGGTTCTCGAGGTTAATGGTTGCGACGGTCCCGTTGGGGATGGCCAGCAGGGTCCGCTCTTCGGTGCGGATGCGAGTGGAGCGCAGGCCGATGTCTTCGACCACCCCGGTGCGGTCGCCGAAGCGGCAGACATCACCCACGCGAAAGACTTCGTCGCCGAGAACGGAGACCCCGCCGAAGAGATTCTCAATGGTCTTCTGGGCACCGAAGCCGATGGCCAGGCCGCCGATGCCGACGCCGGCGAGCGCGGCGCTCATGTTGAAGCCCAGGCTGCTCAATACCGCCAGAACACCTACGCCGAAAATAATTGCCTTGAGGATGCGCTCGCCGAGCAGCATGAGGGATCCGGTGCCGGCGTGTCCGCGGGCCAGGGCGCGATTGCGCACGCGGCGCAGCGACCAGCGAGCCACCCGCCAGGCGATCCAAGTCGCGCTGATGATGAGTGCGATCGAGGTAAGTTGGAAATAGTAATGTCGCGGCAGCAGGGCGACGCCGAGATAGCGGACGAACATCTGATGGGCCAGTGTGCTGGTAAGCAGCCATGCCGGAGCGGAAACCGAGCGCCAGTTGGCGATCTCCACCTGGCCGCGCCGGCGGGCCCACCAACGCATGGGGATTTCCAGAAGCACGAGAACGAGCCAGCCGATGGCTGCGGATGCGGGCAGTGCGACCAGCAGCGCCAACCATTGCCAGAGAGGGAGTCCCGCGACCTCGTGCTTGACGAGAACACTCGGGAGCTTGCGCTCCACCTGCCGCGCCTGGACCTGATCGTAGAGTTCAGGAACTTTCGTCAGCGTGTCGGAAGAGATGAGCCATATCTTCCCGGCGCTCGGATCGGAGACGCGCACCATATCGAGGTCGGTTTCCACATCGCCGGAAGACATGGTGCCCAGTTTTTGGCGGCCAAGCGGAACGCCTTCCTGGGGAATGCCTTCCGGCTGGGTGAAGGTCCCAACTCGTCCGGTGAATGCGGGGCTGTTCAACACAGCATTGAGCTGACTGGCGATCTGCTCGCCTTCGGATTGTCGGCGCGCCGGGCTCATCTGCAGGTACTGCGCGGCGATGCTGTAGTTGCCAGACTGGGCGGCTTGAAGGAATCCGAGGATCGAGCCAGAGGGAGTGTTGCGGCCGAGTGGGTCAGTTGGCGAGGTGGAGGTGCTGGTTGCCGTGGAGGAAGAGGGCAAGACACCGCTCAGCGGAGATTGCGCGGTGACAGGCAGAGCCGCAACGAAACAGAGCGTCAGAAGGAATAACGTCTTCGTCTTGAGGAATGAAGGCATGATGTTCTCCGGCGCGAAGTCCCGCGGGCGTACGGACGTCGATTGCCGCTCGAAGTGTGATTCATTGTACCGAACGCGGCTGCGGCAAATCGGGCGCCAGGGAAAGGCCGCTCGTCATCCCCGCTTCGGGCGGTAAATGTGCGTGCTGGTGCCGAAGAAGACTTCGGCGGATTCCATGACTGTTTCCGAGAGCGTGGGGTGAGGGTGAATGGTCATCGCTACGTCGCTGGCCAGCGCAGCCATTTCGACGGCGAGCACGCCCTCGGCGATCAGTTCTCCTGCGCCGGCTCCGACGATGCCGACTCCGAGCACGCGTTCGGTCTGCGGATCGAACAGAAGCTTGGTCATGCCTTCGGGACGGTCGATCGTGACGGCGCGGCCCGAGGCAGCCCAGGGGAACTTGGCGACTTTGATCTCACGGTTCTCTTTTTGCGCCTGCGTCTCGGTCAGGCCGCACCAGGCGACTTCGGGATCTGTGAAGACGACTGCTGGAATTGCGTTGGGCTCGAAAGCGACTTTGTGTCCGGCGATGGCTTCGACCGCGACACGGCCTTCGTGTGAAGCTTTGTGCGCGAGCATGGGCTCGCCGACGACATCGCCGATAGCGAAGATCGCGGGATCATCGGTCTGCAATTGTTTGTTCACCTGGATGAATCCGCGTGGGCCGACTTGCACGTGCGTTTTGTCGAGACCGGGGATTTCGGAGTTGGGCTTGCGGCCGACGGAGACCAGCACGCGGTCGAAAACTTTTTCTTGCGTGTTGCCGTCTTGCGCTTTGAGCGTCGCGCGGATGCCGGTGCCTTCGTCTCTCACCGATGCGACGGTGGTGTTAAGCAGGATTCCGTCGAACAACTTTTCCAGGCGCTTGTGGAGAGGAAGAACCAGATCACGGTCTGCGCCCGGGAGTAGACCGGGGAGCATTTCGACTACGGTCACGCGCGTTCCGAGCGCGGCGTAGACAGAGCCGAGTTCGAGACCGATGTATCCGCCGCCGACGACTAACAAGGTGCCGGGGATGTCCTCGAGATTCAGCGCCCCAGTAGAATCCATCATGCGCAGAGTGTCGAGCTTCAGCGTGGGGACGATGGCGGGGCGGGAGCCGGTCGCGATGATGATGCGGTCAAAGGTGAGGGATTCTTCGGAGCCGTCGGACTTCGTAACGCGCAGCGTCGTGGAACTTTCGAAGGCTGCGCGGCCTTGGACGTAATGTACCTTGCGCTGTTTCGAAAGGATGCCGAGGCCGCCGGTGAGTTTCTTGACCATGCCCTCTTTCCACGAGCGCAGGCGTACCAAGTCGATCTTCGGGGCAGCGAAGTCGATGCCCCAGTTCGTCGCCTGCACCGATTCTTCGATCAGCTTCGCGACGTGGAGCAGCGCCTTCGACGGGATGCAGCCGCGGTAAAGACAGACTCCGCCGGGGTTCAGTTCCGGGTCAATAAGGGTGACGGTCATGCCGAGATCGGCGGCGAGGAAGGCGGCGGCGTATCCACCGGGACCGCCGCCAACGACTGCGATGTTGGGGGATTGGGTGTCAGACATGTGTGTAAAAAAGTTTCAAGTTTTCAGAGTTTCAAGGTTTCAAAGTTAAACCGGGCATCGTCATACGCGTTGAAACCTTGAAACTTTGAAACCTGCTTTCCTCATCCTTGCACCGAAAGCAGGAACGGCTGTTCAAAGGCTTCGGATATCCAGCGCAGGAAGCGGGCGGCGTCGGCTCCGTCGATCAGACGATGATCGTAGGAGAGCGAGAGCGGCAGAATCAGCCGCGGCTCGAACTTGCCGTGGATCCACTCCGGCTCCATGCGCGAGCGGGAGAGGCCGAGGATCGCCACTTCCGGATGATTCACGATAGGCGTAAAGCCGATGCCGCCAATCCCGCCCAAGTTGGTGATGGTGAAGGTGCCGCCTTCCATGTCGGCGGGCGTCAGTTTTTTCTCGCGCGCTTTCTTCGAGAGCTGCGACAACTCGACTGCCAATTCGACGATGTTCTTCTTGTCGACATCGCGGATCACGGGAACGAGCAGGCCGCGGTCCGTGTCGGCGGCGACGCCGATGTTGATGTATTGCTTGTAGACGATTTCTTCTTTGTCGATGTCGATGCTGGCATTGAACTGCGGGAAGACTTTGAGCGCGGCGGCGCAGACTTTGAGCGCGATCGCGGTGACCGTCATTTTGCCACCGGCCTCTTCGGCTTTGGGAGCGAAGCGGGCGCGGAGTTGCTCGAGTTCGGTGATGTCGGCGCGGTCGTGCTGCGTTACGTGCGGAATCGTGTTCCAGGCTTCTGCAAGGTGCTCGGCGGTCTTGCGGCGAACCCCGCGCATGGAGACGCGCTCAACCTTGCCATACTTGGCGAAGTCGGGAAGCTGAGGCTGGGCGAAGTGCCCGGCGCGCGGGGGCGCTTGCGCAACGGTAGCGGCAACCGACAGAAGCGCTTTCGCGAAGCCCTTGACGTCGTCTTCGCTGATGCGGCCGCCGGGTCCGGTGCCTTTCACTTCGTAGATGTCGACGCCGATCTCGCGGGCTAATCGTCGGACGTGCGGCGCTGCGGGAACGGCCTGACGATTTTCGGTGCCCGCGACCTTGCCCAGTTGCACGGGCATGGTGAACACGGGCGCGGACGGTTGCGGCTGGTCCGGAGGCAGAGCCTGCTCTTCCGTCTTGCCCTCGGCGCGAATCGCGGCTTGAAATGCGAGGCGGGCTCCATGCTGTCCGGAAACGTGCTCAACGGGAGCGTTGCGAGTCCGACTGGCTTCGGCTTGTGCTGGAACTCCGCCTTCGAGCGTGAAGATGACCTGCCCAACTTTGATCTTCTCGCCTTCTTTGACTTTGATGTCTTTGACGATGCCGCTGACCGACGACGGGACTTCGATCACGGCCTTATCGGTCTCGAGTTCCATGACCGGCTGGCCTTCGGAAACCTTGGTGCCGGGGGCGATCATCAGGCGAACGAGATCGCCTTGCGAGATGTTTTCTCCGAGTTCGGGGAGCTTGAATTCGCTGGCTTTAGCGGCTTGGGGCGCGGGGGTTGCACGGCGCTCTGGCTGCAGGGACAGGGCAGGAACGGGCTTGGTTTTGACTTCGGAATCGCGAGGCGCTGCGATTGAACTGGCGGCTGCGGCCGCTTTCTCGGCTTTTACAGCGGGTTTTGCGCTAGCTCCGTTTTCTACGGTGAAGATGACTTGGCCGACCTTGAGTTTGTCACCTTCTTTTACGCGGATTTCGCCTACGGTGCCCGTCACGGACGATGGCACCTCGACAACGGCTTTGTCGGTCTCGAGTTCCATGACCGGCTCGCCTTCGGCAATGGGCGCGCCCGGCTTGATCATGAGGCGGACGAGATCGCCACTTTCGATATTCTCGCCTAGCTCGGGCAGTTTAAATTCTGTGGGCATGCTTGCGTTGTCCCTCAACTAGCTGGTGGCTGGGTTGCGTTTTTCTGGGTCGATGCCTAGATCGCGAATGGCTTTCTCCAGGAGTTTCGCCTCGGCTCCCAGAGCATGCAGCGTGGCGAGGACGATGTGTTTTGCATCGACTTCGAAAAAGTCGCGGAGCGATGCGCGATTTTCGCTGCGCCCGAAACCGTCGGTGCCTAGCGAGACCAGCTTGCCCGGAACCCACTGCGCGATGCTTTCTGGAAGAACCTTCATGTAATCGGATGCTGCGATGAACGGGCCGGATGCGCCTTTCAGCGTCCCGGTAACGTACGGAACCTTAGGCTTCTGCGTGGGATGCAGCATGTTCCAGCGGGCGCAGTCGTTGGCGTCGCGATAGAGTGCCTTGTAGCTGGTGACGCTCCAAACGTCTGCCGCGACGCCGTAATCTTTTTCGAGAATGGCTTGTGCCTTGAGCACTTCAAACATGATGGCGCCGCTGCCCAGCAACTGCGCGCGCAGCTTCGCATCTTTTTTCTCGGAAGTCCGATAGCGATACAAGCCCTTGAGAATGCCCTCGCGAATGCCGGGCTGGTTGGGCATTTCGGGCATGGGCAACGGCTCGTTGCCAACCGTCAAGTAATAGAAGATAGATTCTCCATCGACGTACATGCGCTTGATGCCGTCTTGAATGATGATGGCGATCTCATAGGCGAATGCCGGATCGTAAGCGAGCAGATTCGGCACCGGGAGGGCGAGCACGTGGCTGTGACCATCCTGATGTTGCAGGCCTTCGCCCGCGAGAGTGGTGCGTCCGGCTGTGCCTCCGATGAGGAAACCACGGCAGCGCATGTCGGCTGCGGCCCAGATCAGGTCGCCGATGCGTTGCAGGCCAAACATCGAGTAATAAATAAAGAAGGGAATCGTGTTGATGCCGTGATTGGCATACGCTGTGCCGGCGGCGATGAAGGAACACATCGAGCCTGCCTCGGTGATTCCTTCTTCGAGAATCTGGCCGTTCTTCGCCTCCTTGTAATAAAGGAGCGTATCCATATCGACCGGCTCATAGAGTTGGCCGACGTTCGAGTAGATGCCGACCTGGCGGAAGAGCGCTTCCATGCCGAAGGTGCGGGCCTCGTCGGGGACGACGGGCACGATGAGTTTTCCGACTTCCGGGTCGCGCAGCAGCTTGGAGAGGATACGCACGAAGACCATGGTGGTCGAAGCTTCGCGGCCTTCGGTGCCTTTGTAGAACTCTTCGAAAATGGCTTCTGACACCGGTTTCAGCGGTGCTGCGCGCAGCTTGCGCACAGGCATGTAGCCGCCGAGTAGCTTGCGGCGCTCCTGCATGTATTTAATTTCGGCGCTGTCATCGGAGGGGCGATAGAAGGGCGCGTTGTGAAGCTCGCCGTCGGGAATGGGAATGCCGAAGCGCGAGCGGAAGATTTGCAGCTCGTCGTCGTTGAGCTTTTTCTGCTGATGCGTGATGTTCTTGCCTTCTCCGGCTTCGCCGAGTCCGTAGCCCTTGATCGTTTTGGCGAGGATGATGGTGGGCGACCCAGTGTGATCGACCGCCGCTCTGTAGGCTGCGTGGACCTTAATGGGATCGTGCCCGCCGAGGCGCATGCGGGCCAGTTGCTCGTCGGAGAGATGCTCGACCATCTTGAGCAGCCGGGGATCGGTGCCGAAGAAATTCTGACGGAAGTATTCGCCGCTTTCGACAAAATATTTTTGATACTGGCCGTCGGTGATCTCGCCCATGCGGCGAACGAGCAGGCCATCGCGATCGTTCTGAATCAGCGGATCCCAATCGCCGCCCCAGATTACCTTGATGACGTTCCAGCCCGCTCCGCGGAAAATCGCTTCCAGTTCCTGAATGATTTTGCCGTTGCCGCGCACCGGCCCATCGAGGCGTTGCAGGTTGCAGTTGACTACGAAGATCAGGTTGTCGAGGCGCTCGCGCGAGGCCAGCGTGATCGAGCCGAGGGATTCAGGCTCATCCATTTCGCCGTCGCCGAGGAAGGCCCAGACTTTGCCGCCGGTCGAAGTTTTCAAGCCGCGATTTTCAAGATATTTAATGAAGCGTGCGTGGTAGATCGCCTGAATCGGGCCGAGCCCCATGGAGACGGTGGGAAACTCCCAGAACTCGGGCATGAGCCAGGGATGCGGGTAGGACGAGAGGCCGCCGCCCGGCTTGAGTTCGCGTCTGAAGTTTTCTAACTTCTCTTTGGGGATGCGGCCTTCGAGATAGGCGCGCGAGTAAATGCCGGGGGCGGCGTGTCCCTGGAAATAGACGACGTCGCGATCGCCGGATTCGGTAGAAGCCTGAAAGAAGTGATTGAATGCGACCTCGTAGAGCGTGGCCGCTGACGCAAAAGTAGAAATGTGTCCGCCGATGCCATCCTGAAGCTTGTTGGCGCGCACGACCATGGCGAGGGCGTTCCAGCNNCCATCTCCTGGCTGCCGGGGAAGGGCGGCTGATGACGGGAAGGAATCGTGTTCTGGTACGGAGTCGTCGCAGTGAAAGGCAGGTTGATTCCGGCTTCGCGGCGGGCGTGTAAGGCGAGTTGTTGCAGGAGCCGGCCGGCGCGCTCCGGGCCGCCCTTCGAGAGCACATAATCGAGCGAGTCCAGCCACTCGCGCGTTTCGAGGACTTCAATTCCATTCGTTTGCTGCGATTGACGTGCCTGCTGCGTTTGTTGCGCGTTGTCTGTCTGCTGCTCCAGCGTCTCAGCCACACTGCCCCCACGAGTAAGAATGCGAACTTCCATCATAAGCAATTGGGAAGAATTTTGCTGGAGTGTGTGTGTGGCGCGGGCGCCCCC
>PMUM01000100.1 GCA_003166855.1 Acidobacteriaceae bacterium | reverse complement strand
CACTCAAGGGCGCATCGATGTAGGTGCGTTCCGGGTCCTGGTAGAGCAGATCATAGCCCGCCTGCAAGGCGGACTTGGAGGGCGCAAGCGGGAGCGCTTTCGTTCCCGGTTCCGGCGTGTTCCCGTCTGCCACGTCCGCGTCCGTGGCCGGTCGCGGTCGGCTTCCGCGAGCTCCGATCATCACCAGGCGGTACTGGTCTTTGCGGCTGGCGGAGACGCTGCCCGCAACGCTCGACCGGATGTAGATCGGCGTGTAGAAGCGCTGCAGCGGAGTGTTGCCAAAGGTGAAGCGCAGGTAGACGAAAAGTCCGGTGAGGATCACAGCAAAGAGCACCGCGCCATAGGTGTAGATGGCGCTGTGCGGCGGGAAAATGATCGTTTCTTTTCGTCCCCAGTGAATGCTTGCCATTAGTCTTTCTCCAAGTCTGTCCGCGTCTTGATCGCCAAGCCTCGCTTGTGCTTTTTGACCTCGGCTATGATCCCGTCGAAGACTTCCGGTGTTATCTTCTGCCCTGTCGTGAGTGGTTTCAGAAGGTTCGTGAGCATGAGCCGAACGCCGATAATTTCGACCAACTCCGGGCTCACGGGTGGATCGCCGGAGTCGCACGCCAACTCGTCAAGAATCAGCTGCCGGATGAATTCGCCACGCTGCAGGCGGTGCTTTTTTGCCAGCTCGTCGAGGTGGTCCGTCTCGCGGCGCGTGAGTCTTGAAGAGACGTTGGTCATGCGCAACGACTCAAGCTTTCTCGCCCTGTCTGCAATCGAATCGTCATTCAATAGCGCCATGCGTGTTCCCTCCCATTACGAATGAAGTCGCACGGATTCGCGCGAAGTCGCACGAATCCGTATTGCTCGTAAGATGTTGATCTTGCAGGTTGCTGTTCACGAATCCGTGCGGATTCACCGCACGACCCTTTGAGGGGTGGAGTGTCAAAATTCTTCCGGTGCGAAGCACCGTTCTTGCACTGCCACAAAATTGAATGCACGATCATGCCTTCACCGCACGCACAGAAGCCGTGGACTCTACCCCGGCTACAAGCTTCCTTGCAGGCTGCTCGGCCGCACCTTTGGCCGGGCCTTTACGGACACGCAACGTAGGGGAAACCTGCTTGGCGTGTGGCGTCTTCAGGAAGTCCTGGAAGTCACGGTCTTTCGAAAAGACATAATTGAGCGCCTTATCCACAACATCGTCGGCGGATGCGTGGATGAAGGCGGCGTATTGATCGACCTGCGCGGCGGTGGTCTCATCCAGCCGAACAGAAGCACAGATGTGACGGCTCTGGTTGATCTCAAGTAGTGGCATATTCGTTCTCCTTCATAGGTAGTGAAATCAAGCAATCTTTCTGTCAACAACTGGTGCGGAAGTCGGCAGCAATAGTCGTTGCGCTTTGTGTTCTAGGCTGCCGCATGCTTCACCTCGAATACCGTCTCAATGAGGAAGCGTTTGGCGTCGCGGTCATATCCACGAAGCGCCAATACTTCGCGGACGATGCGGCGGCCTGGCTGCCGCTCGACATGGACGACAAAATCAACGGCTTCTCCGATCTCTGCTTCGGTGTCGGAGAAGGTGGTTTGCGCGTGGCTGCGCATGACCAGATTGGCGAAACGGCGAAGGGCTTTCTCTGCCGAGTTGGCGTGAATTGTCGCGAGCGATCCCGCATGGCCCGTGTTGAAGGAATCGAGCAACGTTCGCGCCTCGATTCCGCGCACTTCGCCGAGAATGATCCGGTCGGGTCTGAAGCGAAGCGCGTCTTTCAATAACTCGTCGAAAGACACATTAGTCTTGAAGGTGTTGGTCTGGGATCCGACTGCAACTATGTTCGGCTTCCGGATCTGAAGCTCTGGGGTGTCTTCGATAACGAGGATGCGTTCATTCTCCGGAATTGAGCTGGCAAGTATCCGCAAAAGCGTAGTCTTCCCGGTCCCCGTTCCGCCGCTGATGAGCAGCGTTTTGCCGCTGCGAATCTGCTGCGCCAAGAGGTCTGCAATCGACTGCGTTAGTGTGCCGCGAGCAATCAGATCATCGACCGTGTAATTGCGGCTGGTGAATTTCCGTATCGCAATCGCCGGGGCTGGACTCACGAGCGGCGGAATCCACGCCGCAAGCCGGCTTCCGTCCGGAAGCTGCGCATGTAGTCTAGGGTTGTCTTCGTCCAGCTTTTTGCCGAGTTGGTTGGCGATGACTTCGAGGCCGGTGCGCAGCCTGCAGGCGTCGAAGGAAATGTTCGGTTCCTGGCACAATCTTCCATCGCGCTCGCAAGACCAAGACGCATCCGGATTGCCCATGATTTCGCTGACGCTTTCGTCGAGCAGCAGCGATTCAATGGGCCGAAGGAACGGCAGGATCAATTCGAAACTCATAGTTGGACCTCAACGCAACGGAAGCCTAGCCGCTTTGGTTGCACTATATGCGCGAGTTGCGGTGCGTCCTGGGAGCAGAGTGCTGTAGAAAAGAAGCAATCGAGTTATTCTTTCTGCATGCGAATTCTGGTAATCGGCGGCACCGGCTTCATTGGCTCGCATGTTTCGCGCCAGCTCGCAGAAGCGGGGCATGCGGTATGCGTGTTTCATCGCGGGCGGACCGAAGCAATTCTTCCCGAAGAGGTGCAACACCTGCGGGATTATGCGAGCTCTGGCTTGCCTCGCGGTTTCCCCGACGAGGTCCTCCGGTTCGCCGCCGATTCGGTAATTCACATGATCGCGATGAACGAGGATGATGCTCACGCCGCAATCGAGACCTTTCGCGGACATACAGGGCGCCTTGTGGCGGTCAGCAGCGGGGATGTCTATCTTGCGTATGCGCGCTTCACGGGGCTGGAGCCTGGACCGGTGGAAGTAGGCCCTTTGCGGGAAGATTCTCCCCTGAGAACCACTCTTTATCCGTATCGTAGTAAAGCGAATGCTCGCGAAGATAAGCTCTACGACTACGACAAAATACTTGTGGAGCGAACGGTTCTCGGCGATGGCGCACTGCCTGCTACAGTCGTTCGTTTGCCAAAGGTCTACGGCAGTGGACGAAATGCTGATTTTACAACCGTCCATCGTTATCGACATCATCCCAACTGGCGGTGGACCCACGGATACGTCGAGAACGTCGCAGCCGCGATTGTCCTTGCGGCAACTCATTTCAAGGCCAGTAACAGGATCTTTAACGTGGGCGAAGATCAGACACCCACGGTAGAACAGAGACTGGTCGATCTTCCTCTCTCTAATCTGCCTGTGGATGAGACCGATTCGTTCGACTATCGCCAAGATATTGTCTATGACACGCGGTTCATACGTGAGGAGCTTGGGTACTCTGAGATCGTTCCCTATCTCGAAGGAATACGAAGAACCGTTCAAAGCCTTGGATAGGTACCGAACGCCCGCCATGTTCCCTTTTGTGCTCGTTCGGTGGGCGACCAAATAAGTTCTCACTCTTGTCGCGTTCTCGTACGGGAGCAAGCGGACACAAGAGGCCACATATGGGCGGCCCGACCTTACGACCGATATGGTTGCCGACTTACATTTCTCTTTGCGAAGCAAGGGTGCGATCACCTCTCTCGAAGTGGAGAAGCCAGTTAGGAACACCTGAGTTCTAGAGCTCATAGCGGGAACCTCACAGCCGTGGAAGCCCAGCGGATAGCCGGGCTTCCGAGAGTGAAGAGGAAGGGCCTATGCGGCCGTTTCCTCTTGGGACGTTTCATCGTGCTCCCGATCTTCCGGGGTAGCCTTCTCGGCGCGGTCCAGCTTCAAGATCGAAGCGACCCGAATTTCCCAGACGCGCTGCTTCGTGTCCGTCTTCTTGCTCTCGTACTCCCGGCTGCGCAGTTCGCCCTCCACCTGGACATGTGCGCCTTTGGTGAGCGTCTTGGCGAGCTCTGAGAGCTTGCCGAAGACGACGCAACGGTGCCATTCGGTGTGCGAGATGTACTTGTCGTCCTTCTTGTAAGAGGACTTGGTTGCCAGCGAGAGTGTCGTAAAGCTGCCGTTATTGGCGGTGCGAACTTCTGGGTTGCTGCCGAGAAAGCCGATGAGGGTTACTTTGTTCTGGTACATGAGAGTGTCTCCGTTTGTTGAATTCGCCCGTTGTTGCTCGGGTCACACTGGGCAGAGCTTAGCGAGTGGGCCCGGCTCCCAAGTGCCGAAGGTCTGCTTTCTGGGAGGGGCCCGAAAGAAGTTTGCAAGGCGTACTTTGCCGTGGTTTGCAAACTTGTTTTGGGAGGAACCGAGACCCCAAAGGGGCGCACAAAATGCGAAGCAGAAGACCGAGTGCCGCCGGGCGCCGGAAAGGCCCCGAAGCTGTGACCGAGCAAAAGACGGGATACATAACGGCGGACACATGCCAGAGCAAAGTTCTCATCTGCACATTGGCTGGGGAAGTTCGTTGCCATCGCAGCTCGATTCGAGCGGGAAGGTCCGCCGTAAGAAGGGCGCAATTCGCCACCATAGTTGCACGTCGAAAGGCTCTTGTTCGCCTGCTCCACGAGGCACAGGGACAGGCAGGGAAAGCTAGCCGGATTAGCAGCATGAAAGGACATGAATAAGCCTCTGGGCAGGTCGATGAATCCCTAGCTGAATGCCTGGTCGGCCCGGAAGCGGACGATCGTCAGACCAAGGGGGTTCACGGCAAGCTCATTGTTCTTCACATTCTCGCGAAACACATAGGTGACACTGGCTGTCCATCGCTCCCGCTTGAGCTCGCTGTGATCCGCGGGGTTGGTGTACACCTTTTCGAACTCGATGCGTGCCGAATACGGCGACTGTCTCAGGTCGTCAAGGATCACGTTCTTGATCTCGACATCGACATACGGCAGGGTGCTGTCTTTCACGTAATTCTGAATGCTGTTGTCCTTGCGTTCCTGGTCGATTACGGCACGTTGCACGTCGCTATTGAGGAAGTAGAGTGATTGCGTTTGATCGCGTTCGATGGTGAAGCGGTTGCGGCTGAAATACAGTTCGGCCCAGCGGGTCAGGTAATACTTGTTCTCCGCCTCCTGCGGGCGGTACTGAAAGTTCCGATAGTCGATTGCTTCCGCGTGGCCTACGTCGTTGATCCGCACGATTATTGGGCGCATGTTGGCGAGCGCCTGCTGACTCTTGGAGGTGAGTGCCGCGAGGCTGATACAAACACCGGCGAGCACGAGAATCGTCACTTTCAAGTAGGTATTCATCACCAACGGATCGCCGTATTGCTCCAGGTAACGCTCTGCGGCTCGGGTGATTTCGGGGGTTGTTTTCGTTTCCATAGTGGTTGTTTCTGTGCTCATCTGTGACCTCGTTCCCGTTGCCGTTTACATCGCGGCCCGTATCGCCATCATTGCCATCCCCAAGCCGCCACCGTGACCGCCAGTACCGCCGGTGAATAAGCTGTGGGTCATAGTTGGAATTTTGAAAAGGATGTAGATGTTGACCAGTACGAGAAGGACGAGAAGCGGCAGCGTCTGGACCATCATTGAAGGGTCCGACACGCTCTGGCCAAGTTGGATGTAATAGTTCGTCAGAACATGAGACAGAACATTCATCGTGGCTGCGGCGACGACCTTATAAAAGCTGAATCCGAGATACGCCTTTAGCCAACCCCAGAACAGCCAATCGAGCTTGTCGAAGACAAGAAAGGGGATGAAGATCGGCCCGAGCAATCCGATGATCGTTGCCGCAATTGCGCCGTAGGCGAGGATGGCGGAGACGATTGCGGCCAGGAGAGCCAAAAGGAATTGCACGACAAAGTACACAATGGAGTAGTACGGCGACATAATGCTCGTCAGAAGCGACGGCCCTGTCTTCGACGATGCCGCATGGATCTCATTCAGCATCGTGGTGGAACCATCCGAGCCAATCAGGTTCACAAGATTGA
>PMUM01000342.1 GCA_003166855.1 Acidobacteriaceae bacterium | reverse complement strand
GGCATCGGCATCTGGGACTGGGCGTCCAGCGACGATGGTCAAGAGCCTGACGCCGTAATGGCTTGTGCCGGCGACATCGCGACTATGGAGTCCCTTGCGGCGGTCGCAATCCTGAAGGAGCACTTCCGCGATCTGAAGATACGATTCGTCAACGTTGTGGATCTTTTTCGCCTGATGCCGGAGACGGAACATCCGCATGGACTCTCCGATCGTGATTTCGATTCACTCTTCACCACAGACAAGCCGGTCATCTTCAACTTCCATTCCTATGCTTCGCTCGTTCACAAGCTTACTTACCGGCGTAAGAATCACGAAAACATACATGTGCGTGGGTACAAGGAAAAGGGCAACATAAACACTCCGCTCGAACTTGCGATTCTCAATCAGATCGACCGCTTCGATTTGGCAATTGACGTCATCGACCGTGTTCCACGCTTGCGCTCCATCGGCGCCCACGTCAAGGAATGGCTGAAGGGTCAGATCATCGCGAGCGTTAACTACGCTCACGCCGAAGGCATCGACAAAGAAGAAATTCGAAACTGGAAGTGGCCGGGGTAGAAATGGCGAAAGAGTTGGCTAGAAAGGATGGTCCGATCCTTGCGCTCAACAGCGGCTCGTCTTCGCTGAAGTTCGGCATCTACCTGCCTGGGGCGACCGACGAAGAGCCGCTGTTGACTGGGAGCGCTGACGGCATTGGGCGCGACAATGGATCCTTGCGCATTCGTTCCTCGGACGGAAAACCGCTCTTGCAGCGTGACTGCATTCACGAGTCCCAGAGCGACGCGCTTAACGCTCTCGCTACAGCAATGCGTGAACATACTGAGAGCGCACCCGCGGCGGTCGGCCATCGTGTAGTGCATGGCGGCCCCAACCTCTGCAGACACCAAATCATCACGCCACAAGTTCTGGATCAACTGCGTTCGGCGACTCACTTTGCGCCGTTGCATATCCCGCAAGCTTTGTCGCTGATCGCTACCGCACAATCGATATTTCCTTCGGCCGTACAATTCGCCTGCTTCGATGACGCCTTTCACCAGACGATCCCGGAGATGGCTTCGCATTTTCCGATCCCGCACCGCTATTTCGACAAAGGCATCCGCCGCTATGGTTTCCACGGTATTTCTTACGAATCACTGGTGTATCACTTCGGCGCAAAGCTTCCCAAACGAGCCATCTTCGCGCATCTGGGTAATGGATCGAGTCTCTGTGCACTTCGAAACGGGATGTCGATCGATACGACGATGGGCCTAACTCCCACCGGCGGCATTCCAATGGGGACACGCTCTGGCGACCTCGACCCTGGCGTCATCCTGTTTTTGTTGCGCCATGAGAAGTTCAGCGCCGACAGCTTGGAAGAACTGCTCAATCATCAGAGCGGCCTTTTCGCTCTCTCATCCGGCGAGAGCGATGTGAAGACGCTGGAAGAACGGCTCCCGTCCGGCGATACAAGGGCCCGTCTTGCGCTGGACGTCTTTGCCGTTTCAGTGCGAAAGACAATCGGCGCCTACATGGCTCTGCTGGGCGGCGTGGATCTTCTCGTCTTTACTGGTGGCATAGGGGAGCACAGTTCTAGCATCCGAGCTGCAGCAACGGATGGGCTTGAATTTCTCGGGCTCACCGTGGACAAGATACAAATTGTCCCTACACAAGAAGAGCAACAGATCGCGCGCCGCTGCCGCGAGATCATGATCAAAACGATGAAATGATTGCCCCGGAGGACATGCGCCGGGTCTGGTTTGGGGCCGAGACTATGGGTGGACGAAGGTGAACTAAGAGTCGGGACGATGCGCCCAGCGACGCAACACTCGCCGGGCTGGATGTGAACGAAGGCAACCACTATAGGAGACGAAGACAATGGCGACCATTAGCATGAAAGACGGTACGCAGATTTATTACAAGGACTGGGGAACGGGCCAGCCCATAGTGTTCAGTCACGGTTGGCCGCTCACGGCGGACGACTGGGACGGGCAGATGCTGTTCTTCGGCCAGCGTGGCTATCGAGTCATCGCGGCTGACCGGCGAGGGCACGGCCGTTCCACCCAGACCTGGGATGGCAACGAGATGGATACTTACGCCGACGACCTCGCAGCTCTTACCGAAAAACTCGACCTCAAAAACGCAATCCATGTGGGCCACTCCACCGGCGGCGGCGAGGTTGCCCGTTACATCGGGCGGCATGGCTCAAAACGTGTTGCCATGGCGGTACTCATCAGCGCGGTGCCGCCGTTGATGGCGAAAACGGAGAAGAATCCTGCGGGCGCGCCAATCAAGGTGTTTGACGACCTGCGAGCCGCGTACGTAGAAAATCGGCCGCAGTTTTACCGGGACATCACTCTCCCGTTCTACGGCTACAACCGGCCGGGCGCCAAGATTTCTGAAGGCATCCGGGATAAGTGGTGGCTTCAGGGGATGATGGGCGGCGTGAAGGCGGGCTACGACTGCATCAAGGCTTTCTCCGAGACGGACTTTACCGAGGATCTAAAGAAGTTCGACGTGCCCACGCTCATTCTTCATGGGGACGACGACCAGATCGTGCCCATCGGCGCGGCGGCCCTGCAGTCCTCGAAGCTTGTCAAGGGTGCGACGCTAAAGGTGTATCCGGGTTTCCCGCACGGAATGCCCACTACCCACGCAGACCGGATTAATGCCGACCTGCTGGCGTTCATCAAGCGCTCAGCACAAGCGGCCGCTTAGGACAGGAAAAAACCCGCCCGCGCGCTTGCAAAGCGCGGGGCGGGATCTCACACCCTCAACCACAATACCGACGGTGACATGGTCTCGCATTCGGCTTCGCGATCCCAGGACCGCTTGTGCCGGGCGCGATAAACAATTCTCTGAACTCATCCACATCCGATCGCCAAGACTTTTAGGGGAATCGCAGATTCCGCCGCCAGTCAGTGACGGTGCGTCAAGCCTTTTTCGTCTTTGCGGGAGGAGCCAGCGCCACGGCGGCCTCATTCGTGAGCAGAAGGAAAGTGAATGTCTCCTGCAGGTACAGGCGGACCGCGGCATCGGTGTGGCTGAGATAACCGATGGAGACGTCCTGACCGATGTGCAAGTCGAAATCGCCGCCACGAGTGGTCAGCACGAACGCGCCGGCAATGGCGGGCGCCCAGATGATTTGATCTTTAACCAGCCGCTTGACGTGCTCCAACACCGGGTATCCGTGGTCGCTGGTCTCGGCCAGTGCGGTATAAGCGTCGGCTCCGAGCAGCACGGCATAGGGGCCGTTGACACCGACGAGGCGCAAGCGACTCAAGCTCTGGGAAATTGCATCCGGGTATTCACGCACGTCGGCGGGAAGCGTCATGATCGGGTTGCTGGTTCCTTGGCGGACGCCCCCAATGCCGGCCGCGGCATAGCCTTCGAATATGGCGGCATCCTCGGCGAATGCGATCTGCCGCGCGGCGTCCTTCGCCGGCTGCCAGTCCGAGTCGTTCGCGCCACGCTCGACGTCGTCGATCGCTTGTCGATCCAGTTCGAACGGAACGCGCAGCTCGACCAGCGCTTTCACCTCCCGCTGCCTCGCGACGATGTCTTTCGCTGGGGCGGTGACCGTCCGCAGGTGGCCTGTACCTATGGCAGAGAGGCCGGTCCCAGCCGGCCCCTTCAGGTCGACGACGCGCCGTCCGGCAAGGTAGCGCTTGAGCGTGCGCGATGTTTCCTCTTCGATCTGGGCCCATGCCGAATCGGAGATGGGAGCAAGCTCACGATGGAGATTATTCATGTTGTATGTCTCCTTTGAGAGAACCGATGCCGAGCGAACCATCGCGCACCGATGAAATGGATGAAGAGGGTTCGGTCACCGCCGGCGCTGCTGGGGATTCCGCAACCACAGGCGGGTCTTCAAATGTTTGGTCTTGGGTTACGTTCTCGAAAAACGTCGCCGATGGCACGAAGAACAGGCTTCCGGTGACGGCGCGGCTGAAGTCGAGGAGCCGGTCGTAATTGCCAGGCGGCCGACCGACGAACATGTTCTCGAGCATCTGCTCGATGGTGCGTGGCGAACGGCTGTAGCCGATGAAATAGGTGCCAAATTCACCATGCGCGGGCCGGCCGAAGGGCATGTTATCGCGCAAGATCTTGATCTCTTTTCCGTCCTCGACGATGGTAGTGAGCGCGCTGTGCGCTGAGGTTGGCTTCACGGAATCGTCCAATTCGATGTCGGACACACGGATGAAGTCAACGCCGAATTGCTGAGCTTCCTGGGCGAGAAGGCCGGCACGTCGCAGAAAGAGGCAGCCTAGGCACCCAGCTCGTAGCGCAGCCGTGATTTCCCCGGGGAGCTTTGGATGCCTGGCAAGCGTTCGAATTCATTGGAACTGCCCGACCTGATCTTTGCGTGGACTGGGAACGAACCCAATCCGCGCTAGGGTCGGTTTTGGGCGTGCGCTTGAACATACATTCTTCAAGCTGCAAGAATCTGCGATTTTAGCCACAAACAAGTCTCCGTAACTTATTGAATAATAAGGTTATCCATCGCGAGCATTTGACATGTGCGGCAAACTGTCGTACATTGAGAGGCGAGGTGGATCATGGCGACTGCATCTGTCGCGCGGGATGAGCGTTTAGACGCTCGGGTCACGCGCGAAGAGAAGGAAATGATTGAGACTGCAGCGCGTTTAAGCGGCACCTCTGCTTCAGATTTTATTCGAATGGCAACGAGACAGGCCGCCCTGAACACTATTCGTGAGCACGAAGTCCTGACGCTCAACGAAGAGGCGAAACGAGTGTTCGTGGAAGCACTCCTGAACCCGCCCAAGCCAACTGAGAAGGCGATTGCGGCGGCACGGAGATTGAAAGAGGAGATGGCGTAGTTGGCAGATCGTCCCGTTCAGGAAGTCCCTAGACTCCGATTCGAGCCGCTCGATAAGAAACGACATGATCGAACGGCTTTTTCGTGCGAGCAGGAGTCGCTTGACAGATACCTGAAGGAGCACGCGACTCAGGAAATCAAGAAACGAGTGGCTGCCGTCTATGTCTTGACCCCTGACGACAAGACGATTGCGGGTTATTACACGCTTTCGCAGTACGCCATCGAGGCCGGTGACCTGCCTCCTGAATTGGTTCAACTGTTACACCTTCCCAAGTACGATAAATTGCCCGCGACGCTGCTCGGACGATTGGCGAGAAGCAAGAAGTTCAAAGGGCGTGGTCTTGGGGAACTCCTGCTCATGGGGGCTCTGAAAAGAGCGCTAGAGCAGAGCAGGATCATCGCCTCCTTGGCCGTGGTGGTGGACGCCATCGACGAAAATGCGCGCGCCTTCTACAGACGCTATGGCTTCATCGATATTCCGGATCGCCCGAATCGTCTCTTTCTACCTATGAAGACGGTAGCGCAGCTTTTTCCTGATATTGACACAGGGTAACTTCCCAACTTTAGCCAAAGGTTGACGCGGGTCCCGTCTTGCTCATTCTGATTTGCCAAACCCCGGAGAACATCCAGTCCACCAACACCTGGATGGAAGCTTCAGCCTCACCCATTGATCGCATCGGTTGGGCCGCTACGACGCCCACGGTGCGCCCTGGCAAACCACAAAACGCTACGCGGACGGGCTGTGGAAAAGCCGCGAGGTGGAAAAGTCAACCCCCGACTTTCCCCCCTCGCTTGGAAATCCCGCAAAAACCGCGGGAAGCACCACTTTCCTAAAGTCCCGACGACGGCTGGTCGTTTACCCTTCACCGGACAGTGTCACCTGCTAAGAAAACCGGACATTTTGACCTGCTAACAACACTGCCTCTGAGGGTGCGGCTCTTCAACCCTTTCTGCCTTAATATGGTTGGCTCGGACTAGATAGCTCGATCTCGGATGACATTCTGAATGTGCGGAATCTTCGGCGTTGTTGCGCGGAACGCGCGAATCCCGGACGGTGTGCTCGAAAGGGGCACGCAGTCGCTGGCGCATCGCGGGCCGGATGACTCGGGGACGATTCTGCTGCGCGATTCCGCCTCTGACCCGGTGGAAATCGGCCTGGGCAACCGGCGGCTGGCGATTCTCGATCTCTCCCCGCTCGCTCACCAGCCCATGCACGACGCCGAAACCGGCAATTGGATCGTCTACAACGGCGAGATCTACAACTTCCGCGACATTCGGGACGAACTTCAAAAAGCCGGCACAAGTTTTGTCAGCCACTCCGACACGGAAGTGATTCTGAAGGCTTATGCGCGGTGGGGCGAGGGCTGCCTGGCGAAGTTCCGCGGCATGTTTGCCTTCGCCCTCTGGGACGCCCGCCGCCACCGCCTGTTCATTGCCCGCGATCCGATGGGCATTAAGCCGCTGTACTATGCGCAGACCGGCTCGTATTTTCTTTTTGCCTCGGAAGTCCGCACGTTGCTTGGGACCGGTCTCGTGCAGCCCCGCATCGATCCTGCGGGCCTCATCAACTACCTGACTTTCGGCTCGGCCTACGATCCGCTCACACTCGTGGACGGCATTCGCTCGCTTCCTTCCGGGCACACTTTGACGTGGGAAATCGGGGTTCTGCGCCAAGCTTCGTATTGGGATTTGGTAGACGCACCGGCAGTTGCTGCTCGAGATTCGGCGGGGTCCTTGGCCGACAATGAAAAACAAGCCGCCGAGCGCCTGCAGCCGATTCTGGAAGAAGCCGTCCGCCTGCAGTTAGTCAGCGATGTGCCCGTGGGAGTGTTTCTCTCCGGGGGCATCGATTCGAGCGCGCTGGTCAGCATTCTGAGCCGTGGCGGCGTGACTCCCAGCACGTTCTCCATCGTTTTTCGCGAAGCCGATTTTTCCGAAGCGCAACACTCGCGTGCCATCGCCGCCAAGTTTCATACTGATCATCACGAAATCAATGTTTCGCAGACGGATGTTCTGGCGGCGATTCCGGACGCGCTGCGGGCGATGGACCTGCCCACCATGGACGGGATCAATACCTATTTCGTTTCACGGGAAACGCGCCGGGCTGGCGTGAAGGTCGCATTGTCCGGGCTCGGCGGGGACGAAGTATTTGCCGGGTATTCCAGCTTCCGAAGTTTGCCGCGCATCGAACGGTTTGCGTTGCCTTGGAAGCGAGTTCCGCGCACCCTCCGAGGTACGCTCGCTTCGGTGTTTCGCGCGGTCGCCCCTAATAATGACCAGAACCGAAAGCTGTCTACTTTGGTGAGCGCCAATGGCAGGATTTTGCATCCCTACTTCCTGACGCGCATGTTGTTTACTCCTGACCAGCGAGATCTTCTTTTTCCCGGTATAGATGAAGTCACGGTGGGAACGGCGTCCGCCTCTCAGTATGACAGTCTCCAGCGTTCGCGTGCGCTCGATCCCATCAATCGCGTTTCCTATCTCGAGTCGCGCTGTTATATGCTGAATACACTGTTGCGCGACGCCGATGGGATGAGCATGTCGCAGGGTCTGGAGGTCCGAGTTCCCCTGATCGATCACCAGTTAGCCAAAGCCGTCCTGGCTCTTCCGGGTGAGTGGAAGCTGAATGGTACGCCGAAGAAACTTCTGGTGGGCGCGCTGGCGGGATCGTTGCCCGACGAGATTGTCCATCGTCCGAAGCGGGGCTTTACGCTGCCTTTCGAGCATTGGATGAGGCAAGAGCTTCGACCGGAGATCGAGCCAGTGCTGGGGAAAAAACGAATCAGCGAAGGACCACTGGGGGGAATGCTGGACGCCAATCAAGTGGAACAGGTCTGGAAAGATTTCCTGGGTGGCGGGACTTCATGGTCACGCCCGTGGTCCTTGTACGTCCTGCAACGCTGGTGCGAACTGCACCTGTAATCGCTTTCCATGCAGAAAGTCGAAGAAATCGCGAAGTCGCAGCCTGTGACCCCGACGGCAAAGCTGCCAGTCAGCGTGATCGTGGCTGCGCGCAATGAGGAGAAGAACCTGCCTCGTTGTCTGGAGGCGTTGCGCAATGTCGGCGAGGTCTATGTCATCGACTCCGGGAGCACCGATGCTACTCCCGAAATCGCGCGTGCTTTTGGAGTCAAGCTGGTGCAGTTTCACTATCAGGGTGGCTGGCCGAAGAAACGTCAGTGGGCCATCGAGAATCTGCCTCTTGAGTTTGACTGGATATTCCTGGTTGACGCCGACGAAGCGCTCACGCCGGAACTGGAAGAAGAAATCCGCCGGGCCGTCGAAGATCCAAGTATCAATGGCTACTATGTTTCTCTGCGGATGTATTTTCTCGGCCGACTTCTTCGGCACGGGGGCGCGGGTTTTTGGAAGCTGTCGCTGTTTCGCCGCGGCAAAGGCGGTTACGAATGCCGCTTGAAGGATCAAGATACCTCCATGGCTGACATGGAGATTCACGAACACGTTGTGGTGGAGGGAGCCACCGCGCGACTGAAGAACCCGCTGGCGCACCGCAATGTTGAGTCGCTGTCGCGCTACATCCGGAAGCACGATGAGTACTCCAACTGGGAAGCTAAAGTTTGGCTGGAAAGCGAGGCCAACGGGCAACTCGCTCCGTCATTTTTCGGCACGCAGGCGCAGCGCCGCCGTTGGCTCAAAACCAGGTTCCTCGGCATACCCGGCGCGCCGCTTTGGTACTTTTTGTTCAAGTATGTGTTCGGTCTGGGATTTCTGGACGGTGTCCCTGGCTTGATCTATTGCGGATTTCAGGCGGTGCAGGTGTTTCACGTGAAGTCGAAGATCTACGAGTTGCGACGGGCGAGAGAGGACGAGGGCGTTGAACCCTCGATGCGGAATCGGGGATGAGTGGCTTGCCGGAAAATACGGTCGTTGCCTGGCGTGGCAAACGTGGGGAGTATTCCGACCAGGCACCGTTTTCTCCGGCGCAGCGCTACCCGGAATATGCTTTCGACGATGTGTCAGCGGAACCGAATGCTGCCTATGAAGGTGTGCGCGGCTGCTTTCACACGGCCGGACTGGATCTTGCGCACTTCGGGATGCCCGAGTGGAATCCGCTTAGGGAGTTGATCCACCCCGGCGAGACGGTTCTACTGAAGCCGAATATGGTGCATCAGCGCCACCCGCGTGATCCTCAGGGCTGGCGCTATGTAATTACGCATGGCAGCATAATTCGGGCAGTGGCTGACTATGTTTGGAAGGCGGTTGGACCCAAAGGCAAAATCATTCTTGCTGATGCGCCCCAAACGGATGCGTCCTTCTCAGAAATGACGCGTCTTCTAGGCCTTGACGTGATTCGAGACTTTTATCTGGCTCGCGGCCTCTCGTTCGAACTCATCGATCTGCGCCAGGAAGAGTGGACCACGCACCGTGAAGTGATCGTGGAGCGACGCAAACTCGCTCCCAATCCTTACGGAGCGGTCGCCTTCGATCTGGGACAGGCGAGCGAATTCGTGGATCACACTGGCGCCGGACATTATTATGGTGCGGATTATGACGCCGGCGTGGTCAACCGTCATCACAGCGGGGGGCGCCACGAATATCTGATTGCGGGTTGCGCCATCAAGTGCGATGTGGTGTTCAGCCTGCCGAAGTGGAAGACCCACAAGAAAGCAGGGATCACCGCGAGCCTTAAGAACCTGGTCGGAGTGAACGCGGACAAGAACTGGCTGCCGCATCACACCGAAGGCGCTCCGGCCCTCGGAGGAGATGAGCATCCGAATCCGGACTTGAAGCACCGCACCGAACGCAAGATGGCGGGCGCCATTCGCGGACTCTCGCATCGGATCCCGGTGGTTGGCCCCTGGCTCCATCAGGTGGCGCGTGGACTCGGGAAACCGGTCTTTGGCGATACCGAGAGCACCGTTCGCAGCGGGAACTGGTTCGGCAACGACACCATCTGGAGGATGTGCCTCGATCTGAACAAGATTGTCTTCTATGGTAACGCCGACGGATCGCTGCGCGATCCGCAGCAGGGTCGCAAACGGCATTACGTTCTTGTGGACGGAATCCTTGCCGGCGAGGGTAGGGGGCCGCTGAATCCGGATCCTGTTCCAGCGGGAGTGCTGCTGTTTGGCGTGCACCCACCCAGCGTGGATGCAGCATGCGCTTACCTCATGGGCTTTGATCCGGACAAGATTCCGATCGTAGCGCGGGCGTTTCAGTGCCGGAATTTTCCGCTCTCCGACCACGGTTGGCGCGACATTGTCTTGAGCAGCAACGACTCTGCGTGGAATCTACCCTTGGTCGAAATTGCGAGCCGCGACACATTTCACTTCGAGCCTCATTTCGGGTGGAAGGGGCACATCGAACAAGCGCCTGCGCTCGACACCTCTGCCGACTGCACCAGCGAGGCGGTCTCGCAGCCATGAGTGAATCCGCCATCGTCGAGCACATTTATCCCCGGTTGCCGGTTTTTCTGCAGAACGCCGCGTGCTGGTACTACGGGAAAAAAGAGGCCCGGACCCGCTTCGGAAGCATTTTTGAAAAGCGCTTGCTCGAATTGATGGATTCGGATCGATGGAGCGCCGCGGAGATCGAGGCCTACCAAAATGAAAAGATTCGGCAACTCATTCGCCATGCTTACGAAAGCGTTCCTTACTATCGCGAACTCTGGAAGAGCCTGAAGTTATCACCGGAAGATATTCGTTGCCGCGAAGACCTGCCCAAGCTGCCTGTGCTGACCAAAGAAAATGTGCGGCAGAATTTCGACCGCCTGGTTTCTCAGAAGGTATCTAGGCGCGATCTGGTGTTTCGCCACACCAGCGGAACGACCGGAAAGGCGCTGCACTTTTATGCGACCAAACCGGCGATTGCTTTCCAGTGGGCTGTGTGGTGGCGTCACCGGTTGCGTTTCGGCATAGGGCCCGGCGCCTGGCATGCGAACTTTACCGGTAAAAGGGTTGTTCCGGTGGGTCAGAGCACACCGCCCTACTGGCGCTGGAATCGGCCGCTGCATCAGGCGCTGGTGACGATGCACCACCTCACCGCAGGAAAAATCTCCAGCGTGATCGAGTTTTTAAACTCACACCCCTTCGAGTTTTATTCAGGATATCCGTCGATCATCCACATGCTTGTGTTGCATGCCAGCGAAGCCGGACTGGCCCTTCATTCGCCGCCCCGGGCTGTCTTCACCGGAGCCGAAAAGATGCTCGACTTTCAGCGCCGTGACATTCAGAAATTTACGGGCGCGACGCTGACCGATCAGTACGGTTGCTCCGAGGGCTGCGGCAATGCGTCCCACTGCCCGGAGTTCGTTTACCATGAGGACTTCGAGTTTGGGGTCATGGAAGGGGTCGAGCTTCAGCGTGCGAATCCCGCAAAGTCAATCCTATGCACGGGTTTTGCCAACGACGCTTTTCCTCTGATTCGTTATGAGGTTGGCGATAGTGGGGTGTGGCAAGATAGCGCGCACGCTTGCCCTTGTGGGCGCAGTTCGAGGGCCTTGCTCCGTATTGAAGGGCGCGAGGACGATTACGTGATTACGCCAGAGGGCACGCGCATCATGCGATTTGACTATGTGTTTAAGGATGCCCTCAACGTAAAAGAGGTGCAGGTCGTTCAAGAGCAACTGGGCGAGATTACGGTTCGATTGGTGCGCCGTCCCGGGTATGGTACAAGCGACGAAGCCGAAATCCTCCGGGAGATCCACCGCTGGATCAGTCCGGGTCTCGCGGTCCGATTTCAATACGTCGAGGAAATTGAAAGGCAACCAAACGGAAAGTTTCGAGCGGTTGTTTCGCAACTAACATCGCAGCCGCATGCTCCAGTAATTGAAGCGGCTCGCGGTGAATGCAGCCTCATTGCTCAACGCAGTTCGAAGAACATCCAGCGTAAACCCAGCCTGAACGAATGATCCAATTACGCGTGCAACGTCAGAGGAGACGAACGTAGTTCATGCTCATCTTGGGCCTCAACATGTTTCATGCCGATGCCTCGGCGGCGATCGTGGTCGATGGCGAAGTCAAGTTTGCCATTGCCGAGGAGCGCCTGAACCGTCACAAACACTTCGCTGGTTTTCCCGCGCTTGCGATCAAGGCGTGCCTCGATGCGGTCGGGGCGAAGATTTCGGATGTCGAACATGTGTCCGTCGGGCAGGATAGCGATGCGCACCTCGCAAAGAAAGTACGATACGCGCTCGCCAACCCGGCTAAGATTCTGAACCTCATCCGGCTTCGTCAGCGCAAAGAGGGAATGCGCGATGTGCGCTCGCTGCTGTCGAAGGCGCTTGATGTCGATTCCGCGCAACTCCGTTTTCAGGAGCACCATCTCGAGCACCACATCGCCCATATCGCGAGCGCCTATTACTGTTCTCCTTGGGAGAAGGCCGCGGGCTTCAGCTACGACGGTTCCGGCGACTTCGTTTCCACGATGATGGCGCTTTGCGAAGGCAACGAGATTGAGGTTCTCGACCGCGTGTTTCTGCCGCACTCGCTGGGCAGCGTCTACACCATGATTTGCGAATTCATCGGCTACAGCAAGTACGGCGATGAAGGCAAAGTCATGGGCCTGGCCCCGTATGGAAAGGACACCTATTGTGACGAGATCAACAAGATCGTCGCGGCCAAGAATGGTGGCTTCCAGTTGGACCTCAGCTATTTCAAGGCGCTCGGCAGCAACCAGGGAATGCAGGTGCTGGAAGATGGCACGGTTAAGCTTGCCCGCCACTTCTCGGACCGCATGGAGAAGCTATTCGGCGAACCGCGCGCTCCGCACTCCGAAATAAAGCAGCGCGATATGGACCTCGCCTTCGCGCTGCAGCATCGTTTTGAAGAGATCTTCTTCCATTTACTGAATCAACTTCACCGCCGAGTCCCGTGCGAAGACCTGGCGATGGCTGGCGGATGTGCGCTCAACAGCGTGGCCAATGGCAAGGTCTTCGATGTCACGCCGTTCCGCCGCACCTACATTCAACCCGCCGCTGGCGACGAAGGCCTGGCCATCGGGGCCGCTCTGCACACCTATCATTCCGTGCTCAAGCAGCCGCGACGCCATGAATTGAAGAATTCCTACCTCGGTCCGGAATTTTCCGATTCGCGCATTGAATCGGCGCTACAGAGTGCCGGTTCGAAGTATCGCAAGCTGGAGCGCACTGCATTGCTCGACGCCACCGCCGAACAGATCGCCGCTGGCAACGTGATCGGCTGGTTTCAAGGACGGATGGAGTGGGGTCCGCGCGCACTCGGCAATCGCTCCATCGTGGCTCATCCTGGCCTGCCCAACATGAAAGACGTTCTTAACGCTCGCATCAAGCACCGCGAGTGGTTCCGCCCCTTTGCCCCGTCGATCATGGCCGACCATCAGCACGAGTACTTTGAGCACGATCATCCCTCGCCGTTCATGCTGCACGTGTACAAAATCCGGCCAGAGAAGCGCAAGGAACTGTGTGCGGTGAACCATGTGGACGATACCGGCCGCCTGCAGAGCGTGACTCGCGAAGAAAATCCGATGTACTACGACTTGATCTCGGCCTTCCATCGGAAGACTGGCATCCCCGTCATCCTGAACACGAGCTTCAACGAGAATGAGCCCATCGTCTGCACTCCAGAGGAGGCCATCGATTGTTTCCAGCGCACCCGCATGGATGTGCTGGCGATCGGTCCTTTCCTGGTGGTCAAGCCCAGTGGAAATGCAGAGGTCGAGTAGGCCCGCGCGCCAAGATTTCCGGACCTCCTCCCCTGACACGCTCAGCAGTTGACCAGCAAGGTACTCGCGTGACGTTTGGGCTTCCACCACCGACCCAAGTGTGGTTTGATTTGTAGAACTGCAGTCAACGCAACCTCTATCCGCATTTTGTCAATTGAATTCTGTCAACCGATGTTCGGGCGATTGGTGGCTCTGTGGATTGTCAGGCGCGTCGCAAATCAAGTGTCTTTCTGTTTTTGTCGATCGTTTTCTTGGTGGCGACATGCCAGGCCGGCCGCGCACAAACTGCTCCGGTTATCGCCAGCATCAATCCGCCTTCAGTTGCATCCGGAGGACCAAACTTCACTTTGACGGTGACCGGCAGCGGCTTCCTCACAAACTCAGTAGTGCAGATCAACGGCAGCAACCGTCCCACCGTCTTTGTCAGCGGGCTGAAGCTGACGGCGACGATTTTCGGTTCCGACATCGCCACGCCGTCAACTCTCCTGGTCACGGTATTCAACCCATTTGCCGCAGGAGGCGGGTTGACGTCCAACGGCGTACCGCTTACGGCGAGTGCCGCGCCTTCGCCAAGTCTGATCAGTGTTTCTCCTGGCTTCACCTCGCAAGGTGGAGACCATATAAGGATGACTCTGGTCGGAGCGAATTTTAGACCGGGGGCTACCGCGGTGATCTCGCCAACGTTGACTTCCGTCAGCAATTCGAATGGACATACCCGGGCCACGGATGTCGCCGTGCTGAGTGTGGTGGTCGTGAATTCTGGGCTTATGTCGGCCCTCTTCAGCGTGAGTCCGAAAGCGATTCCTGGTTTGCGTGCTGTGGACGTATTGAATCTGGATGGAACCAGCACGGCGGGCGCGTTTACTAATGGAGCTTCGGGAACCTCTCAGCCGATCGAGGTGGAATCGTCCAGTTCCTTGGGAGCACCGCTTTCCGTCTTAAACATGGCATTGATGCATCCGCGTGACGGGACCGTGGTGATGCAAGGCCAGGAATTGAATGCCGAAGCCATTCTTGCGGGTTCGGGAACCGGCACGGTGGTCGGACAGTGGGTTTGGGACGGAAACGTGGTCGAGCAGTTTACGGCTTCGATTGTGGGCGGACAGAGTACGGCCATTCAGACTCGCCAGTCTCTGCCCACCTGGTACCTCGGCTCGCATACGCTGTTGTTGCGCATGGTGCAGCCCAATCAGATCTCAACCTATCCCATCGTAGTCGTCGTGAATCCGGGAGATTGGAGACTGGAACAACTGATCCAGCCGGAATACGGGGCAACGTTTTCGTCGGACATTCCACCGCGGTTGTTGTGGGCCCCCGTGCCAGGGGCGGCGAAGTATCAGGTGGGCTTCTCGAGTCAGCCTTATCTGGGGACGATCCAGAATTGGTTTGATGTCGTGGACAATCGCTGGGAAGTGCCGGACGGAATCTGGCGGAGTTTGCCGGAGGGCCAACTCTACTGGACTGTGCGCGCCGTGGAAATATCGGGAACGCCGCGCAAGCCGCTGCCGATGAGAAGCGTATATCGGGTTGCGGAAGGCGGGTTGACGTCGCTGCGTCCGAAGCCCGCACGCACGGCTGCGGGCCATACGCTCCTCGAATGGAAACCCGCACAAACCAACGGCTACTATTTCGTTACGATCAGCGGCGACGCCGAGGCCACACAGATCATCCGGCAATACTTGACTGCTGACCCCAAGCTGGACCTGCGGGTTGCAGATCGGAAACTGACGGCGGGCACTACTTATTACTGGCAGGTGGATGCCATCGCGCCCAACGGCGTACTCATCATGTCGGGACCGGTGCAAAGTTTTGTGGCAGAGGCCTTGCCTGACACCAGCCTGAAACACGACGGCCATCTTGTGCAACTGGCGTCTCTGGGAGTTCCTGAGGCGCTGCCATCTCCCCCCGATCTCGCGGCTCAGATTTCCGGGCAAACGCCGGCGCCCAACAGCAGCACGAATCAATTGCAGCCGACAGTTTCGGTGGGCTTCCAGTCTCAGGTGAATCCCGCTGACATCACCCTGATGCTCGATGACGTGGATGTCACCACACTAGCGCAGGTGAGTGACATCAAAGTTGCGTTCACGCCGCCACTGGCGCTGGCCGGAGGGGATCACAATGTGAACCTCACAGTGGGGAGCGAGGGTGCGACCTGGAAGTTCACCGTGGTGGCTCCATCTCCGCCTGCGCCCGCAGTGCCGAGCGTTCCGGCGGCAGGGGCGTTCCAGCCGGGAACGGATGCGGAGCTTCCTCCACCGCGACAGCAGGGTGCTTTGCCGACAACAGCGTCCGTCGCAGCTGTGCACCGCGGCGCCAAGGCGGGTGCGATTGAGCTTCGAAAGGAGCAGGGCCCGTCGGAGGAAGGCCAGATCAGTGCGAACACGCAGTGGGCCTCAGGATCGAATCCGCCGGATTCGAATGTCCTATCGGTCGCCGAACGCATGACCTACAATCGCGGCCCCTGGCACGTGGAAGTTAACGGCAGCGGGCTGCTGAATTCCATCCTGAATCCTGAAGTGCAGCGCACCAGCCAGGGACGAGTGAATGACTACGTTTTGCAGCTTGGCTATAAGAACGGGGATTTCGCGGCGAATCTTCGCTTCGGAATCGTGTCACCAGTCTTGTACACCGACGCACAGTTTGTGACTGCTGCCACTCCACGCCAGGGCCTCGAGGCGACGCTCAAGACGCCGGCGGGCACGTTCGGCTATTTCGTAAATACAAACGATCAGGCGCTGGGTGGAGGGTCGGGAATCAATTTCCATCAGCAGATGATGGGAGCGAGTTGGCAGGCGCCGTTGCCCAAGTGGGCGGTGTTCCGGCTGATGTGGTTAAGCGCACAAGATATCGGCGCGCCCACCAGCGTATCGTACGATTCGCAAGGGAACCCGATCATCCTGCCGAATCCAGTGGCTGCGAAGTCGATGGGAGACGTTTACGGCGCGCTGCTCAATATTCATCTTACTGCGAAATGGTTGTGGTCTTCAGAGTATGCCTTCAGCCGCGAGAATCCAGACACGACCCAGTTCTCCGACAGCCAGTTTGGCAGAGCGTGGCGCACCGGTATTTCCGGACAAGCTGGCAAGACGAACATGAACGTGGCTTACCGCGACGTCGGTGAGAACTTCGGCAATCCCGCGAATCCCAGCCTGACGCAGGCCAGCCAGCCCAACCTGCGGGGAGTGGATTCCGGGATTACCCAGGCTACGAGCGCCGGCACGTTCGGATTGACCTACACGTTTCTGGCGAACAACGTTCATCCCACGACGAGCGACGAATTGTTCCTGGACAACTTTGACGAAACGTGGAGCAAGGCCTTCGGGGTGAAAACCAATCTGGTTGTGGATGCGCGCGAGTCCCTGACGCAGACCGGCACGATTCCCGCGGCGCTGCAGGGGCAGCCTCCGGACCAGACCGGAGCGCAGGACCAACGCGACATCTCCGGAAACATCAACTTGAACCGGCAAGTTGGGACAGTGACGATCACCGGAGGAGCCACGCGAGACTGGAATCACAACAATCTGTTTCCCGAGGCCAGCACGATCACTTCGTCACTCACCTTCGGCACGAACCTGGTTACGAAGAAGTTCTTCCAGTTGAATGGGCAAGTAAATGCGAACTGGGTCGCCGCCGATGGGTTGACGACCGGCACGACGCGCAACATCACGGTGTATATCCAACCGGCGTTTACGTGGAAGAAACCGGCGCTGCAGGTTTCGCCGCTGGTGACGGTCACGAAAGGGCGGACGATTCTCTCGAACGGCACACTCACAGCGGACACGCTCACCGGGCAATATGGGGGCAGAGTTTCGTGGACACTTCCGGGAGTGCTGAAGTTCAATACGTTTTCGGCGCAGGGGAACTACAACCAGAATCGCGACGGGATCATGAACGTTGACCAAAGAAGCACGCAGTTGTTGGTGATTTGGACGGTGACCTGGGGCCATAAGCACACTTTCTGAAGATGAAGCGAGCAAAGCGCTCATGAAGCAGCGGTGGTTAAGTTCGCGGGTGATTCACTTGTCGGTGCTATGTCTCGCGCTCTGCGGGATGGGGCACGCGCAGGCGAAGCCGCCGGTGCTCATCAGCTTCAGCCCGGCCCAAGCGGCGGCCGGTTCCACGGTCACCATTAATTTCAGCGGTTCAAATTTCGTGGCTCGGGCCATGAATCTGGTGTTCACGCCGTCGCAGGGAATCACGGTGAGCAAACTCCAGGTCGTTTCGCCCATGCAGATTTCGGCGCAGGTGCAAATTGATCCCAGCGCGCAATCCGGAAGCCGTCAAGTCATTCTGATCGACGCCGACCACAGCCTGCGCGCCGCAATGCCCTTCACCATCACGGCGTCGCAGAATTGCCCGCCCGGAATGGCGGCCAACGGCTGCGCTACAACGCAACCCGGCCTGCCCGCTCTTCGCGAATTTTCTCCGTTGCAGGGGACGCAGGGCACGACCGTGGCGATGACCCTGACCGGAGTCAACTTCTCCGCGCCCGTGTCATTGCAGTTCATGCCCAACAGTGGCATCACGGTGCAGTCGGCCACGTCAACGAACGCGAATCAGATTCAGGCCCAGATCAGCATCGCTCCGAATGCATCGTTGGGAGCTCGGGGAGTAGTGCTGGCGGTGGGCAGCGGGAAGACAAGAGTTTCCGCGTCGAATACATTCACCGTGGTTTCCGGGGCCAGCCTCAGCCACGCACCGCCCATGCAGATACTGCGCGTGGTTCCAAATCAGATTGCTGCGGGAAGCCAGAACGTTGACGTGACTCTGCAGGGCTCTAATTTTGTTCCTGGCACGCAGGTGACATTCACGGTGGGCGCGGGGGTACCGGCGGCTGTATTCGCAAATGNNGCATGTCAGCGTGAACGCGCTCCCGGCTGCACTGCCTGGAGGGCGCGACATCAAGTTGCAGGGGCCAGGCCAGCAGAGTGTTGTTGGGAAGGGGATGCTGAATGTGCTGGCGGTGAAGCAGTCTGGGCCGCCGACGGTGTTGAAGATTCCGCCGATTACGCTGCAGAATTTTCCGCTTGGCATCATCGTGCTGGACGGACCGCTCGGCCCGGAGACCACTAGCGACGGATACGGCACATACTCGGTTCCTTTGCTGAATGACAGTTCCGTTTTCCAGTGGCACGAGCAGAATCCTGGGCTGGCTGACTACTACGAGTTACGCATCTACTCCGCGGACGGCAAGACGCTGGTGGCAACGCAGCAGATTACCGGGTACCGCGTGCCGGCGATGGGAGGATGGCTTACAGTGGTACCAACCTACTTCCGACCCGACCCGGCTTTCCTGAAAGCGGTGTTGGATCCGGTTCAGCGGCGGATGTTCCCCGGTTTGGTTGGATTGATGGGGCCGCCCTTGTCCCCCACTAAGACGCCGATTGTTTCCATCGCGGCCTCGTCGGGCAATACCATGCCGAAGTTTCCTCCAGACCAGCTCAGCGGGTTGTTGAATCAGGGGCAACTGCAATGGGAGGTCGCAGGATTCCACACGTATAACAAAAACGGAGTAGCGCCGCAGGCGAATCCTCCGGCGAACAGCAAGGGCGGCGGGCAAAATGCCGTGCCCGTGCTAAACCAGAACGCCGCGCAGAACCTCGCTCAGAACTCGGCCAACCAGGCGGCCTCTGGCGGGACCGTAAATATTGAAGTGGAAATCTCCAACCGCTGGCCACTGCTCGCTCCCAAGCCGCCGACGGGGATGCAGTGCAGCGGCACGGGGACGACTACGGGCGTGCAGGCCGTCAATATTGCCGACAAGAATGTGTACGACGCAAACGGGAAGGTGACGGGAGTTGACCAGAACAACTATGTCGGCGACCCATGGGCGCTGGAGGGCAACTTCAGTCTGGCGCAGTCGCCGTATGAGATCAAGTTCACGCCCCAGACGGCCGATCCGCCCAAGTGCGGACCGCCGTGTCTGGCGGGGTACGTCGCAGCGGTTAAGTTCGACAATGTCTTTGTCGACTGGGGCGATGGAACCGTAGAGCCGTTGACCGCACCCCCGGTGGAGCCCCCACCTCCGAACCAATATTCGCTGGGCAACTGGACGCCGGCAGTTCAGCTGTCGTACCCGATGAATTCCACCAGCCCGATGCAGCACACCTATCAGTCGCCCAACGGCTACACGGTGCGGGTGTTCCAATTGTCGGAAGAAGACTTGCAGCACGTAAGCGTCGGTTCGGTTTCGGCGAGTGTGGATGGGCCGACGACGCCGTTCATGCAGACTGCGCTGCTGTCGAAGATGGCATCAACGGGCGCGGTGAAGAACGGGCTCACGCTGACGGGAGTGCAGACGAACTTTCAGCAGATGCTTGGCGGAGGCAACAGCGGAACCAGCCCCGCAGCTCAGGTAGCGAGCGACGCTTACATGCTGTATTGCCACACGATATACGTAACTGTAGTGCCGGATCTGGTGGCGGAAGGGCCGCTCCATCTGACGGGAATCGCCGATCCTGATTTTGGCGCGTACGACGTCCGCAAAGGAGTGTTGGCTGCGGGCGGGCCGATGAAGAACGGACCGCTGGGTGGCCAACCAGCCAAAACCACGGTGCCGATGCAGGTCGCAAAGACGCCGCCACCAGCCGCGGGCAGTAATCCGCCGAAGCTCGAAAAGGAAAAGCTGGTGCCGTTGGTTCCGGGAGCAGCGCCGGTTGCGGCTGTCTGCAGCACGTGTGACGACGGGATGGATGCGACCTCTTACTTGAGCTATTACGGCACCGGGCAAGTGCGGGTCACGTGGATTGTGGATGGCACGCAGTCGCAGCAGAACATGACGCTGGTGCCCTCCCCAAGACGCATGAATCTGCCCCGCCAAGCATTCACCAGGATCCAGTTCCTGGGAGCGTCCTTCGAGATGCCTGTGCCCGAGCCTCCGATCAAGATTGGCCAAAGCCCTCCGGTCCTTTCGCCGGGATTGCAGGTGCAGCCGGTGGGCAATCACAGTGTGATGGTCGAAGCCGACGTGATGCCCAATCCGACGATGCCAAATCTCTCCATCGGGGTAAGCCGAGCGTTGGGATCGTTGCTGCCGGTTGCGTCGTCGCTGCCGACGGGATCGGGCACGAGCAGCAGCGCTGGCGGCAAACAGATAGCTGGGCCCAATGCAGCCGACGCGCAATCTTTGCTGAATACTCTAGCGCCGCCGGCGGGCAGCAATTTGCCGCCGCTGAAGATTGGGGTTCTCTCGCCGACGAAGCAAAGCGCATCAGGATTAGGCGCGGTGCAATATGTGAATGGAGCGCTGCAGCAGGTGGTTTCGCAGTTGGGGAATACGGTACCGGACCAGCACGTGGCTTCGAACAGCGAGGCCTATCAAGTGGTGGCGTCCGATCCGAAGAAGCCGTGCAAATTTCTGTTTCCAGTCAAGAGCGGCGGAGCATTTGAGGTCAGCGGACTGCAGAATGGAGTCACACAGCAGGGCTCAACATATGACGGAACCGGCAATCTGATCATTTATATGGCCAACACCGGTACCGGGGCATATGACCAGTATCCGCCGATTCCGGTAAAGATCAGCAACTGGATCGTTCCCGACGGCCTGAATGTGCAGACGGGGAGCATTGATGTTTCTCCGAATGTCACGCTGGCTGCGAGTTTGCCGGCGCTCAAGGGAACGCTGCAGAGACTCGCGGGGCAGGCGGGCGGGGAACTCGACGCGACCTTGAATGTCACGATTGCCGATGACACGCTCCGGCTGCCGGGAGAGATACCGGTTTCATGGAGCGGCGTCACCAGCGAACTCCATGCCAATGGGGACTGGATCAAAGATGGGCTCAACATGCCCACGACATTGATTGGCTGGAGTGCCTTCACGATGCAGTCCAGCAACGTGCGGCTGGATCTGAGCCATCATGATGGCGACGCGGCAAATTTGTTGTGCGGAAACCTGGCCGGCGGCGATTGGGTGGGCGTGCGCTTCCCAAGTCTCGCGATCACGCCTTACACCTTCGACTTGGTTTCGAGTTCATCGCTGCAACCTGTCGTTCCGGATTGGGGAATCGCCGCAGGTCTTTGCGGTACCTTTACCACGAAACCTTTCACCGCGCCTCTTGGGTTGGGGTCCGTCCATTTCGACTCGATCAGTGCGACGGCGTTCAACGGAAGATTCACAGCCACATATAACAACATGGATATTCATGTGCCTTGGCTCGACATTGACCTGAAGGGCACTGCGCAACTGCAATCCGGCGGCGGGCAGCATCCGCAGACCAGTTTCCCGTTCACGGTTCCTCCCGTTTCAAAGACATTCGGAAACTTTGCTTTCACGGCGAACAATCCGCAATTTACGCAGCAGCAGGGCATCGGTTGGGTGGTGGAAGCGAACAAGTTGCACATGGTGTTCTCCTCCGAGAACAAGCAGTTTGCGGCCTTCGATCAGGTTTTCTACTTTGGGATGGACGGGCGCGGGTACTTCGCGCAGGGCAATCAAGCGCTGGATATTCCGCTCGGAGGCAGTGCGCAACTGGGGCTGACGCCGGTTGATATGGCCTCGGTACATTTGACGGCGCCTCCGTCGGGCAGCCAGGTTCTCGGTGCGCTCTTCAATACGACGGTTCACCTGTCCGAGGTGATGCCGGCCGCACCGATGCAGGTGAATTATCAGGTGAACATGGCGGGCAATAACTATTCCACCGTCGGCCCGACGAATTCTCCTTTCGTGATCGACTTGCCCTACCCGTCGGGGCAGCCGAGTTCCGAGGCCAAGATTCATCCCGTGTATTCCGGGACAAGCGGCAGTGAATATTCGGGATCGGTGGATTTGTCGGAGTTAGGCGGCCCGCCGATTACGGGAGAATTCCGCCTGGGCTATCAAGGCGGGCACGATTACTGGTTGACACGTGTCAGTTATGCACTGGGCCCGACAGGGGTGCCGCTGATTCCGGTACCACCGGTGATGAACCTTTACCGCGTGCAGGGCGGACTCGGGCACAATTTCCCACTGACCGCGTTTGAGGATACGGGCTCGATCAATGCGGCGGCTCCGGTCTTCGATAATTCTTTCCTATTCATGGCGGGAATGCGGGTGGGTATGCCCGACCAGTTTACTTACACGCTGGACGGCGATCTGGTGATCAAGTCGAGTGGGCAGGATGCGGGCGCGCGCATGGATTTCCACGCCTGGGTGCTCAAGCCGCCGGACAACAGCAACGGAGATTTCCAGGGATATTTCCAGTACGCGGGTAGCAATTTTGATGGGCGACTGTGGGGACATCTGAACTTCATGGGCGGGCTGGCATCGGTGGATATGGGCAACAGCGCGAACAACGCGGCGGTTGACATCCATTTCGGGCCGAGCGGGCCGTGGCACATCGACGCCGGGAAGCAGCAGGGGCCGCGGATCGACGGGCATCTGTTGATCGCGGACGCGAATATGTACGTCATGCTCTCCGATGCAGGACTCTCGATCGGCGGCGGAGAGAGCATCAATTTGAATGTGGGCGACGATTCGGTGGCGTCCGCATACATTCGCGGCAGCGTGGACATGGGACTAACGATCACGCCGCAGCCGCATATCTCCGGAGACTTTTCGGCGAACGTTGACGCCGGGGTCTGCGTGGACAGTGTCTGCGTCTCGGCGGGGGTGTCAGCACAGGTGCATGCCGAGGCTTTGCCGCTTGAGATGCAGGCTAGCGCCAGCATCGGACTCCCGTGGCCGCTGGGATCGGTTTCGTTCTCGGTGCACTTGTAGTCAAGAACTAGAAACAATAATCAATGACGGCACCTTCAAAAATCTCGACGTCGATGGCGACGGCACTTCTGCTGCTCTTCGCTGTTCGAGTTGTTGCCGGCCAGGAAGCGTCAGGAGCTCTGTTCGCGGTCTCTGACGGCAAGGGACATATTTCGTTGTTGTGGTTTCCGCCACCATCCAAGTGGCCGGCTGGGGGATGGAAGCTGTCGGATTCCACCGGACAAGTTCTCGTTCCCAAGATCAGCATGGGCGATGCCGCTGCATTGCAGGCTCTTTCTGTTGAGGATGCCGATGCGATCCGCAAACTGCCGGATGTGCTGGCGAAGCCCGATGCTGGCGCGAAAGGCAAGCAACTGATCAACATTGTTGGCCTGAGGGCGTTCAGCGAACCGGGCTATGCAAAAGCACTGGGTCTTTCGTGGACGTTGGAGAATGTTGCATCGGGGAGCCGCACCTACAAAGTCGAAGGCCTCGACAACTCGGGAAAACCAACTGGGGTGCAACTGGTAAGTTCTGCGGTTGATTCCTCCCAGGCTACGGCACTCGCTCCAGCGCCTGCGGGCGTGCAGGTGAAAGTCGACGAACGCGGCGTGGCACTTTTTTGGGAGGCGCCCGCGGAGAATCGTGAGCTGCCGGTGATCGCTTATGCCATTGAACGCGATGGAGGCGGGCAGTCGGCGGCACCCGTGACGGCCAAGCCTGTGATCCCTGGACTGAAATGGGATCCGAAGATCCCGCTGGTTCTCGACCGGAACGCTCCTCCGAACGAGATGCTGACCTACCGCGTCTTCAGCGTGGACGCGTTTGGCCGCCGCAGCGCTGGAACTTCCATTCGCATCTTCTATCCGGATTTTCATTCGCTCGAACCACCGCAGCCAGTCACGGCTGCGGGTTCAGCCGGAAAGATTGTGGTGAGCTGGCCTGCGCAGCAGAAACCAAATCTCGCCGGCTATGTTGTGGAGCGCGCATTTCTCCACGCAGGGCCCTACGAAGCTCTCGCAGCGCAGGCGTTGCCGCCCGGCACCTCGCATTATGAGGATGCAACGGTTCGGGGCGGCACCACTTATTACTATCGCGTGCGCTCTGTAAATTCTCGGGGAGACTTGGGAAATCCCTCGGGCGCCGCGGCCGCGCAGTCGCAAAATCCAGGAGCGCTGCCGAAAGTGGAAGGGCTCACCTCCGACGCAGGGCAGACGCGAGTCCGCCTCACGTGGAAGCCAGTTGACTTCCCGGTAGCAGGATACTTCGTCGAACGTCGTGCTCTGACGGGCAGTGCCGGCGTCGAAAACTGGGTGCGCCTCAATCCCCATGTGACGCCGGAGCCGCTCTACGACGATTATCTGGGCCTGAGTTCGGACATGAAGCTCGAATACCGGGTTCTGGCCATTGGATTCGACAACGCAGAGGGCCCGGCCAGCGCTTCAGTGCAGGTGGTGCTCGCCGACCGGTCGCTTCCCGATGCGCCTTCCATCACTGGCTCAAGCGGCGCGGACGGCAAAAGCGTTCTTAATTTTGTCCCTGCCGATGAAAAGGCGGCGCAGTTCATGGTGTTGCGTTCCGGACGTGCGGACGATCTGGGAGTTGTGATTGGCGATCCGCTTCCCGGAAGTGCTCGACAGTTTACGGATCTCTACGTGAGTGCCGGAGAGAATTATTGGTACCGCCTGGTTGCAGTGGACAAGAACGGAAATCGCAGCGACCCCACGCGGCCGGTCGCCATTCGCGTTGGCGCGCCACCGCTCCCCACTCCTGCAACGCCCACAGCGCAGTTCAGCGCCAGCCCCTATCCCCATGTTGTCGTGCAGTTCCAGCAACCACCCGCCGGCCTCAGCCTGATCGTGGAGCGCCAGGCTCAGCCGGAGCAAGGGTGGATTCGTATGGCAGGGCCAATGACCGCACAGAATGCCACCGACAACAATCCGCCAGCTTCGGGAAGCGTCCGGTACCGCATTTCCTACGTAGCAGCGGATGGCAAGGTCGGTCCTCCGAGTCCCATGGTCATGATTACGAATCCAGGCAAATAACAGACCGTTTGTTTAAGACCAGCACTGGACATGAGATCGTTTTAGCCTGCGCCGCGCAAGATGGAATAGGCGTATCCTCAACAATCCACAAGACATACGAGCGCCGGTTCATCCGGGTGGTGACCTTCCGCCGTCTATCTTATGAACCTTCGAAATCTGGTCGAATCTCGCCTTAACGCCCAAACTCAATACCTAAGAAACGCGAGACCTAAGTGCAGTAACGCGAGACTTAAGTGCCGGTCGTTTCAGGGATCGACTCATTATGAAGAGACGCTGTCTGCCACCCCCAGCTGCCGAGCTTCTCCGGACCAGTAGTCTGGCACTGGTTTTTTTGAGTCTGGCCATCCTGATTGGCTGCCAGGGTTTTAGCTCGGGCAAGTCTTCGACTCAACAGTCTCTTGGCACTTTGGCTTTGAGCG